>JAPUHN010000377.1 GCA_027297685.1 Alphaproteobacteria bacterium | reverse complement strand
TATCGATAACCGAGGCCGTCGATCTGTGGTTCGGATTTCCCGGAGTTCCAACAACGATAACACTCGCCGCTAACAGCAGCATGAGGGTGCGCTAGCGATGGCCGCGCGTCTGATAAATTTGTCGAGACATTGGCGGCGGTTGCGCGCCGATCGGCGTGGCGCGATGGCAATCGAGTTCGGATTCGCATTGCCTGTATTGATATTGATTACCGCTGGCCTTTTCGACGTCAGCTTGCTGCTTTGGTCTTCCTCGACGATCGAAAACGCTGCTGCAGAGGGCGCCCGCTTTGCCGTCGTCAATGGCGGTGCAAGTCCGACGCCGGCGAGCGCTGCGGATATCGAGACTTTTATCCGAACCCAGGCTGTCGGCGTTCCCGCAACGGCGCTCAATGTGGATGTCACCTGGCAGCCGAACAATCAGTCGGGTAGCCGGGTCACGGTCGCTCTGGCCTATACCCATAATTTCCTTATTGGCGGTCTCGTTGGCCTGGATCCCGTGACCATCAATAAGACGTCGCGGATGATTGTTTTTTAGGGCTGTTTTCGCGTCGTCGTGCGCGCTCAACTTCCAGACGCCTTTATTCGACTCTCGCTGTTGACTAGTCTCTCGGTCCCGCTATCCGATACGGACCGACCCCAAATGCCAACTGCGAACATCGAAAAACTAATCGACGTCATGGCTCGCCTGCGCCACCCAACCGAAGGGTGCCCGTGGGACGTTCAGCAAACGTTCGAAACTATCGTTCCCTACACCATCGAGGAAGCCTACGAGGTCGCCGACGCGATAGATCGCCGCGATATGGACGCGCTGCGCGACGAACTCGGCGATCTGTTGCTGCAGGTGGTCTTTCATTCCCGTATGGCTGAGGAACAGGACGATTTTGTCTTCGACGATGTCGCCGGCGCGATAGCGGATAAATTGATCCGGCGACATCCCCACGTATTTGGCAGCAATAGTGCCAACGACCCGTCCGAAGTGAATGAGTCTTGGGAGAACCTGAAAGCTGCCGAGCGCGCCGGCAAGGCAGCGAAAGCCGGTAGGCTGCCAAGTGTTTTGGACGATGTACCGGCCGCCTTCCCCGCTTTGATGCGGGCGGAGAAGCTTCAGAAGCGCGCCGCACGGGTTGGTTTCGACTGGCCGGATGTTGCGCCGGTGCTTGAGAAGGTCTTGGAGGAGCTGGGCGAGCTGAAATCCGAAATTGACGGCGGCGGTAATTCAGAACGCTTGCGCGAAGAAGCCGGCGATTTGTTGTTTTCGTGTGTGAACGTGCTGCGCCATGTGAAGGTCGATCCGGAAGCCGCGCTGCGTTCGGCCAATGCTAAGTTCGAGCGCCGCTTTCGTGCCGTCGAGGCGGCGCTGGCCACTGAAGACCGGCAACCCCGCGACGCCGATTTGGCGGAATTGGAGGCGTTGTGGCAACGCGCTAAAGCGTCGGCCTAGTTGCTGGGTTGCACAAACGGTGTCCCTCGCAATGTCCGTTGATAACCAATAAGCGGTCATTCGGATAGGCCGGCTTTACGCAGGCCGTCGATCAGCCGATCGGAGTCGGCGGCACGCTGGTAGGGAAAGTAGGTTTTCACCCACGCCGTCGAAAAATCGGGGTAGATCCTGTACACCTCGGCCAATGCCTTGCGCGCGGGCGCATCCTGGTCCAAATGACCGTAGCAGGCAGCGAGATAGAGGTGCGTCGGCAGGGCTTCGGGATTGTGGGCGGCGCTCCGCTGTAAAGATTCTAGGGCTTCCTCGTATCGCCCCATCGCCAAATCTGCTTGGCCCACATACAGAATATAATAAAAGGGGTAGAAGGGGTTGAGGCGCATGGCTTTTTCGATCAGCGGTTTTACGCGCTCGGACTGGCCGGCGAATTGCAAATTACCTGCGAGATTGGCGTAGGCGTCGGCATTGCCGGGCTCGATCTCTATCCATTGCCCGATCGCGCTAACAGCTTCCTCGTACTGATTTCTGAACAGATAAACATTACCCAGCGCCTCGTATACCAGCGGCAGTGTGGGATCGAGCGCATTGGCTTTCATCGTCAGTTTGTAGGCCTGGTCGAGGGTACCCGAGGATCCGGCAAACCAATCATGGAGACAAGTCATGGCCAGTCCGGCATGTGCTGCCGCATAATTCGGGTCGAGCTCGATTGCCTTTTCGTACAGCCGACGCGCATTGAGATTGGCGTCCTTCGAGAACAGGCGATACTGCTCGCGCCCGCGCAGAACGCAGTCATAGGCCGCCGGATTTTCTGTTTCCACGCGCGCCGGCCGGTTTTGCGCGCCCTCGACAAGGTTGACTTCAAGCGCGCGCACAATCTTTTCCGTGACGTCATCCTGCACCGCGAATATATCGGCCAGTTCCCGGTCGTAGCGCTCGGCCCAGAGGTGCCCGCCGGAACGCCCGTCGATGAGCTGCGCAGTAATCCGTACCCGCTCACCGGCTTTGCGCACGCTACCTTCCATGACGTAGCGCACGCCCAGATCGCGGCAGATGTCCTGCGCTTTGGTTGCCTTCCCTTTGTAGGTAAAAGTGGAGTTGCGCGAGATCACCAGTAGTCCGGGGATTTTGGAAAGCTCGGTGATGATGTCCTCGGTAATTCCATCGACAAAATATTCCTGCTCTTGATCGCCGGACATGTTGTTGAAAGGCAAGACGGCGATCGACGCCTCCTCCGGCTCTGCCGGCGGTTCGCTCGCGGCCGTCGCAATTGCCGACGCCTGTTTTTCACCGGATGTCCAATGCCACACCGATATGACGCGCGCGATATTCTTGACTCGATGCTCGCCGCGGTCCTGCCACGCGACGTCTAGCCGATCGCGCACCTGGCGATGCGCGTCATCGGAGATTGCGATACCGTCCGGATCGGCGAGCGCTTCGATACGAGAAGCCACGTTGACGCCGTCTCCGAATATATCGTCGCCCTCGACAATGACATCGCCGAGATGAACGCCGATACGGAAGCGTAAGGCGTCGATGTCTGCGATGCCGGTATTGCGTTCGACCATGCCGTGTTGAATCTCGAGAGCGCATTTGACGGCTCCAACCACGGACGGGAATTCCAGCAGCAGCCCGTCGCCCATGGTCTTGACGATGCGCCCGCCATGTTCGGCAATAAGGGGATCGATCAACTCCGAACGATGGGCCCGAAGTGCTGCCAGCGTGCCGGTCTCGTCCACGCCCATGAGGCGCGAATAGCCGACCACATCGGCCAATACGATCGCCGCCAGTCTGCGCTGAGTGCGTTCCGTCATCGTGAGAGATTAACGGCCGATGTACTTGGAATCTATGTGTAATGACAGACTGTGTAGCATGTCGGCTCATGGTGCCGTGGACGGCGTGATTCTGTTCCGTTGACACTAATGGCGATGGTGGCGGTCACCAATTTGAACCGTCTGCTTTCATGAGCACACAACCAAGTCTTAGATTTAATCTGCTCTAGTCGTTCGCTAAGAGGTGAAGCAGGCTCGATGTATCCCAGCGACTGCCGCCACGCGCCTGGACTTGGGCGTAGAACTGGTCGACCAACGCGGTAACCGGCAGACGGGCATCGTTCTTGTTGCCCTCGGCGAGGCAGATCGCCAAATCCTTGCGCATCCAGTCGACAGCGAAGCCATAATCGAACTTACCGGCGACCATCGTCTCCCAGCGATTTTCCATCTGCCACGACTGGGCCGCTCCTTTCGAGATAACGTCGATCACCTTGGCCATGTCGAGGCCGGCCTTGAGGCCAAAATTTGTGGCTTCGGAGAGGCCCTGAACGATGCCGGCGATGCAAATCTGGTTGACCATTTTGGCAAGCTGTCCGGTACCCGCCTCGCCCATTCTTTCGCACGCGCGCGCGTAGCAGTCGATGATCGCCTTGACGCGTTCGAAGATATCGGCGTCGCCGCCAACCATCACTGTCAGCGCGCCATTCTCAGCGCCCGCCTGCCCTCCCGAGACCGGTGCGTCGAGAAAGCCAATACCGCGATCGCCCGTTTGCTTGTAGAGCTCGCGCGCCAAATCGGCCGACGCCGTCGTATGGTCGACAAAGATAGCGCCCGCCTTCATGCCGTCGAGTGCGCCACCGTCGGCCAGAGTGACGCTGCGCACGTCGTCGTCGTTGCCGACGCAGGCAAACACAATGTCGGCGCCTTCGGCAGCGCTTCGCGGCGTCGCTGCTGCTTGGCCGCCGTGCTGGTTTACCCAAGCGTCGGCTTTCGAAGCGGTGCGGTTATAAACCGTAACCGTATGACCGGCCGCCGCCAGATGGCCTGCCATGGGATAGCCCATCACACCAAGCCCGATAAACGCCACTTTGCTGCCGTCAGCCATCGCTTTACTTTCCTCCTTTATCGTCCGCCAAAATCGATTGTACGCGCCGCCAGGATTGTTCATCGCGCGCGTTGAGCAAATTACCAATCGACTGCGCCACGTCATAGTGGCTGCCGTCGAGCAAGGCACTGTAACCACCAGCTTCGCGGACCATGAAGCTGCCGGCTGCATGATCCCACGGCATCAGTTTCGTGTAGGCGGTGAACCGGCGCTCACCTCGCATAATTTGGATGTATTCATGACCGGCGCAGCTCGGCCGGAAGACCTTATCGATGAAGCTTTCGTCGCGGTCGGCTCGCTCGAACAGGTGGCGGGCCGCGACACCATCGCAACGACCGTGGACCTGCTGCGCGCCAAGGCGGATGCGAACGGCGTCAACCACCACACCGGCGCCAAGCTCGCTCTGCGCCAGAGTCTGGCCGATCGGCTCGTAGATCCACCCGGCAACGGTTTCACCACTATGCACGAGGGCTACTATGGTGGCGAATATCTCGCTTCCTTTGGTGAAATTGTGGGTGCCGTCCACTGGATCGATGACCCAAACCGGGCCGTCTCCCGACAACCGCTCGAACACTTTAGGGTCGGCGTATGCCGCCTCCTCGCCGACAACGCTACTACCGGGCAGCAGGTTCGAAAGCTCGCGGCTGAGCCACTTCTCCGTTTCTAAATCAGCGACCGTAACTAATTCGCCATGGTCTTTTTCAGTGATGTCACCGTCGCCGAGCTTTCGGTGCCGCGGCAGGATTATGTTGGCCGCAACTTCGCGCAGCAGCCGGGATACTGTTTCGATGTCGACAGTCGATCCGGGTGTACGGCGCGACACGTTTAGTCGGTTCCAGATCCATCGAGTTGGCGCTGGGCGAGCCGAGAACGATCGGCTGGGCTCAGGCGGACACGCACGTGCGCCGTCATCTGGCGGTCGTCACGTTCAAGCACATCGCCTCGCCGGTATAGCCACGCCAAAGTCGCACCGTCCGACAGTGGGATATCGATGTCGGTGACGACGTGGTGTGCCAGCAATTGATCATCGATTTTCCGCAGCAGCGCGTCGCAACCCTCGCCCGATAGGGCCGATAAAGTGACGGCATCGGATTCGCCGGAGGCCTGGTTGACGACATGCGGACGCTCACTGTCGTCGAGCAGATCTATCTTGTTCAGAACCTCCAGGATTGGAGGGACTCCCTCCGATTCCAAATCGGCGGCGCCAAACAAGTCGGTAAGAATGACGTTCACATCGCTACGCTGCGCGACCGTTTCAGGGTGCGCGATATCACGTACATGCAACACGAGATCGGACGCGACGACCTCTTCCAGGGTCGCCCGGAAGGCCGCAACCAGGTGCGGTGGCAGGTCTTGAATAAATCCGACAGTATCCGACAGGATGACCTTCTGACGCGACGGCAAAACCAATGCGCGCATGGTCGGGTCCAATGTGGCGAACAGCATGTCTTCGGCCAGAACGTCCGCATCTGTAAGTTGATTGAACAGGGTCGACTTGCCGGCATTGGTGTAACCGACCAACGAAACCACCGGATACGGCACACGCTGCCGCGCTGCCCGATGGAGGCCGCGGGTTCGTCGGACTTTCTCGAGTTGCCGCTTCAACTTGGCGATACGCTGATCGATCAGGCGTCGATCGATTTCGAGCTGGCTTTCACCGGGGCCACCCAGGAACCCGGCACCGCCGCGCTGGCGTTCGAGATGGGTCCACGACCTCACCAGCCGGCTGCGTTGATAGGACAGCGCCGCAAGGTCGACTTGGAGCAATCCTTCGCGGGTACGCGCGCGGTCGCCGAATATCTCCAGGATTAAGCCGGTACGGTCGATGACTTTTGCATTCCAAGCGCGTTCCAGATTGCGCTGCTGGATCGGTGTCAGTGGCACCCCGACGATTACAAGTTCGGCGTCGAACTGGCCGATACGATCGGCGAATTCAGAAACGATACCGGAGCCGAAAAGCGTCGCCGGTCGCGGTCTAGAAACCGCGACGACCCGCGCCTCGACAACCTCAACGCCGATTGCCTCCGCCAATCCAACCGTCTCGGAGAGCGACGCGGCCGACGAACGGTGTTTGGCGGACGGGGTCCGTAGCTCCGGTTGCAGAACGACTGTCGGCGTCGAAGGGGCGCCGTTCGAGCGTGTAACGTGACCGTTAGGGGTTCCCAAAACCGGTGCGTTACTCGGCAGCTTCGGCTTCTTCGGTTTCCGGTTCAAACAATTGAACCGGCGCCGATGGCATTATTGTCGAGATTGCGTGCTTGTAGACAAGTTGGGAATGCGCATCCCGGCGCAACAGAACGCAGAAATTGTCAAACCATGTGACGACGCCCTGCAACTTTACGCCATTGACTAGGAAAACCGTAACCGGGACCTTGGTCTTTCGAATATGATTTAAGAAAACGTCTTGGACGTTTTGGGATTTCTCCGCAGCCATTTTTCTAACCTCGGCCTGTTTTTTTGTTGTTATGCAAAGGCGGGCTAATCCGCCAAATCGATTTTCCCCGGGTCGAATTATTGTTATTGGGTTTAACCTATAGCACCTATAGCTTATGCGATGAGTGCAGGAATTCTAGTGCCAGCCGAAAAAAAACTCCAAATTATCCCATAAGAGAATCTATCGGCGCTGACTCCTCCATGAAGCGAACATAACGTTGGTGCAGTTCTATTGTCAGGTTGCCCGGCTTACCGTTGGCGATCACTGCATCGTCGATTTGTGTCACCGGCGTAACAAAGTGGGAAGAATTGCTCATAAATGCCTCTTTTGCCTGATAGGCCTCGGTAACGGTGAAGGGGCGCTCTTCGACGGTGTAACCCAACTCGCCAGCAAGACTTATGATTGCCTGGCGGGTAATCCCCGCCAAGATTCGCCGGCCGGTGGGCTGGGTAACCAAAATATTATCCACCGTTACGATCCAGGCGTTCGACGAAGACCCTTCGGTGACATAATCGCATTCGTCGACCAACCATGCCTCGTAAGCTCCGGTCTCGGCCGCGGCTTGCTTGGCCAGAATATTAGGTAAAAGCGCCACGCTTTTAATATCGCAACGCGCCCAGCGAATGTCCGCGATTGTGAGTATTTTGACGCCATCATCGACCATTTCCTGAGGAAATTCCGGTATCGAGCGTGCGGTCATCACCATGGCGGGCTTAATCGACCGCGGAAACTTATGATCGCGGGGAGCGACGCCGCGGGTGACTTGGATGTACAACAGCCCGGTGGTCATGCGGTTGCGCCGCACAACCTCGCGCATAACCAGGCGCATCGCTTGCTGCGCCATTGGTGAGGCGATGGATAGTTCGCTGAGGGATCGGTCGAGCCGCTGCAAATGGCGGAGCTCGTCGATGAGCCGTCCACGATAGGTATTGACGACCTCGTAAGCCCCATCGGAAAATTGATACCCGCGGTCCTCGATATGAACGCTCGCGTACCGATGGGGAATATAGGCGCCGTTTACATAAGCGATACGCGGCATTGGCGGAACTCCGTTTCGGCAACAAGGTAATCTTAGCGGAACCAGTATAGCGTCGATGATCAAATATTCCTTATAAAACAGACAGCTATGCCGTGTTCTCCGTTGTTTGCTTAAACAGAAGACAGAAGGACGCTTTAATTACCTTGCCTATTTCGCTTTGGACGATTATCGCGGCGGATGATCACATCGCCGCTCGGGCCGGTGGCCTCGCGCGACCGACGAATACCGTACCGAGTGCCGTTGTCCACGGCAGGCATCCGGTAGAATATGAACCCGTATCGCGAAATTTAGGAAAGCCAGTATGAGGTGTGAGTTATCGGCCCTTCAATTCAGCGGGATTAACTGAAAATCTGCGAGCTTTCACTACTAGAAAAATTCTAAACGTACGGCGAACATCTTTTCGACCTTCCGAACTGCTTCTTTGGTCGCGAACAGAACCACCCGATCGCCCGCTTGGATCACCGTGTCTTTGTCAACCCTTTGCACCTCATCATTGCGCAGAATTGCCGCGACAATCACGCCCGATGGCAGCCGAGCGTCGAGGATCGAGTGGCCAACCAGGCTGGACGTTTCTAGCGCCTCTGCCTCGATAACCTCGCCGAAATTTTCACCGATCGAATGTACCGATCGTATGCGTCCACGGCGGACATACTGCAGTATGGTGGAGACGGTGATAGCGCGTGGACTTACCACCACGTCGATGCCCAAAGGTGCCAGCAGTGGCGTATAGGTGGTGCTGTTGACCAGCGTGACGGCCCGTTCGGCGCCATATCGTTTGGCCAGCAACGAGGCAAGAATGTTAACTTCGTCGTCATTGGATACGGCGACGACGGTCGCCGAATTACCGACATTGGCCTCGATCAGTATTTCCGGATCCAGCGCGTCGCCGTTGATCACCGTTGTTTTTGACAGCATCTGCGCAGCGGCGGTGGCTCGCTCCTTATCGATTTCGATGAGGTGGGCGCTCACCCCGGTAAAATGCTCTTCAATGTCCGCCGCCAGACTTTGACCGATGTTACCGCCGCCGATGATGACGACACGGCGCGCTTCGGGCTCATCATGGCCGAACGCCGACATGGCGCGCGCGACGTGCGCCGTATCAACGACAAGATATACTTCGTCGCCAGTCTCCAGATGGTCGTCGCCTCTTGGCACGATCGATTTGTTTTGGCGGATAATGCCAACGATTGTGATGTGAAGTTCAGGAAACAAGACCGTTAGCTGGCGCAGAGGGGTGTCGAGAATCGGGCACTCCTCGTCGCACCGCACCCCGATGAGGCGCAGCTTGTTGTCGGCTAGCGGGAACATTTCAAACGAACCGGGCACCGTAAAACGTCGGCTGATCGCGCGAGCTACTTCGATCTCGGGCGAAATAATCACATCGATCGGCATGTTGTCGCGGCTGAACAAATCCGACCAGATCGGTTGCCGGTAACTTTGTGCCCGCACGCGTGCGATTTTGGTCGGTACGTCGAATAACGAATGGGCCACCTGGCAAGCAATCATGTTCACCTCGTCGGCGAACGTAACGGCGATGATCATGTCGGCGTCGGCCGCGCCGGCGGCTTCCAACACGTCGGGGAGCGACGCGTGCCCGACCATGGCACGGACATCGAGAGTATCGCGAATACGCGCTATCAGCTCGACGCTTTGGTCGACCACCGTAACGTCGACCCGTTCGCCCGCGAGTTCACGCGCGATATTGGAGCCAACTTGGCCGGCGCCACAAATTATTACTTTCATGAGATATCGATTATCCTATCGCCGATAACCAGGTGCGCGCATCCGATGTGGGACTACGCACTCGAGCTGGTTGCGTCTTCTACGGAGCCGTTGCCGGTTCGTCCCACCCCTACGGCGCTATTGTGCACACCCAGCAGCTTTAATTTGCGGTGTAAGGCTGACCGTTCCATACCGACGAAACTGGCTGTGCGTGAAATATTACCGCCAAAGCGTGTCACTTGGGCGCTTAAGTATTGACGTTCGAACTCTTCCCGCGCATCGCGCAGCGGCAAGCTAAGCAGTTCAACGTTGGAGTCCTGACGCAGTATTGACGGCGATATCGCACCGATCTCGGGCGGCAGCATATCCACCTGGATCGGTTTATCGCTATCGGCGGGGGTCATGATCAACAACCAGTCGATAACATTGCGGAGTTGTCTGACATTACCCGGCCAGGCATATCCCTGCAGCGATGCCATGGCGTCGGTGCCAATAACGCGCGGCGTTAGGCCGGCGACTTGGGCGGACTGTTGCATGAAATGCTCAACCAGCAGGGGAACGTCCTCACGCCGCTTTGCCAAATTGGGAACCTCGAGAGGTACGACGTTCAGCCGGTAGTACAAATCTTCACGAAATTTCTCCTTGACAATTTCAGCCTGCAAATCGCGCGTTGTCGTCGCAACGACGCGAACATCGACATGGATTTTTTGTGTGCCGCCAACGCGGACAAAAGTTTGCTCCTGTAACGCGCGGACAATCTTGCCTTGGGTCTCTAACGGCATGTCGCCCACTTCATCGAGTAGCAGCGTTCCGGCGTGCGCTTGCTCGAACAATCCCACGCGTGCCGGCGTGTTGTCGGCGCCCGTTGTGCCGGCCTCCGACCCGAACAGTTCGAGTTCCAAGCTTTCGGGCGCCATGGTTGCGCAGTTAATCACGACGAAGGGCTGGTTGGTGCGGTGCGATAGTTTGTGCAGCATGCGGGCGACGACTTCTTTGCCGGAGCCTGCCGACCCGGAAATCAAAACCCGGCTGCCGGTCGGTGCCGCTTTCTCGATGGCCTGGCGCAGTTGACTTATCGCAGTTGATTTTCCGGTGAGTTCGCCTTCCGCGCCGGCGCGCAACTTTAGCTCCTCATTTTCACGCCTCAGTCGTGCCGCTTCGATCGCGCGCGAAACGATGACCAAGAGGCGGTCGGACTTGAAGGGTTTTTCGATAAAGTCATAGGCGCCCATCTTGATGGCCTGTACCGCCATTTCGATCGAGCCGTGCCCGCTGATCATGACAATGGGCACATGGGGGTGGTCGCGTTGCAACGTCTCGAGCAGTTGCATGCCGTCGAGATCGCTGCCTTCGAGCCAGATGTCGAGAATAATCAGACTGGGACGGCGCGATCCTACTTGAGAAAGCGCGACCGCACTGGTGTCGGCCTCGCGGGTCTCGTAGCCCTCGTCTTCGAGAATACCCGCGATCAACATGCGGATATCGTCTTCGTCGTCAACGATTAGGATATCGTGTGCCATGGTGGTTCAATCAACCGTCAACGAGAGTGGTAGAATGCTGAACCTGATTGCTATCAGTGCCCAGGGATTCGGTTCTAATCGGCAGAACCAGACTTACCTGCGCCCCGCGGCTGTTCGACGATGCGCTGACAGCGTCTCCATCCGGAACGCTGCGGTCGTCCAGAAGCAGATCGCCATCGTGCTGTTCCATAATACGTTTTACAATCGCTAATCCCAAACCGGTCCCTTTCGCCCGCGTGGTGATGTAGGGTTCGGTGAGCCGGTCGCGCTGGGTTTCGGGTAGGCCGCGCCCGTTATCTTCGACTACGATTCGCACTTTTTCATCCTGGACATTCAACGAAACAGAGATCAAGCCGCCGGGCAGCGTCACACCGCCGTCAGGTGCCGTCCGGCCTTCGATGGCCTCGATAGCATTGCGCAATAAATTGGTTATCGCCTGAGTTATCAATCCCCCGTCGCATGCCACTGTAAGCGTATCGCCGGGAAATTGGGTTTCGATTTTTATGTCAGGATTGCCATTCTGTTGCAGAACTACGGCATGCAAACAGATTGCGACTAGGTTGGTGTCTGCAAATACCGGATTTGGCATTCGGGCAAATGCCGAAAATTCGTCGACCATCCGACCAATGTCAGTGACTTGGCGAATAATCGTTTCAGTGCATTGCTCGAAGGTTTCGCGATCGGAAGTTATCTCGTCGGCATATTTGCGCTTCAGCCGTTCGGCAGATAATTGAATCGGTGTCAGCGGATTCTTGATTTCATGGGCAATCCGCCGGGCGACATCCGCCCACGCCGCTTTTCGCTGCGCTGACAACAACTCGGTCATATCGTCGAACGTAACGACAAACCCGATGACATGATTTTTACTGTCGCGCTCGGCCGCGATTCGTACATTCAATGTGCGGCTTTCATCGCCGATGTTGAGGGTAACATCGTCCTCGACCAAACGGTCCGGGTTCGAGATGGCGCGGGCAATCGACGGCGCCATTTCAGGCACAACGTCGGCCAGCAGACGCCCGGCCAACTCGCCCATCTTGGCGCCTAGCAAAACCGTTGCCGAGCGGTTGGGCAGGTTGACGCGGCCTTCCCGATCGAGCCCGACAACGCCCGCCGAAACCCCCGCTAATACAGCTTCGGTAAACCGCCTGCGATCTTCCAACTGGCGATTGGCTTCGATGAGTTCGCTGCGCTGTTCGTCGAGCTGGCGCGTCATCCGATTGAAGGCCCGGGTCAGCATGCCGAATTCATCCGTCCCCTCGCCTTCGTCGATGCGCACGCCAAGGTTGCCCGACCGCACCAGCTCGGCACCGCGCACGAGACGGGCAATCGGTCGGGTTATTTGATTGGCGAAGCCCAGCGCGACGCCGACGGCGATGAGCAGCAACAACAATGTGACAATCACAAAAATCGTGGCGAACTGTAGTTGCAACCCGGTGCGTCGCGACTCGAGTTGCGCATACGCTTGAGCGGCCCGCTGTGTGCGTTCGACGGCGCGTATAACGTTCGAATCGACAAATCGGCCGACATATAAATAGGCACGTGGAATGGTGTCGAGGCCGATTAAGGCACGGACCCGGTCGTCGGCGTCACTGGTCAGTATGACAATATTCCCTTGCTCCGCCTGTTGAACGGCCGATGAAGGCGGCCGCTCGAGCTCGAGGGACATCGTCAGCCCCGCCCGGGCAATGATCTGGCCGGACGAATCGAAAACAATCGCTTCCGGTAGGGATCTAAGTGCTGCCTGTATTTCTACGGTTCGCTGCACCGATGGCAGGTCGGCAACGAAACGCGGCCACGAGCGGTTCAAATCCTGCGCCATCGCCACCGCGTCGGCGGAGATAACACGTTTATGTTCGGCTAAATAGGAGTTAGCGACCACGACCGAATTTTCAACGGCCGTACGAACCCGTTCGTTAAACCACGCCTGCACCTGGGTGTTGAAAATCATTGCCGCCAATATGACAACGATAATCGCCGGCACGACGGCGACCAAGGCAAATAGCGATACAAGTTTGAGATGCAAGCGGGCGCCTACGGTTCCAGCACGCCGTTGCGTCCACAGGCGGACCAACACCCACGTGATCGTCACGCCCAGCAACAAAACGAGCGCAAGATCGACAACGATCAACGCCAACACCGTCTCTTGGGTGATGCCGAACCGCGAGACGTTGGTGATAGCGAAGAATGTTGCAGCGCCAGCGAACGCCGCGGCGCTCATCAGGCCGATCGAAAAGCGCCGTCCAAGCGAGCCGCTATCGGTCCACCTGCCAAGTAGCCGCAACAACATCGGCACACGCCCGCCGATACCGCCCGAGAATTCGGCGGGATCGTCTGCGCTGATGCCAACGTAGTTACTTGGGGTTTTTTCGCTATCCACACCCATCCTACGGCGTTTCACAGGTCTACCGGGTAACGTTTGTAAGAACGACCGAGCGACACGCTATCGGTAGTCCCGGTCGAAAAGGCGTCTTGCGCTATTTTACGCTGCGCACCACCTCGATGTCTAACTCACGGATTTTCTTACGTAATGTATTACGGTTAACGCCCAGTAACGCGGCCGCCTTGATTTGATTACCACCGGTCGCTTCCAACGTGAGCGTGATTAACGGTTGTTCGAACTCACGAAGCGCGCGGGCATATAGTCCGGGCGGCGGCAGACCGCCGCCATTTGCCGAAAAATAGGTGCGCACATGGCGCTCGATCGATTCACTCATCGATTGGCTGTCGTCAGCAGAGTCGGAACCACCGAATGCCGAGGTGTCGGCCAGTTCCGCCTCGATTGTGCGGACATCGATGACGTGTTGACTATAGAGCGCGACCAAACGACGGATCAGGTTTTCCAACTCGCGAACGTTGCCAGGCCAACGATAGCGCTGCAAACGTTCGATCGCCTGGGGCTCGATGGTCATGGCCGGCAATGTATCTTCCTGCGCTTGCCTGAGAAAGTGGGCGACCAGTTCCGGGATATCTTCACTGCGCTCGCGCAGCGGCGGAATTCGTAACGGCACAACGTTCAAGCGGTAGTAAAGGTCTTCGCGAAACAAACCCTGGCGCACTGCGGTCCGCAAATCGCGATGGGTCGCGGCGATGATACGCACGTTCGCGGTGATCGGCGCACGACCCCCCACCGTTGTATATTCGCCTTCCTGCAGGACTCTCAAAAGCCGGGTCTGCGCCTCGACCGGCATGTCTCCAATTTCATCGAGAAATAGCGTGCCACCGTCGGCCTGCTCGAAGCGGCCGGCATACCGGCTCGTCGCGCCGGTAAACGCCCCCTTCTCATGGCCGAATAGCTCGCTCTCAATAAGCTCGCGCGGGATCGCAGCCATATTAATGGCGATAAATGGCCCGTAGCTGCGCTTGCCGTAATCGTGCAGCGCACGCGCGACGAGTTCCTTGCCGGTTCCGGACTCGCCGGTAATCATCACCGTTAGGTCGGTGCCCATCAGTCGCGCCAATACGCGGTAGATCTCCTGCATGGCCGGTGACCGCCCGATGAGCGGTAACTTTTCTTCGTCTTCCCACGCAGGCTCGCGGGCGACTGGTGTGGCGACGTCTTTGGGTGACGTCAGCGCGCGCTGAACGACCTCGATCAATTCCTTCAAGTCGAACGGTTTCGGCAGATATTCGAAGGCGCCGCGCTCGGTCGCGCGTATCGCTGTGAGCAGTGTGTTCTGGGCGCTCATGACGATGATGCGAAGATCGGGTCGCAGTTTGCGAATGCGCGGCACCATATCCAATCCATTTTCGTCCGGCATGACAACGTCGGTTATGACCAAATCGCCTTCGCCTTCGGAAACCCAGCGCCATAAATTTGCAGCCGTACCTGTCGTGCGGACGTCGTGGCCCACCCGCCCCAGCGCGTGGCTCAGAACCGTCCTAATTCCCTGGTCGTCATCGGCGATCAAGATGGTAGCTGCGCTCATTTTCCGGGTCCTCGCAGGTTGGGTTGTTTAGGAAGTAGGACGCGAAATTCGGTCCGCCGTGGCACTGAACGCACCTCGATCAAGCCGCCATGGTCGTCGACGATTTTGGCCACTAGCGCGAGGCCGAGACCGGTACCGTTTTGCTTGGTCGACACGAAAGGGTCGAACAAACAGGACTTTATATCGTCGGGAACCCCTGCCCCGTTGTCACGCACGGTAATTTCCAGAGGGAGCTCGACATGTTCGGCGCCGCCGGCAACAGTCAACCGGATTCCATGGCGGTAGCGCGTCATCAGTTGTATTTCGCCCTTTGTGTCGGGGGCGGCTTCGGCGGCGTTTTTTATCAGGTTGAGGAAGACCTGCACCAACTGGTCACGACTCCCATAAACCGGTGGGAGCGAGGGATCGTACAGCTCGACGATACGCAGGTGGCGGGCGAATCCGTTCTCCGCCAGGCGGCGAACATGGTCGAGCACCTCGTGAATGTTAACCGCATCGCGCGCCAGCGGCCGGTCGTCGGCGAACGAGTCCATTCGGTCTACCAATGCAACAATGCGGTCGGTTTCGTCGCAAATAAGCTGGGTAAGTTGTTGGTTATCAGCGTCGACCACATCCTCCAACAGCTGCGCTGCGCCGCGAATGCCGGACAAGGGATTCTTGACCTCATGGGCCAGCATGGCTGCCATCGCGGTCACCGATCGGGCGGCGCCCCGCTGTATCATTTGACGATCGATCTGCCGCGCCATCGAGCGTTCCCGAAGGGTCAGGATGACGACATCGGGATCTTCGGACCAGCAGATGGCGCGCAAATCGACATCGTGGGATCCGATCCGCGGGCTTTCCAGGTGGACTTCGGACACGGCGACCGACGCGCCGGTCCTGCGGCATTGCTCGACGATGGAAATCAACGGCGCGTCAGAGGGAATGAGGTCGTTCAGCGACTGTCCGTTCAGCAATGGCGCGCCAGCGCCAAGCAACTCCTCGGCGGCGTGATTGACGAACCGGATGCGATTGTCAGCGGCGACCGCGACAACGGCCTCGCCGAGTGAATTGAGGAGCGATGCCGGATCAATTGCGTTGGCGGGGTTATCCGGCTGCAGCGGATTTCGCGCATAGTTCATGCGGCAACTGCAACAACGTTTGCGCCGAAGAAACGGCGTATTGCTGTCTCCACGACCGCCGGATCCATCGTATTGTTGACCAGATTACGAAATGCATTGGCATCGGGAAAACCGGCCGCGTACCAGCCCATATGTTTGCGCGCGTTGCGGATGCCGGTCTCGATTCCGTAGTAGCCCAGCATCTCGCTAAAGTGCGTTCGGGCGATGTGCTGGCGTTCAGCGGGCGACGGATCGGGCGCAGCGATGCCGGTCGCCAGGTATTCGGCAACCTGGCCCGGGAACCAGGGCCGGCCCTGGGCTGCCCGACCGATCATCACGCCGTCGGCGCCCGATGCCGCGAGGCATTTCACGGCGTCCGCAAAGCTACGAATGTCGCCGTTTGCGATGACCGGAATATCGACCGCCTCTTTGACGGTTCGAATAAACGACCAATCGGCCCCGCCGGTGTAGAACTGGCACCGGGTGCGCCCATGGACCGTAATCATCTGGATTCCGCAGTCTTCGGCGATACGGGCGAGCCGCGGTGCGTTGCGGTTGTCGTCGTCCCAGCCAGTACGCATTTTGACCGTGACCGGCACGTCGACGGCAGCCACGACCGCTTCCATGATCGCCGTGGCCAGCGGTTCGTCGCGCATAAGCGCCGAACCGGATGCCTTGCGGACGACCTTTTTGGCCGGACAGCCGAAATTGATGTCGATGATCTCGGCGCCGCGGGCGGCGACCGCGCGCGCCGCCTCGGCCATCACATCGGCATCCGTACCGGCTAATTGTACGGCGATCGGACCTATTTCGCCTTCAATCCTAGATTTACGTTCCGACTGGCGGGATTGGCGCAGCATTTCGCGGCTCGCTATCATCTCGGAAAACACCAAACCGGCGCAATATTGGCGCGCTAGCCGGCGAAACGGCTGGTCGCTGACCCCGGACATGGGAGCCAGCAAGACCCGGTTGGCGATGGTCACGCCGCCGATCGATAAGGATTCGGTAATGCTCATTTATTAGGCAACTATTTGACCTGCGCAAATTCTGTGCAGCATTACACGATTATTGTGCGGTGCACAACAACCCGCGCCACGGTATCACCGCTCACCGGGCGCAACTGAAAGACCGTGCCTTGGCAAGGTTCGGGCGCACCGTTACGGTGCCGCACCCGCACTTAGGTTATAGATGGCCAGTAAGTGGAAACCACCGTTGCGTTAATCGTCGCCGCCGGCCGAAGCCGGCGCCTGCCGGGCGACCGGCCGAAACAATACCGCCAATTGGCCGGACGCTCAGTCTTACGGCGGAGCGTTGAGTCGTTTCTGGCCCACCCCGCCATCGATCGGATCCAGGTCGTTTTCAACCGCGACGATGAAGCGTTTTACCGGGACGCGGTAGCGGACTTGGACCTTCCGCCACCGGTCGAAGGCGGCGAAACGCGCCAGGATTCGGCACGGTTAGGATTGCATGCAATAGCCGGTTTCGCGCCGGCGCCCGCCAAGGTGCTGATCCACGACGGCGCGCGGCCCATTGTCCCGACGAAATTGATAGATCGCGTGGTTATCGCCCTCGACGACGGCCCGGCCGTTATACCGGCGTTGCCGGTCAACGACACCCTGAAGCGAGGGTCGCAGGGCATAGTTGCGACGACGGTGGATCGCGCCGATTTATGGCGGGCGCAGACGCCGCAGGGTTTTCGATTCGACGCTATTTTTGAAGCGCACAAGGCGGCGCAGGCGCGCGAACATACCGACGATGCCGGTGACCATGGTGGCCGGCGCGGAAGAAAATATCAAAATCACCACCGAAGACGATTTAGCGCGGGCCGGCCGCTGGCGGGCGGCGGCAACCGAAACGCGTGTCGGCTCGGGGTTCGCCGTTCATCGCTTCGGGCCGGGCGATGGGGTGCGGCTGGCCGGTATAACGATCGCCCACGACCAAGCCTTGATCGGGCACTCCGATGCCGATG
>JAPUHN010000376.1 GCA_027297685.1 Alphaproteobacteria bacterium | reverse complement strand
GAATATCCGTAGCCAAATATCGGCGCAGCGGCGGCTGATTGGCGTCAATATGGTGAAACGGCGCGCCGTGCTTCCTACATAACCAACGCAGACTCAAGTCCAACCTGTGGGGAAGCTATGGCTGACGACCCATACAATGTGCTCGGCGTCGCGCGCGAGGCCTCAGCGGACGATATCCGTAAGGCCTACCGCAAGCTCGCCAAGGAGTTTCATCCCGACCTGCATCCGGGCGATAGGGCGGCCGAGGAGCGGTTCAAGGCGGTCGCGGCCGCCCACGATCTGTTGGGCGACCCCGACAAGCGTGCCCGCTTCGATAGCGGCGAGATCGACGTCGGCGGTCAGGAGCGGCCGGAACAGAAATATTACCGCCATTACGCCGACGCCGGCGCCGGGCATCCCTATCACTCGAACGAGGGATTCGCCGATTTTGCCGACATTGGCGACGTGTTCTCCGATCTGTTCGGTCACGCCCGCGGGGCTGGGCGCGCGGGTGGCGATGAAAGCCGTGGAACCTTCCGCGTGCGCGGCGGCGATGCGCGCTACAGTTTCGCCATCGATTTCCTCGAGGCGGTAAACGGCGCCAAACGACGCATCAGCCTGCCTGACGGCGCGACGCTCGATCTGACGATACCCGCCGGCGTGCGCGACGGTCAGGTGTTGCGCCTGAAGGGCAAAGGCATGGCCGGCATCGGCGGCGGGCCGTCGGGCGACGCACTGGTCGAGGTACATGTACGGCCGCACAAGCTGTTCCGCCGCGAGGGCGATGACATTCACATCGAGCTGCCAATTACCCTGGCCGAAGCGGTGCGCGGCGCGAAGATCGAAGTGCCGACGACCAGCGGGCCGGTCACCATGACGGTCCCAAAAAGGGCTAACGGCGGCACCCGCTTGCGTCTGAAAGGCAAAGGTGTCGCAACCGGCAAATCGGGTGGTCACGGCGACCAGTACGTCACCTTAAAAATTGCCTTGCCCGATAAACCCGATGATGAGCTCGCCGCGTTTCTCGCGCGGTGGGAAAGCGAAAATCCGTACAACCCCCGCGTTGGAATGGAGGGCTAGGCGATGCGTGAAATCGAAGTCGTTCGGGTTGTCAGTGGATTGAAGCGCGCCGAGTTACGCCGATGGGTGGCGGCGGGTTGGGTTGCGCCGCAACGCCGGGACGGCGAGCCGAGATATCGCCAGATCGACGTGGCGCGGCTGCAAATGATCGTTCAGATCCGCCGCGATATGCGCATTGCCGAGGAAAGCATGCCGCTGGTTCTGTCGCTGGTCGATCAGGTGTATGGTTTGCGCAACGAATTGCGGCGGCTTGCCGAGGCTGTCGGGGCGCAACCGGAAACGGTCCGCCGGGCGATCACAGAGCACCGCCGCCGCAGCGAATGAAGTTGACCAGGGGCGGGGCAGCGCATGCACAAGGTGGGCCGATTCGATCCGGCGGATTTGGCGCCGCACCCGATTTACGTTGGTCATGCAGAGGGGCTGTCCTGGGCGCCGTTCGTCGAACATTCCGATGAAACCGTGCATGCCGCCTATGGGGCGATGGAGCTGGCCAGCGACGGCGAGACCGCGCTGATCAGCCATGCCTTCGAGAAGGCGCTATTCGTCACCGGCGGTGAGCTCGAGGTCAACCGCGACGGCCATATCTACCGGTTGAGCGAGGGCGATTTCATCCTGGTGCCGACGGGTATCGAACACGCGTTGCGCAACCGCGCGCCCGGCGCTGCTCGCTGGGTCGAGGCATCGGCGCCGCAGCCGAAGGCCCCGGGCGGTTGGCAGGACACCTGGTTTGCCGGGCCGGCCCAGTGGACCCAGCAGGCAGCACCGCCCGATCTGCGCGACCCGCGCATCCGGATGATGGGTCATTACGACCCGCTCCAGCATCCGCCGGCCTCGAGGGTCGCCTCCGACCTGCACGGCTTTTCACTGCGCATGTTGATGGACGCCAACTTCGGTGCCAACCATTTCAACATGTTCGTCGTCGGCTTCCCCGACGGCGGCCTGTGCAACCACCACGACCATCCCTTCGAGGAGGCCTATTTCATCCTCGACGGTGCCGTCGACATTACGTTCGACGGTGAGGACTATACGCTGGAGACCGGCGACTACGCGTGGACCGGGGTCGGTGCCCAGCACGCCTTTTTCCCAAAAGAAGGAAAGCCGGTACGTTGGCTCGAAATCCAGGCGCCGCAGCCGCCGGCCGAGGGCGGCGCACGCTGGATGTCGCAATGGGATTATATGAATACGGTGCTGAAGTTTTGAGGCGGCCGCGCAGTGTGAGGTTGCCATTAGGGAGGAATCGGCATGGCCGATTTACCGGAATATACCGATTACGAGGGAACACGCGCCGGGTTCCGCTTGGAAATTCCCGAGTTCTATAATTTCGGCTTCGACGTCATCGAAAAACGCGCGGCCGAGGCCGACAAAACGGCGTTCATCTACGTCGCGCGCGACGGTGCGACCATCGAGCATCACAGTTTTTCCGACCTCAACAAGGCGGCCAACCGGTTCGCCAACGTACTGCTCGGCCTCGGCGCGGGGCAGGGCGATTTCGCGTTTGTGATGATCCCGCGCCTGCCGGCCTGGTATCAGGTGATGATCGGCTGCATCAAGACCGGCGTGGTTGCCATGCCGGGCACCAATCTGCTGATGCCCAAGGATATCGAATACCGCATCAA
>JAPUHN010000375.1 GCA_027297685.1 Alphaproteobacteria bacterium | reverse complement strand
TCGACCAGCCGGTTAGTCTGCTGAACATCGTCTTGGCTGAGCCCGAAAATCGGCTCGATGCGCAGGCCGATGTCCTGCCCCACCGTCAACGCCTCCGCCCCCGAGCGCAGCATTATTTCGCGCATGCCCGGCGTGTTGGCGGCTTCGGCGATCGGCACTCCGAATATCGCCGTCGTTGCCAGGGTGGTGCAGTTGCTGATCAGCTTCATCCATTTAGCCGAGCGGATATCCGACGAGATTACCGCCGTCCCCGAGTTCGACAAAATTTTCTGGATCTCGTGCTCACGGCCGGCAGAAGCCGCGTCGATGCTGCCGACGGCGAACCACGAGCGGTCTGGCGGCGACTGACGCTGGATGATGCCCGGCTCGAACATTTGCGACGATATCTCGATGACGCAGCCTATCGTGCGCTCGGGACCGACGACATCGGCGATGGCGTCGACGGTCATGCCGTTCTGGACACCCACCAGCAAACCGTCGTCGTGTAAATACGGTTCGATGAGTTGGCATGCCCACGGTGTGTCGTAGGCTTTCATCAACAACAGAACGACGTCGAATTTTTCGTCGAAGGTGCACACCTCGCACAGATGATAGGCACGCACCGGGGTTGTAACCGTCTCCTCCGGCATTTCGATGCGCACGCCATTCTCACGCATCGCCTCGACGTGGGCAGGCCATTGTTCGATGAGCACGACATCGAGACCCGCATTGGTGAGGTCGGCGGCGATGGAAGCGCCATTAGCGCCGGTCCCCAGCACGGCCATTTTCTTGCTCATCTCCTACGTCTCCTCCGGCGCCGCCCGCCCGCAGCGCTCCGGGCGCTCAATCCAAGGCCGTAGGCGAACAGGCCGCCGACGACCCAAATACCGCCGAAGGTCAGCGAGCGCCTCAGGTTCTCCGCACTGTCCCTGGCGTTACCATAGGCTTCCGCCAGCTCTGTTTGCAGTTCGCTGGTTTCGGGCGCCAAAGCACGCAGGTTTTTCCGGGCCTCCAGGCGTAGCTGAAATGCCCCTGCGTTCAACAAGACGGCGCCCACTACGGAAAACACGGCAAGCGCTACTCCGAGCCGGTGCAGAAAAATTCCCCAACGTCGCGTCATGACGGGAATAATACTAAGGAAGCAGCCCGATTCTATAGACTTTACTGCCACCAGCACCCATTATCCGCCGCGCTTAACAACAAGAACAACCGGCACACGTTTTCAGGGAGCGTACGTAGAAATGTTATTTGTGTCGTCGCAACGCCTGACGACAACTGGCGCCAAGGAAATGCTGGCCGCAGCGATCACCAAAGCCGAGGAAATCGGCATCGCGGTGACCGTCGCCATCGTCGATAGCGGCGGCCACATGCTGGTGCTCGAACGCATGGACGGCGGCCGGTTTCATACCGTGCACTCGTCCACCACGAAGGCGGTCACTGCTTCTTCGAACAAGCGGCCCACCACCACCAAGGGCGCACAGGGGCAGGACCTGGACACATTGCACGCCATCGGCTTGTCGCTGGCGGCGGGCGCGCAGCGCTGGACCGCAATGGAAGGCGGATATCCAATCATCGTCGAGGGCGAGTGCCTGGGTGGTATCGGCGTCAGCGGCGGCGATTGGCAGCAGGATCAAGACATTGCCACGGCCGCAGTAAAAGCGGTCGGAGCATCGATATAGAACGTCCAATCGGACCATCTCTTAGGGAGGAAAATATGAGCATTCTTCGTCACACATTAACCGGCGCCATAGCGCTCGGTGTCGTCGCGGCGACAACACCGGCATTGGCGTTTCCCGATAAGCCGATCGAATTTGTTATTCCGTTTGGCGCCGGCGGCGGCGCCGACATAGAGGGCCGCTTGCTGGCCAAGGAAATGAGCAAGGTGCTGGGCGTCCCGGTTACCCCGGTCAACCGGACCGGCGGCGGCGGAGCGGTGGCCTATACCCATACCAAGAACGCCAAACCGGACGGCCACACCGTGGTCTGGAACTCCACGTCGGTGCTGACCTCGACCAATCTGGGCAACACCGATTTCTTATATGACGCGCTCGACCACGTGGGCCGGGTCGAGTTCCAGCCGCAACCCTTCGCGGTCCGGGCCGACGCTCCATGGAAAGACTTTGGCGAGTTTGTGACCGCCTGCAAGGCAGCCCCGGGCACGCTGAAGGTCGCGAATGCCGGTACCGGCAGCTCGACCCATACCGCTGCCGTCATGTTGATGAACGCGGTGGGCTGTAAGGTCATCCACCTGCCCAAGGGTATCAAGGGACGCAACAAGTCGGTTCTCAACGGCGAAGCCAACGCCATGATCGCGCCGCTGACCGGTGCGGTTAATCTGACCAAAGCGGGTAAACTGCGCCTCTTGGTCATGCCGACGGATACGCGCAGCAGCATATTCCCCGACGTGCCGACGGCGAAAGAGCTCGGCTACAATGTCTCGCTCGACTTGTTCCGCGGCCTTTCGGTGCCACCGAACACGCCGAACGAGATCAAGAAGATCCTCGCCGACGCCATGGCGAAGGCGGCGAACTCAGAGGCCTTCCTCGACCTAGCCAAGAAAAAAGGGTTCACAGTCGCACCCCTGGGCCACGAGGCCTTCAGCAAGTTGCTGGCCGAAGAAAACGTGAAGGTGCGCGCCATTTTCGCCAGCGCTGGCCTGTTGCCGACCAAATAGTTTGTGGCGAGGCGGTCCGTCCTGTTAGGGGCGGACCGTTTCTCTATTCCGGGATACGACCGGCCGCAGGCAGTGCGGTAAAGCGGTCACCCGCCTGAGCCGAAAGTCCGCAATTTGAACCATCTCGGCATGCGACACAGGAACATCATCGCCGCCGTGGTGCTGCTCGTTATAGCATTGGGCTATGGTGCCCTGACCACCCAGCTGCCGATCCGCAGCCTGCCGGACACTCCCGGGCCACCGTTCTTCCCGTGGGTAAATACAGCCATCCTGCTTGCACTCTCGATCAGCCTGCTGGTTCAAGGGTTGCGCGGAACTGCCACTGAAGACAGCGGCCAAACCATTACACCGAGCGACAGGGGCCAGCGCAGGCTCGCGGTTTGGGCGCTCGTCGCTTTCGTCGCCTATCTGGTGGTCTTGCCGGGGCTCGGTTTCCTGCTAGCGACCACGCCGTTCTTCGCCGTGCTGATGGTGTTGTTCGGCGAAAAGCGGCGGCTCTGGGTCGCGATTGGCTCGATTGCCGTGACCACCTTCCTCTATCTGCTTTTCCGCCACGGCTTTAGCGTATTCCTACCGCGCGGCATTCTTCCCGATCTAGTCTCCGGCATCTTCGCATGAGCCCGGAAGTTCTCATCGGCCTGACCCAGTCCACCGGCCTGTTGGTGCTGCTGTCGACCGGCATCGGCGTCACCATTGGCCTGATCGTCGGCATGATCCCCGGCCTGACTATTAGCACCGGTATCATCGTTCTGCTGCCGGTCACCTTCGTTCTGCCAGCCGATATCTCAATAGCGCTTCTGTTGGGGTTGTATGTCGGCGGGATGACTGGCGGCAGCTTCTCCGCCGTGCTGCTCAACATCCCCGGCACGCCGTCGGCGTCGGCCACCGCGATGGATGGCTATCCCATGGCCGCGCGCGGCGAGGCCGGCCGGGCGCTGGGCATCGCCATTACAGCCAGCTTCATCGGCGGCATGGTCAGTTTTCTGTTCCTGTTCTCGATCGCGCCGCTGCTAGCCAATGTGGCCCTGGAATTCCGTACCGAGGACATGTTCGCGGTGGTTTTTTTCGGTCTCACGATCATCTGCAGTTTCGCCGCCAAATCTTTGATCAAGGGATTGCTGTCGGCCGCCATCGGACTGGCCATCGTCACCATCGGTCAGGACCCGGTGATGGGAACCCAACGGTTCACTTTCGGACAGGTCAATCTGATGGCCGGCGTCCACTTCCTCACCGCCATGATCGGGTTGTTCGCCATCCCGCAGCTGGTCGCAAACCTCACCGATGGCACCGGCTCTGCCAGCCGGGTCCAGACGCGGCTTACCTCTGTGTTGCCGAAACTGTCCGATCTTAAGGCGATCCGCCGGTCAGTTTCGATCGGCTCTTTAACCGGCGCCTTTCTGGGCATTCTGCCCGGTGCTGGCGGCCCGATTGCGGCGTTCATCAGCTACGAGTATGCGCGCAAGGCGTCGAAACGGCCCGATGAGTTTGGCACCGGCGTCGTCGAAGGCGTAGCGGCGCCAGAATCGGCCAACAATGCGGTAACCGGCGGCGCGCTGATCCCAATGATGACATTGGGTATTCCCGGCGATCCGGTGACAGCCATCTTGATCGGCGCCTTGATCATCCACGGCCTGGCACCGGGCCCGTTGATGTTCCTCGAGCGCGCCGACTTCGCCTATGGGCTGATCTTTTCGTTCCTCTGGGCCAACATCTTCAACTTCATTATCGCCCTGGCGGCGCTGCGGTTGTTGGTCAAAATACTTGCCACACCACGGGCCCTATTGATGCCGACGGTGGCCGTGCTGTGCGTGATCGGCAGTTTCGCGCTGCGCAACAATTTCTTCGACGTCTATGTAATGCTGCTCTTCGGGCTGATTGGCCTGGCCATGCGCTGGCTCGATATGCCGGTGGTACCGCTATTGCTGGCGCTGGTTTTGGGCAGTCAGCTGGAGGAAAATCTGCGCGTCGCACTGACCTCGTCGCAGGGCGATATCTCGATTTTCTTCACCTCGCCAATCAGTCTTGGCTTTCTCATCCTTTCCCTTTTGTCGATCGTCTGGTCGCTGCGCTCCGCACGCCGCGCCAACCGAGTTACGAGCCCTCCGCACAAGGAGACACCACCATGAGTTCAACGCCCTTCCGGGTCGCGTCGCTCGGCATCGGCTGGTGGTCGGACGTGCTGGCCGACGCGGCGGGCCGCACCGGCGGCCGTGTCGCTATCACGTCGTGTTTCACCCGCTCGGCCGACAAGCGCGAGGCTTTCGCCGACAAATACGGTTGCGCCAGCGCCGAGAGCCTCGACGAACTTCTGGCCGACGACACCATCGACGGCATCATCAATACCACCCCCAACCACGTCCATCTGGAAACAACCCGTGCGGCGGCCGAGGCCGGCAAGCATGTGTTTCTCGACAAACCCATCGCCAACACCATCGGCGAAGCGAAAGCGATCACAAAGACCTGTGCCGATGCCGGCGTGATCCTCGCCGTCGGCTATCAACGTCGCCGCGAGAGCCAATTCCGTTGGATCAAACAGCGAATCGACGCCGGTGAATTTGGCACTTTGGTTCAGGCCGAAGCCAACATCAGCCGCGACCGTGAAGGCCAGTTCGAGCTCGGCCACTGGCGCTATACCGCCGCTGGCATGCCGGGCGGCGTCATGCTGCAGATCGGCCTGCATTATGTCGACGTGCTGATGATGCTACTCGGGCCAATCAAATCGGTGTCGGGTATGGCGTCACAGCTGGTATTGCCCGGCGACAACCCTGATGTCGGCACGCTTCTGATGCACCATGAAAACGGCGCCGTCTCGTCGCTATCGACGAGCTATGCCTCGGCCTCGGAATATTACCTGATGAACGTCTACGGCAAACGGATGAGCGCCTATTACAATCTGTTCGACGGACTGCGTGCGCTGAAACAAGGCGAGAGCGAACACATTCCGGTCGCCATCGATGCGGTCGATACTCTGGCCGAGGAGCTAATCGAATGGGCCGACGCCGCCCAAGGCGGCCGGGCGCCGGAAGTCGGCGGCGACGGGGCAACGCAATCGCTTGCCGTAGTCATGGCAGGGATTAAATCGGTTGCCGAAGGCCGCCACGTCGAAGTCGCCGAGATCCTGGCTTCCGACGACTGATACCAAATCTCGCTAATACGGACCCCTTTCATGGGGACGGATTGGCCCGCCCGGTTAGACGCGCGGCACAGCGCGATGTGGGGCCATCGGGCAAGCCGCGCAACGCGGCCGGGGGGTCAAGCCGCCCCACCGAAGGCCGCCATCCTTTGTCCACCGGCGTCGTTGCGGGCTGCTTGCGGTACCAGCACCGCGGCGCAACCCGCGCCTTTCCGGCAGATAAATTATTGGCGGTGAAATGCGTCCGTATTAACGAGACTTGGTATAAACCGGCCGAAGCCGAAGCCCCTCTCCCGCCAGCAGAGGGTTCGTTTGTTCAACCGATCTCCGTAATCGTCGGCTTGTCGCCGCACAGCGCGCAGTTCGGGTCGTGGGGGATCTTGATGGGGTAGAAGGCCGGCCCCAGCGCGTCGTAGATCAGCATGCGGCCGGCCAGACTGTCGCCCAGCCCGAGCAGCTCCTTCAACACCTCGGTCGCTTGGAGCGACCCCATAACGCCTGCCAAGGCGCCCAGAATGCCCGCTTCGTCGCATCGGGGCACCAGGTCGTCGGGGGGCGCTTCGGCGAACAGGCAGCGATAACAGGCCGTCGGGGCACTATCGTTGCGCCGGAAGGTGAAGAGCTGGCCCTCAAAGCGCAGCAGTGCGGCACTGACCAGCGGCTTGTTCAGCAAATAGCAGATGTCATTGAGCAGATAGCGGGTGTCGAAATTGTC
>JAPUHN010000374.1 GCA_027297685.1 Alphaproteobacteria bacterium | reverse complement strand
CGCTGACCGTTGGTCGCCAGGATCTAGACGACCTGTCGGTGCGCCGAAATATAACGTTCTACCGGCTTGTCGCTGACATGCGTGACCATGCCGCAAAGGTCGCGGCAGTGGGCGCCCATACCAACGGCGGTATTGCTTCCGCTGGACTGCCAGTACAACACGCGACGGTGGCGTGCTAGCGACGATGCGGTCAGGCTGGCGGTTTTAGCAGCTAGGCGAAGCTGGCCCCATCCTCCACCTAAACATACACATTGCTGTTTGATTTTTAATCGGGCACGGATTAGCGCGCTCGCTTATTGAAGGGCGCTTGTGGCGTGCCGTTAAGCTTTGGCAGGCAGACGCGAACGCCCGCCCGATACGCTTGGTCGCTCTACATAAATCCTTGTGCGCGCAATGCATCCACTGTCCGCAAAGCGCCCGGGCCGATCAGTACGACGAACAACGCCGGCATGATGAATAGGATCATCGGCACGGTGAGCACGGCTGGTAAGCGAGCGGCCTTTTCTTCGGCCTTCAGCAACCGGTTGGAGCGCAGCTCTGCAGACAATACCCGCAATGCTTGGGCCAGGGGCGTGCCGTAGCGCTCGGTCTGCGCCAGGGTGTTAACGATGCCCTTTATGCCATCGAGTTTTACCCGCCGCGCCAGATTTGCCAGCGCTTGGCTTCGATCGGGCAGAAATCCGATTTCGATCGCGGTGAGCCCCAACTCGTCGGAGAGTTCGGGCCATGATGTACTCAGTTCCGAGCTTACCCGATGGAGCGTCGCATCCAAACTTAGCCCCGCTTCGGCACAGATAACCATGAGGTCGAGACCGTCAGGCAGCGCCTTCTGAATTTTAAGTCGGCGTTTCTGACCGGTGTTGGAGAGGAACACGTCAGGCGCGTAGGCGCCAATGATAACGGCGATCAAGGATATCGACAGCTTCGCAATACCCTCCATCGGGAAAATCTCAAAAACATAGAGAACGAGAACCGCGGCCGTTCCGAAGATGGCCGGTAGCGATAGCTTGAGAAAAAGGTACATCACCATCGCGTCGTGGCCGCGATAGCCCGCTTGCATCAATTTATCTTCGATACGCCGGGTCTGAGAGGTGCGTAGAAGGCTCAGTTTTCGCACCACATAGTTGGCAAGCTCGATCATACCGGCGCGCAGCGGGTGCACGCGCAACTCCAGGCGCTGCTCGCGCAACACATCGCGGCGTTCGGATAGCGATTTTATGCGGGCCCGTAAAGGCCGGGGCGCGATCAGGCTCGACCATACAACGAAAACCGAGACAAACACCGACAACGCGGTCATCCAGATTATGAAATTCTCGCCGCCGAGACTTTGCATGATGCCGCCCAAACTCATATCTCGAACCTCACCATTTTCGCCATGATCGCGATGCCAATCGACTGACTGATCAGCCCGGCGGTGATCAAAGTATGGCCACGCGGGTCGGTGAATAACTGCGATACGTAGCCGGTATTCACAAAGTAGATGAGCGCGAACATGATGAACGGTAGGCAGCCGAGAATCCATGCGCTGGCTTTCGGTTCTGACGCCATGGCCTTAATGCGCTTCTTCATCTGCCGGCGTTTGCGCAGCACATCGGACAGATTTTCAAGGGTCTCGGCCAAGTTACCGCCGGTCTCGCGCTGTACAGCGAGAGCGACGACAAAGAACTTAAACTCCGCCGTATCAATTCGCGGCACGGCATCGACCAGCGCTTCTTCGAGCGTCTTACCAAATTTAACGGCGTCGGCGATCGTGGTGAATTCGACGCCGATCGGTTTTTCCATCTCTCGCGCGACGAGATTGACCGATTCGATCACCGGCAGGCCGGAACGCAGGCCCCGCACAATAAGGTCGATCGCCTCGGGAAATTGATCGGTGAAAACCTTCTGGCGACGCCGCCCAAGCATGCCAACCAAGAGGTGGGGCAGCAATAAGCCATTGCCGATACCGAGCAAAATGGACATCACCAATGAGCGGTCGAGTAGGTACGAGGCGACAAGCCCGGTGAGGACACCAACGACAACGCAGGCAGCGGCGTAGTGAGCGAGGGTCAGCGGCCTTCCGGTACGCGCTAACCTTTGCCGCAACAAATCAGGGCGTGGCAGAATATGCTTTAGTATCAGCTCTACCGTCGGCATTGCTGTGTCGTATTGTCCCCGCCGAAGGTTGGCGGCGCTGGTGGCCGAGGTATTTGCCGATTGGCGGCTCTGCACCACATCCGCGATACGCCGGCGCGCGCGCCGTTGTTCGCCCGAAAGCGTTGTAACCATGACCAGGAAGAGCGCCAGTGTCGCCAGGATCACGGCGCCAATAATAATCGCGGTCGTCATATCGCCCGCGCGCAGCAGCTCTCCAGTCGCACCCATGGCTAACGCAGCGCTTCCAGAAGCGCCCGTTCGAGTCCGAAATACTCGGCTTTCGAGCTGAAATGCGGCCGCACGCCGGTATATACGAAATCGCCCTGGATCATACCGGCGGCGTCTTCACCGGTATAATCGAAATTGAACAGGTCTTGTGTGGTGACAATGTCGTCCTCCATGCCGACGACTTCCATGATGTGCGTAATACGGCGGATACCGTCGCGCATGCGGCTGATTTGAATGATCACGTCTATCGCCGCTGCGATTTGGGTGCGCACGGCTTTCGGCGGCAGACTAACGCCGGCCATGCTGACCATATTTTCCAGGCGTGTGAGCGCTTCGCGAGGCCGGTTGGCGTGAACCGTGCTCATCGACCCCTCATGGCCGGTATTCATGGCTTGCAGCATGTCGAGCGCTTCTGACCCACGAACCTCGCCCAGGATTATCCTATCTGGCCGCATACGCAGAGCGTTTTTAACCAGGTCGCGCATGGTAATTTCCCCCTGCCCCTCCAGATTGGACGGCCGCGTTTCCAGTCGCACCACATGCGGTTGTTGGAGTTGCAGCTCAGCCGCATCCTCGATGGTTACAATCCGGTCGCCATGGTCGATCATTTGCGACATGGCGTTGAGCAAGGTGGTTTTACCGGAGCCAGTACCACCGGAAATCAGGATATTCAGCTTCGACCGGGCTGCAATTCTGAGTATGGTGGCCATCGGGCTCGACATGTTCTGTTGCTGCTCCATCACCTCGAGCGTGATTTTCTTCTTCGCGAATTTTCGAATGGAGATCATGGGCCCGTCGATCGCCAGCGGCGGGATAATAATATTGACGCGGCTGCCATCGGCCAGACGCGCATCAACCAGCGGTGAGGATTCGTCGACCCGCCGGCCGATCTGCGACACGATGCGGGTCGCGACGTTCATCACATGCCGGTCGTCGCGGAATTTGACGTCGGTTAGTTCAAGTTTACCCCGACGCTCGATGTAAACCTGATTGTAGCCGTTCACCATGATGTCGTTTATGGTTTCGTCGGCGAGTAGCGGCTCGAGCGGGCCAAGGCCCAGCATCTCGTCAAGCAACACCTTGACCAAATCTTCTTGCTCGGCCTTGTTGAGCTGTAGCTTCTCCTCGTGAGAAATTTCCAATACGATTTCGGAAATTTGCCGGGTTAGTTCGTCGTGTGGCAGGGACAGCGCGGCGCTGATGTCGATCCGATCGAACAGAACCGGCTGAACTTTATTACGCGCGATCGTGACACTCGTGGAACTGAGTACGCGCTCAGTCGCCGCAGCACGGTCGTTGGTGCCCCATACAGCGGCTATCGGCAATTCCGGGATATTGGCTTCGTCTTCAGAAGGGTCTTCGCGCACCGGGGCTATGTAGAGCCCATTGACAACGTTGGTGACAACGTCGCGTTGCTCCAGCAAGTTGAGCCTAAAATAGGTCTTGCCGAGGATATTTTCGGTGGCGGTCGTTGAATATTGTGCAACATCGGTCCGCGGCATTGCCGTGAAATCGGGTGAGTCGGATTTCTCGGTTATGCCTTCGATGACGCGTTCGGCAAGTGCGAAACAGTCTATGTCGTCATCGGATACTGGCGGCGTTTTTTCGGTAGCGGCGAAAGATGCCGCAGCCGGTTGCGATGCATTTATCGCGATGGTGCCGTTGACAGCACTTTCGCCTGAGCGTCTCCCAAAGCTCACAACCTTAGCTCCTATTTTGAAGCCTTGCGGCTGCTGAACAGTCCGCGCCGCGGCTCCTTGACCGACGGAGCGATATCAAGGGTCACCTTTCGCAGTTCGGTCATAAATTTTCCGCGCGCCGCTGTTTGAGCCAGCGGTTTGCCGACGGTGGCCGCTTGCAAAGCTTTTGGCTCGTCGGGCAGATGTGCAAGAATTTGACACCCCACGCCCCTGGTGAATTCACCTTTGGGCATCCCTTTGTTGCGCCGGGCATGGTTGACGATAACGCCAATTTCGCCGTCACCTCCCGCATTGCTGAATAGATTGATGATACGCATTGTATCGCGCATGCCGGCCAGTGTTAGGTCGGACACCACATGCACATGCGCCGCATCGCGCAGCACGCTGGTGTGGAGGTGACATAGGGTGCGCGGTAAATCGAGCCACACCCAATCGAAATTTCGGCGCAATTCTTCGACCAACCGAGGAATGCCTGAGCCATGAAGGTCCAGCTGGCGGGACAAATCTTCTTCCGCCGCCAGGACCGATAGATTTTCCGTCTTCGGCAACACGGCGCTGGACATAAAAAGACTGTCCATGCGGTCGGGTTGGCGCAGGGTCTCGATCATACCGCTGCTCGGAACAAGATCGAGCGATAGGGCTGCTGTGCCAAACTGTAAGTCGAGATCGACCAGGGCTACCCGGTGTCCCATTTC
>JAPUHN010000373.1 GCA_027297685.1 Alphaproteobacteria bacterium | reverse complement strand
TGACGCCGTCGACGGCGCGGTTGAGCGCTTCGACGCCCCAGGTCGGCACGGCGTCGAGGTAGACGTTGAAGGCCGGCTCGTCGAATTGGATGACGTTGGCGCCGGCAGCCTCGATCTCGCGCGCTTCGGCGTTGAGTATGTTGGCGAACGCCATCGCCATCGCCGGCCGGTCGCCGTAATGGGTGTCGGCCAGGGTATCGACGATGGTCATCGGCCCCGGCATGGTGAATTTCAGCTCGTGGTCGGTGTGGGCGCGGGCGAAGGCGACCTCGTCGCGGTGGATCGGGCCGGCGCGCCGGACGTCGGCAACCACCGTCGGGCAATCGGCCTCGTAGCGGTCGTCGCGGATGCCGATGCGCTGTTTGTTCTCGAAGTCGATACCCTCGATCTTTTCCAAAATTCCGTGGACGAAGTGTTGACGCGATTGTTCGCCGTCGGAGACGATATCGATGCCAGCCACTTCCTGGTCGCGCAGCGCCAGGCGCACCGCGTCGTGCTTGGCCTCCTCCAGTTGCGCCGGGTCGTCGGCCGCCCACGGCGCCCACAACACTTCCGGCTGCGCCAGCCAAGCCGGTTTGGGCAAACTGCCGGTAATCGTGGTCTTCAACATAAACTTCTCCCGGTCCCCCCGCTTAGGGGCTTTGCGGTTGGGCGCCGTTTGGCGTAATCAGATTGCCATAAATCAGACTGCCATATGGGCGCGTTTACGCAAGGGGGAGATATCATGAACGCAGCGGCCTTGCCCGCCGGTTGGCCCGAGGGAAAGCGTCTGGCCGTATCGGTCAATATCATGTGCGGGGCGTGGTCCGACGATGCGGCGCCGGGCATCGGCCCCATGGGCAATCCCCTAAAAGCCGGCGTACTCGACACCCAGGCGCGCTCGTGGGCGGAATACGGCATGACCATCGGCGCCTATCGCCTGCTCGATATCGTCGGCGAGGCCGGTGTGCCCTGCGGCACCTATGCCAGCGGCATCATTGCCGAGAAGTGGCCGGAACTTTTGCAGCGGATCGACAGCGACGGCCACTTTATTGGCGCCCATGCGTGGATGCAAAACACCCTGCCGGCCTATCAGGAGCGCAGTGTCGAAGCGGCCGACTTGCAACGGGGTATCGAGCTGTTCGAGGGCGTCATCGGTAAGCGGCCCCAAGGCTTCGCCAGTCCACGCGGCACGCCGAGCGCAAACACCTGCGAACTACTCGTCGAAAACGGCTTCACCTGGCATATCGATCACTTCAACGCTGACCTGCCCTACCTGATGGAGACGGCGAAGGGACCGCTTGCCATCGTGCCCTTCACCATGGAGATCAACGACCTGCCGCTTTATATGCGTTTCGGCAATCCGCCGGAGGTCTATTCCGCGACGCTCAAGCGCATCGTCGAGAACTACCACAGTATCGGCAGCCCGCCGGCGGTGATCGATATTACCGCGCACGCCCACGTCTTCGGCCGCCCGTTCGGCGCCATCGAAATTAAGGCGGCGATCGACCTGGTAAAGGACCTCGATTGGGTATGGATGACCACGCATCAGGAGCTGGCGGCGCTGGTCTATCCGGGCTAGCCAACAATCACCCCGCCCTGAGCTTATCGAAGTATCTGGCTCATCTAAATACACCGTCCGCCATCTATTTCCAGGCACACGCCGGTAATCAGCGAGGCCGCGTCGGAGGCCAGAAACACCACACCGGCGGCGACGTCGGCCGGTGTCGACAACCGGCCCAGGGGAATCGTCGCCCGGAAAGCCTCGCGGTTCTCCGGCGTGTCCTCGCCCAGAAATGTCGGCAGCAGCGGCGTATCGCCAGCGACCGGGTTGAGCGCGTTGACGCGAATTTTGTCGGGCGCCAGTTCGATCGCCATCGATTTGGTCAATGTCGTCACCGCGCCCTTCGAGGTGTTGTACCAGGTGAGCCCGGGCCTTGGGCTGACCGCCCCGGTCGAGGCGATGTTGATGATGACGCCGCTGCCTTGCTCGCGCATGACCGGGATCGCCGCGTTCGCGGTGTGATAAATGCCCTTCACGTTGACGGCGAAGATGTGGTCGAACTCCGCCTCGGTGACCTCGAGCATCGACTTGCGCTTGTGGCCGACCCCGGCGTTGTTGACCAGGATGTCGAGGCGCCCGAAGGCAGCGCGCGCATGATCGATCAGCGCCTGGGTTTCTCCGCTGTCGGTCACATTGGCCTTGCAAAACGACGCGGTGCCGCCCGCTGCCGTAATCTCGTCGGTGACCCTGCGGCCGCCATCCTCGTTGATGTCGCTGACCACGACCGACGCGCCTTCGATCGCACAGGCCTTCGCCGTGCCCTCGCCGAATCCCGACCCCGATCCGGTAATCACCGTGACTTTGCCTGCAAGTTGCATGTTCGTCTTCTCCATCGCGATACTGACGTGTTGCCGACCGACACTGTACACTCGCCGCCGTCGACTGCCATGTGCGGCGTGCGGGGTCGCCCGCGCAAGCGACCGTTCGGGGGATAGTTTAGAGTGAGTGATAAACCGCGCATTCTGGTGACCCGCCGCCATTTGGCCGAGATCGAGGCGCGTCTGCAACGCGACTACGACATCGTCCTCAACGAGGACGACCACATTATGACCGCGTCGGAAATTATTGGCGCGGCTGACGGTGTGGATGCGTTGTTTATCTGTGTCACCGAGCCGCTGAGCGAGAAAACCATCAACGCGTTGCCCAACAGTGTGCAGGCAATCCTAACCCTTTCGGTGGGCACCGATCACATCGATCTCGCCGCCGCCGAGAAACGCCGGCTGGCGGTGCTGACCACACCCGACGCCGTCACTGCGGCGACGGCGGAAATTGGCATGCTGTTGCTGCTCGGCGCAGCCCGGCGCGCCCCTGAATCGGGGCGATATCTGCGCGCTGGAAAGTGGCAGACCTGGTCGCCGACCCAGTTTGTCGGCGTCGAGATCACCGGCAGGCCGCTCGGCATATTCGGCATGGGCCGGATCGGCCGGACGGTGGCCGAGCGCGCGCGCGGTTTCGAGATGAAGGTGCACTACCGCAACCGCAATCGCCTGGCGCCGGATCTGGAAGGCAGCGCCGTCTATTTCAACGATCTCGGAGAGTTCCTCGCGGCTAGCGAGTTTCTCATCCTGTGCGCGCCGTCGACGCCGGAAACCAAGGGGCTGCTGAACGCGGAGACGATTGCCCAATTACCCGACGGCGCCATTGTGGTGAATATCGCGCGCGGCGACCTGGTCGATGACGCGGCGCTGATCGCCGCGCTCAAGTCGGGCAAGATCGCCGCCGCCGGGCTCGATGTTTTCAACGGCGAGCCGGCCAACATCGACCGCCGCTATTTCAGGCTGCCCAATGTTTTCGCGGTGCCGCATATTGGCAGCGCTGCGCGTCAGGCGCGCACCGCCATGGGCATGATGTTGCTCGATGGTTTCGAAGCGTTGCGGGCCGGCCAACCGGCGTCGAACCGCGTTGTTTAGAGAGATCGGAATATGCCTCTAAAGCCTCTTCCTGCCGGGAGCAGAGCTTTCGCCGAACTGCCGGGGCATGTGCGGGGCGCGGTGTGGATGCTTTTGGCGGCGCTGTTTTTCGGCCTTCAGGGACCGATCGTGCGGATGGCGATCGTAAATCTCGACCCGCTTATGGTTGCGTTTGTCCGCTCGCTGTTCGTCCTGCTGCTGATGTTGCCCTGGATCTTGCGCAACCGGGCAACGGCGATGCGCACGCAGCGACTGTCCCTGCAATTTGTCCGGGCCACAATGTCGATGGCCGGGTTTATTTTATTGGTGGTGGCGCAGGCGAAGCTCACGCTGGCCGAGGTTTCTGCGATGACCTTTGCCGCGCCGTTGTTCGCCACCATTGGCGCGGCGCTGTTTTTGCACGAAATCGTCAAGGCGCGGCGCTGGACCGCCACATTTATCGGTTTGGCGGGGGTCTGGATCGTGTTGCGGCCGGGGTTCGAAGCCGTCGAACCGCTGTTCGTCCTGCCGCTCGCCTCGGCGGTGTTCATTGCCGCGTCGAATTTGATGATCAAATCCTTGTCGCGGTCTGATTCCCCCAACTCCATAGTCGCCTGGCTGGCGATATTTTCCGTTCCACTCACACTGGTGCCAGCGCTGTTTGTCTGGTCGTTGCCCGATCTTGCCGCGCTCGGCTGGATTTTCCTGCTCGGGGTCACCGGCGTCGGGGCGCATATGAGCCTGACCCGGTCGCTGGCGGCCGCCGATGCTTCGGCGGTTCTGCCCTACGATTACTCGCGGCTAGTGGTGACCGCGAGCGTCGCCTTCGTCGCGTTCGGAGAAGTGCCGCCGATCTGGACCTGGATCGGTGGCGCCGTCATCGTTAGCGCCGTCGTTTACATTGCCCACCGCGAGGCGGTGGCGTCACGGGCTGCCGCTGTCCAGTCTGATTTACTCGGCAGCTAGCTGTAGCGGCGCGCGCCCGGCCTTGCGCATGCGCTTGGTCAGAGCGGTGGCGGCGGCGTCGAGGATGGCGTCGCTGTCGATGCCGTATTCGCGGTAGAGATCGGGCAGGTCGCCCGACTGACCGAAGCGGTCGACCCCCAGCGCGACGATGTGGTGGTTGGCGACGCTGCCGAGCCAGGCCAGGGTCGCCGGATGCCCATCGAGCACGGTTACCAGCGCGGCGTCCGGCGCCAGGGCCGCCAACAACCGCGCGGCCTGTCCTTCCTCCACGCCGCCCTGCCAATCGGCGTACAGGCGGTCCGGCGACGTCACCGCTAGCAGTCCGGCGCCAGGAATATCTTCCAATACCTGTTCGTAGGCGGCGAGCGCTTCGGGCGCGAGGGCGCCCGTGTACGCGATGGCGAACTCGGCGCCCGGTGCCGGTTCCCGCAGCCAATACCCACCGGCGATGATGTCGTGCGCGATGGCGCTGACATCCGCGCGCTGCGGCTGATCGATGGTTCGGGTCGACAGGCGCAGATAGACCGAGCCGCCATCGTCGGCCTGCATGTGCGCAAACGCCCAGCCCATTATCCACGCCAGTTCATCGGCGAACGCCGGCTCGTAGCTGGTGAGCCCCGGCTGGCCCATGCCGATCAGGGGTGTCGACACCGATTGGTGAGCGCCGCCCTCGGGCGCCAGGGTGATGCCCGACGGTGTCGCCACCACCATGAAGCGGGCATCCTGGTAGCAGGCGTAGTTCAGCGCATCGAGGCCGCGTGCGATGAAGGGGTCGTAGAGCGCCCCGACCGGCAACAACCGGGCGCCGAACAAGCGGTCGGACAGTCCGAGGGCCGCCAGCAGCAGGAACAAATTGTTTTCGGCGATGCCCAATTCGATGTGCTGGCCGGTCGGGTTCATGGACCATTTGAACGCCGAGGGTACCTTCTCTTCGCGGAACAGATCGGCCAGTTCTTCGTGGTGGAAAAGGCCACGCCGGTTGACCCAGCCGGCCAAGTTGGTGGTCACCGTGACGTCGGGGGTGGTGGTGACGATGCGCGCCGCCAGGTCGCTGTCATCGTCGCGGCCAAGATCGTTGAGGATACGGCCGAACGCTTCCTGAGTCGACATGGCGTCGCCTGCCGGAGCGGGCAGTGCTGCAACGGGAATCGACGGAACGGTGGCGGTGGCGGTGGGGCGCTGGTTGAATGGCGCGTCGCCGAGGAACGCCTGCAGCGCGTCGCCGTCGATATCGAGCCCCTCGGCGAAATCCCACTCGTGGCCGTCACGGATGTTATGGGCGACCTTGAAGGCGGCCATCTGCTCCAGGTTCATCAGTCCTGAATGGTTGTCCTTATGGCCGGCCAGCGGCGTGTTATAGCCCTTGATGGTGTAGGCGACGAAACATTGAGGCGTGTCGTCGTCGACCGTGTTGAAAGCCTCCAGCGTCGCCGTCATGTCGTGGCCGCCCAAGTTGGTCATCAGCCGGTGCAACGCGTCGTCGTCGTGATCGTCGAGCAGCGCCTTGATACCCTTTGTGCGGCCCAAGTCGGCCTTTAAGCGAGTGCGCCACGCCGCGCCGCCCTGGTAGGTTAGCGCTGAATAGAGCTGGTTCGGGCAATCGTCGATCCATTTCATCAACGCCCCGCCGCCGGGCTCGACAAAGGCTTGCTGCTGCAGCTTGCCGTATTTCAGCTCGACGACATTCCAACCCACGGTGCCGAAGAAGTCCTTGATGCGTTGGAACAGATAGTCGTGCACCACGCCGTCGAGGCTCTGGCGGTTGTAGTCGATCACCCACCAGAGGTTCCGAACATCGTGTTTCCAGCCCTCGAGCAGGGCCTCGAAGACGTTGCCCTCGTCGAGTTCGGCGTCGCCCATCAGGGCGACGATGCGGCCCTGGGGGCCGCCGTCGCCTGCGAGACCGTGCAGGCGCACATAGTCGCGCACCATCGCGGCGAACAGCGTTAGGCCGACCCCGAGGCCGACCGAGCCGGTCGAAAAATCGACATCGTCGACGTCCTTGGTGCGCGATGGATAGGACTGCGCGCCGCCGAATGCGCGGAAGCGTTCCAATTGGTCGCGCGATTGCCGGCCGAAAAGATATTGGATGGCATGGAACACCGGCGAGGCATGGGGTTTTACCGCCATCCGGTCTTCGGGCTTGAGCACGCTCATATAGAGCGCCGTCAGCAGCGTGACCGCCGACGCACACGATGCCTGGTGGCCGCCGACCTTGAGCCCGTCGCGGCTCGGCCGGATGTGGTTGGCGTTGTGGATCAACCAGCTCGACAGCCACAGCGCCTTGCGCTCGACAGCTTCCAGCGTGTCGATGGTGGCGGCATCGGGCAGGGTATTTTGCCCGGATTTTCGATTGCGCGCGGGGTGTGCGGTTTTTTGGGTCGCCAACTGAGAAGCTCGTCGCCGATGTGAGATCGCGCGATTTTATCATGGTGGCCTCGATGCGGTGTTGCGTAGTTGGCCAACAATCCCCAATATCGAACAATATTCGCCCAACTATCTCCTATATCGAGGCACGAAATGGCGCTAAATGACCTGGATACGACCGATCGCCGAATCCTCGAAGTGCTGCAAAGCGACGCGCGAATCGCCAATGTCGATCTTGCCCGCCAGGTCAATTTGTCGCCGTCGCCGTGTCTGCGCCGGGTGCGCCGGCTCGAGGAAGACGGCTATGTGCGCGGCTACGTCTCGCTGCTCGACCCGGCGGCGATCGGCCTGCCTGTCAGCGTGTTCGTGCAAGTGAGCCTGGAGAAACAAGTCGTCGATGCGCTCGACGAATTCGAACGGCGGATCGTCTCCCACTCCGAAGTGATGGAGTGCTATCTGATGACCGGCGACTCCGACTATCTGTTGCGCGTGGTGGCGCCAGACATCGCCGCCTTCCAGCGCTTCCTGCTCGACCATCTGACGCGCATCCCCGGCGTCGCCAGCATCAAGTCCAGTTTTGCCTTAAAGCAGGTGAGCTACCGCACCGCATTGCCGCTGTCGCACATCGCCGATCCGTCGCCGGAGGGGGCGGTCTAGGTGGTGGATTAATTAGCTGGTCTTGGGAGCGGAGAAACCTATTTGACACCCGTCAGCAGGCAGCGTTGAAATGTATCCTCCGACTCCAAGCATTCAAATTTCCATGGCATAATTAGGCTCGGCGTAAAAAGCCAGCGTCGCCCAACACAAAGGTAAAACGATGACTAAAACACCGCTCGAAGAAATTGGTGACCCGCTATATTTTATTGCCGGCAACGCCACCGAAGCTGGGTTTCCGGTTCCCCCCAACCCGCACGGACAGTCGTTGCGTACGTGGGTGCGCTCGCTGGGCGGCATGCAAAAGGAAGCCATAGTGGTTTCTGCTGCAACGGGTACCGCGTGGCGGTTTGCTTGTGATGAAGGCGCTTATCTTGGCGGCCACGACAAAGCGCCCAATCCCCTCACTTATCTGAGTGCGGGCATGATTGCGTCCTACATGAACGAAATTACCGCCCTGGCCGAACAACGGCAGATCGAACTCAGAGATCTCGAACTCATCCTCGAAAATTTCTATTACCGCGAGGGAGATTTCCGCAAGGGTACGATGATCAGTGGCGCCTTGCCGCCGGAACTCAACGTTGCCTGCGAAGCCGATTGTGACGACCAGACCTTGAACACGCTGCTGTATGAAGCGGTTGTGGCCTCGCCCTTGAATGGGTTAGCGCGCGGCGCCCATCCCAGCCTGTTTACGCTGGTGCACAACGGTAACGTCCTGACGCCGGAGCAAGTCACGCCGTTGGCGGTGGAGCCGTTTCCAGATCCGGGCGATAATTTCCCCAATTTGGTCCCGGCCAGTGACAGCACAGCGGTGCCGTCATTGATTGAAAATTTGATGGAGGAGGGCGTCGCGTACGACGCCATGGTAAAATCCCGGGTCGAGCCGCCTAAACTGGATGCCGACAAGCAACTCCTGCACATGCACAGCAGGTGCGTTCTGCGCCCCGACGGCGTCAAAGAGATTTACAAAGAGCAATACCATCCGACACCTTCCGGTTGGAAATTTCTGTCAGACGAAGCCGAGGGATTTGGCGGCCACGGTCGGGCGCCCGACGCTGCGTCCTTGATCTCTGCCGGAATCGGCCTGTGCTTCATGACCCAAATGGGTCGTTACTCGAATATGGCGAAACTGCCGCTCAAGGGATACAGCATCATTCAAGACACCCATTTCTCGCTTGGCGGTGCTTCGGGCGGAACCAACCAGGCCGGTGTCGCCCAGCCCGTCGAAACGCACATCTATCTGGAGACCGAGGCCGATGACGACGTGGCGCAACAAATTGTCGGTGTTGCCGAAAGAACCTGTTTTCTGCATGCGTTTTGCCGCGATGATTTGAAACCCAAGGTGCGCGCATCGAAATCTTCGCGAGCGGCATAGGCGCC
>JAPUHN010000372.1 GCA_027297685.1 Alphaproteobacteria bacterium | reverse complement strand
TTACCGAACGCCTCACCGATGGTCTGGGTCAGACCGCTAATATTGCCGAGGAAATCGTTCTTCATTTCACCCTTATCCATCAGCAAACGGGCATGACCGTTTAAGCTGGCCATGATTTCGGCAACTGAGCGCCCCGTGCCGCGCAGCGAAACATCGACTGCGCCGCCACCCCGCAACTTGTCGAGGCCGGCGACTTCGCGCAGCAATTCGCCAAGATCCAATTGCGGCGCCTTTATCTCGACTGAAACCGACGCCGGTCCATTGCGCGTGTCGACGCCAACATTGCCGGTAATAGCGCTGCCCACGAGTGTCGCGCTAACTGGCTTGAGGGCCAAAGCGCCGTTGTCCAATGCCAATCGGCCTTTTATATCGGTTAGTGTTGCACCCGGCAGAATCAGTTGAGCGACGGTGAAATCTAACTTCGCGTCGATTGCCTGCAGGACATCGAGCGGCAGCGGATCGGATGAAAACACTTTGGCCGCAGCATTCGATTTTGGGCGACCGGCACCGGCGGTTTGTTCGGTCGCTCGGTCGCCGGATGCCCCTTCTTCGCTGGGAAACAATTCTGCAATGTCGACATGGACGGCGGTTAGTGTTCCTTCCAACCGAGGGCGTTTGCCGCGCATGTCGACAGACACACTGCCAGCCACGTCAGTTTGGCCGATCTTGAGGGTGATATTTTCGAGCATCGCATTGTCAGCATCACCTTTTAGAACTACGGCGAGCGCAATCGGTCCCGTCCGGGGAAGCCCACCGCCGGTCAACGGCGTGAGGCCTTCCAGGCTGGAACCAGAAACTTCGAGCTTAAGGTCGATACCTTTGGCGTTAGCCAGATCAGCGACGGCGCCGCCGATCTTTGCCGTCAATCCGAGCCCCGTAAGCATCAGGTCGATTGGGTAGGGTTTTCCGCCGGCGAGCAACAAAGTTGGCGCGCCAATCTTGCCTTCGGCGCTGAAATCGATCGCCTGCCCTTCGAGCGTTACAACCCCGGAGAGATCGATTGCGAGTGGCGCCGACAGGTTCTCAGCTTTTGCAGCGAGGCGGATAATTTTCAATTTGGTGGTCGTGCCCCGGGCGCCGTCTATCAGTGTGAGGACAGCGTTCTCGATCAAGACGTTGTTGATCTGAGGCAAATTGAAGGTACCTTCACTCGCCTTTTCTTTCTTTTCATCACCGGTGAAATCAAGATTGCTCCGACCCTTGGCGTCATTCTCGATCAAGATGTCTGCATCGCGCAGGACCAGGCGATTGATCTGCAAATTGCCAAAAATTAGAGGAAGAAGAGCCACTTCAGCGGCGAATTCCCCCACTGAGAGAAAATCCGGCCGGCTGCCCCACTCGGCATTGGCCAACCGTACGCCGCTGTCAGCGAAAGATGGGGTCAGCCCGAGCTTTAAGTCGATGTCGCTTTCGATGCTGAAATCGCGGCCCGTTTGGTCTTCGACGGCGGCTATAATTTCGTCTTTGTATTCATTGGGATCGATAACGAGCACGGCAACGATGGCGACTGCCACAACCAGCACCACCAGCCCGGCCAGTATCTTTAGCAGCGTTGCGATACGCATCATTGTGCTCCCGGTTTCCTACAGTGGGGCATTGAGCTTACACCCGCGTGAAAACCACGCACCCAGGAATGCCTGGTGCGGAATGCACCCTAAGAACTTCGTTCGAAAGTCGACCTTCAGTTCGATACAGTGAACGAATTGGCGATGGCGACGAGGTGGCGGAGGCGCCGCTCGTTCATGGTCTTTATTTCAGTGAAATACCAACCTTTACCGGTCTCCTGGAGGCGCAAAACCACAAATTGGCGAACGGGGCCAAAGTTGAAACTACAAAACAGCTCACGGAATTCACCGCTCGCATTGTAACCGGTTGTCGGCTCTTCGCAGAAATGTAGCGGAATTCGACCGAGACTTTGCAAGCTGGCAAAGAGTTCAGGCAGGGATTTTTTTAACGCATCGAATACGGGATCGGAGAACGGACTGTCGGGGCTAGAAAATACCTCCTCGACGGCGGCTGGGTCGCCTATTCGTGCGGTTAGCCTGGCTTCGAGCCAGGCCTCGGGGTCGGTTACCTCGCCACGTACGGCGCGTAACGAAATCGTGCTGAGTTCGGAAAATGGTCCCTCAACCGGTCGCACAACTGTGACCGGTGTCCAGTCCTGCGATCTGGCCGTATCGGCCTCTGGGGCAACAACAAATCCGTCTGGCACTTCGAACTGTTGCGCCATGCCTGTTGAAGTCCACACCAAACCGGCGAGCAGGCCGGCTACAGCGGCGAAAATTCTAATGCGCGTCACGGCATTGTTCTTATCCATATCGCTACCCGTATTTGATTGCGCGTAGAACATTTGATGCCAGCCGATTATGGCGTCATTTTGGCCTCTGTTCTGTGCTCTTGGAGGATTATCTGGTCCATATCCTCGGTTGGCGCGTTAAAACTGAGGTTGCGGCTCTGTGAGGAAAGTCGACCGTAGATGTTCTCGGTACGCTTCGACCATTTCCGCAGGCACGTCGGAGCCAAAACAAAGCACTGTCGGACCACCCGGACGAATGTACTCACTGCTGGTGCCGCATTTGACGGTTGGGTGATTGCGGAAGTTGTTCGGAAATCTGAACAGTTTTTCGTTCCATTTTCGGTGATAGGGACAGGCGCAGTTGCCGGTATACCTTTCGATTGAATCCTGAACCAACAGGTCACGGATTTCCGCGTCGGTTGGTTCATCGATACTGGTCTGTGTTTCGGGATCAACCGGTGTCTGAAGCACGTCGGCATAGAGGGTGTGCGCCGCCGCGCCGGCAAGTAAAACCAGTGTGGTGGCCACGGCCACTCGTTTCATGGCGTTTCCCATATAACCAATGTTGGTTGTGCGACAGCGTTTGTGAAGACCTGTTTTGGACCCGACTAGGTCCAGACATCGCTTGAGTGGCAGAATAGTTGTGCCGGCGCGCTGATTGTAGCCATCCACGCGAGCGCATATCATTGCCGCGGTTCAAGCACTCAATTTTGAAAGTTCGAGGAAATTTATGGCGAGAGTAAACGTTGGTGACATCACGCTTAACGTCGAGGAGGTGGGTGAAGGCCCTCCCTTTATATTTATTCCGGGCCTAGTCGGGTTGCTGAATGCCTGGCAGTACCAGGTCGAGGAGTTTTCGAAACGATACCGGTGCATCTCTTTGGATCATCGTGGTGCTGGCGATAGCGACCGGCCGCCACTGGATCAATATTCGACCGAGGCAATCGCCGGAGATGTGATTGCCTTGATGGACACGCTTGGTATCGAGAAAGCGCACGTGGCCGGCACGTCGACCGGAGGCGCCATTCTGCAGAACTTGGCGATCGATCACCCGGACCGGTTGCGCTGCTGCATCTTTTCCAATACCTGGACCAAGGCCGATGAATATGTGCGCCGCGTGCAAACGGCGCGCAAACAGATCGCTCTATCCGAAGGTCAAGAGGCGTATGTAAAGGTCAGTTCGTTGTTCACCAACGGCGCCATGCAGTTTCGCTATAATTTGGACCGGGTGATGGAAATCGAGAAGCGGTCGTTGGAGACCATCGCACCGCCGGAAATATTGGCTGCCCGGCTTGACATGACCATGGCCCATGATCGGCTCGACGAGCTCCACAAGATACGCAATCCATCGTTGATCATCGGTACCCGCGACGACGCCACCGTGCCGTTTTATTTCTCCGAGGACCTCCACGCGGCAATCGAAGGTTCACGCCTGATCCTGGTCGAAGAGGGCGGCCACTATTCCTACCGGCGCCACTCCGATGAGTGGAACGCTCTGGTCAGTCCGTTCCTCGAGGAAATGGAAGGCCAAGTCTAAACCGCTTGATCATTGTTAGCTCGGAAATGCTGTTGGTGGCGTTATGGATAAGTTGAAAGTCGGTATTGTCGGCATCGGGTGGTGGTCCGATGTTCTCGCTGGGGTCATCGAGAATAGCGATAAGCTGGATCTGCGCGCCTGTTTTACCCGCAGCGGAGATAAAGCGGCCGCTTTTGCAGCCAAATTCAACTGTGAAGCTGTCGAATCATACGAAACGATGCTGGCGCTGGACGATCTCGACGGCGTCATCTTAACCACACCCAATTCAGCTCATCGTGCGGGCGCCGAAGCGGCTGCGCTGGCGGGAAAGCACGTATTCGTTGAGAAACCCATTTCGAATACGCTGGAGGATGGGCGCGCGATGATCGCGGCTTGCGAGACGGCTGGAGTGGTGTTGGCGGTCGGCCATTCCTATCGCCGCCACGGCGCCCTGCGTCATCTGCGCCGACTAATCGACGAGGGCGAATTGGGCAGAGTGAGCCTGGCGGAAGGGGTGTTCTCCAACGACAATGGCCTGAAACTGAAACCCGGCCTCTGGCGGTCTGATCCGGCTGAAATCCCCGGCGGATGTCTGATGCAGATTGGCATCCACCAGATCGACAATCTGCTGTATTTGCTGGGGCCGGTCAGCGACGTCTCGGCCTACTTCAATCGGCTCGAAACGGAGCCCGATGTCGAGGATGTCACGGCGGTGTTGATGCGATTTGGATCGGGCGCTATTGGCTATGTTGCGGCCAATTACATTTCGCCACGTCGGTTTACGCTGGCCGTACACGGCACCAAGGCGAACGCTTATTTCGACATGGA
>JAPUHN010000371.1 GCA_027297685.1 Alphaproteobacteria bacterium | reverse complement strand
CCGCTTGCTTTGAATAAAAGAAGACCGATCGCTGCCCTGGCCGGAGCGTTTCTGGCGGGTGTATTTCTGGCGACATCGCCGGTTGCGGCGGACGGCATCGTCGCCAAGGTGGTCAATTCTCCGTTGAATTCGGCCGGCCTGGTCCGCGACAGCTACACCGCGCTCAACGTCTATCTACAGAAACCGGAGGCCCAGGGGATCGAGTTTTTCAATCCCGAAATTCCCGGCTATGGCATACCGCCGGGCGGCCGCATCGAGGTCGAATTGGGCGGCGGTTTCACCCGCAACCCCGCCGTTGCGTTGGATGCGTCGGCAGTCCATATGGTTTCGGGCACGCCCCAGCAGGGCCTGTCGTCGAAGCGGCTCGGCTATGGCTCGCAGGAGGGCGCCAACAAGAATACCTTCGTTCTGACGGCATCGACCGAGGCGGGCCTGCCGGCGGAAAAACTGTTACCTCGCGCCACCGTCGAAAAGCTCGATCCGATCCCCAATATCGGCCTCAAGGTATTCCATATCGGGCTCGGCGCCTTCGCCTTCACCAATCGCGGCGACACAGGTTCGGTCACAGTTCGGATCATCGACAGTAACGATAAGGTGCTGGCGAGCGGCAGCGCCGAGGTGGAATTCTGGGACGATCCGCGCCCGCAAATCCACCCCAACAATTTCCTCCACAAGGGCCGCAACCACATCTGGCAGCGGGTACCGCCGGGCGGCACGCCGGGCAAGGTTGCCGGTACCTTGCCGTTAACCTTCATGCTGTTCGAAAAACCCACCGGGACGCCTGCTCAAGTTCGCGACTGGCGCGCTGGCATTGTTGGCGCCGGCATTTTGTCGCGCAAGCAATTGGAGGAAATGAACTTCACCGTGCCGGCCGAAATCGCGCGGTACGACAACGGCCTTATTCTCAAAGATATCGACAATGACGGCCGCCTCGATCCGCGCAAGGATCAGATTATCGGCGGGGTCATTTCCGGCGATCTCAAGGGCTACGATGTGCGTTCCTTCGAAGCCGACGGGGCACCCGTGCTGTCGCAGGCGACCGGTACGATTTCCGAGCGCATCGGCAAACGGTTCGGCGGCGCCGTCATGCAGGTGTTCTTTCACACCGATTACAAGGCGGGCACCTACCGCCCCACCTTTGCGCTGCTGAAAGACCCCAGCGACCTCAAGAGCGGCGACGGCACGTCCTACACCTATACGGTGATCGCCGAGTAGGCGCCGCAAATCCATTGGGGAATGCGCGCTGGGTGTGTGTCCGAGATCGTTGCCGGTAACCTGGGAAACGCTTGCGGCTAAGCTTCCACCGCTTCGCCGTCGACGTCTTTCAATTTGCCGTAATGGGTGAAGGTGTTGGTCATGTACCAGGTGAAAAACTCGCGGTAGGTCTGGGCCGGGTATTTCGGCGGATTGTCCGGCCCGGTGCAGGTGGCCAGACACTCGCCGACTGCCTCGAAATTCGGGTTGACGAAGCAGGCCAGCGAATAGCGGTCGTTTTCGAGCGGTGGCACCACCCGGTGCGGAGTAGCGCGGAAACGGCCGTTCGACCAGCGTTCGAGAAACTGTCCGGCGTTGACGATCAGCGCGCCCTCGGGCAACTCGGGCCAGAACCAGGTGCCGTCGCTATCGAGTACCTGCAGGCCCTCCTCGTTGGCCGGCGGCAGGAACGTCATGAAGCCCGTATCGGCGTGGGCGCTGACTCCCATTTCGCCCTCTTCGAGATCGGGCTTTGGTGCATACTTGGCCATGCGGAAATAGGTGTAGCTGTCCTCGAACATCGGCTGGAAATAATCTTCCGGCAGATCGAGCGACAGCGCCCACACCGGCAGCAGTTTTTTGCCCAGCGCAGTGACTGTTTCCATGTAGGTCTCGGCGGCGGCGCGGAAACCGGGTAGCACGTCTTCAGGCAGCCACGGCATCTTGCCGTAAAATTGTTCGCCCGCCTGCACATAGGGGTTGTCGTCGGCAAAGTCGGTGGCGATGACGAAGCACTCGACGGTGTTGAGCTTACGGCTGTCGTGAAACTCCGAATGGGTGGGGGTCGCTGTGTGCGGTGGCGTGTAACCCTTCTGGTCGTGGGTCACCGAAACGCTCATCTTGATGTCGAGCGACAAATCGTGGAAGTGCTTGGCCTCGGCCTCCATGCGCCCGATCGCCTCGCCCGGTACGCCGTGATTGACGATGCACATGAAACCGATGGTTTCCCAAACCTCGCGCCACTGCTCGCTAAGTGCGCGGATCGCCGCCTTATCTCCAGTGAGCGCCGGCCCGACATCGAGCACCGGCAGTCCCCGGCGCTCGATTCCGCGTACCGCCCTGCCTGCTGTCGTTTCGACGATTCCGTCCATGGCGTTGCCTTCGGTTTTGTGATCGATCCCGCGGTAAGCCCGCGCCGCACGATTCGCCGGGATCGACCCCATTTTAATGTTGCTACGCCAATGCGGCAACGGCTCACCGGTTTTCCGGATCGACAGTGTAACCGTATTCGTTCATCCAGGTGAGGCTCGACCAGGTGTCCTTCGACGGGTCGAGCTCCATGCCGATGGCGCCCTGATAGCCCTTGCCGATGGCCTTATCGACCAGGTAGAGAAGGTCGAGTTCGCCGACGCCCGGCTCGTGGCGGTCGGGCGGGTTGCCGATCTGCACATAGCCGATCATCGGCCAGTATTGGTCCATGATCGGCGCCAGCGGTCCCTGTTCCTCCCAGCGCAAATGAAAAGTGTCGTAGACCAGCCCGACAGTGTCACGGTCGACTGCGCGGACGATCTCGGCGGCTTCTTCCATGGTGTGCATCGCCCAGTTGGGCACGCGCTGGCGGCATACCGGTTCGAGCAGAAACAGACAACGGTGGCTGCCGGCCTGGCTGGCGATGTAGTCGAGGTTTTTTACGTAAGTGTCGACGCAGCGCTGGCGCTCCACGCCCTCGGGCACGGTGCCGGCGCCGACATTGACCGAGTAGAAATCGCAGTGGACGATATAGTCTAGCGCCCGGTCGGCGGCGCGGCGGAACTCGTCCTCCTGGCCCGGTTGAGCGCCGAGCCCCCACACCCCGGCGTCCCAATCGGCCGGCACCACGCAATAGGTGAATTCGAGCCCGTTATCGTCGAGCAACTGTTTGAGCTCTTCCTTCGGCAGCTCGTAGGGAAAATGCCACTCGATGGCAGTGCAGCCGATCTTGGCCGCGGCGGCAAAGCGCTCGCGCACCGGCAACTCCAGGAACATGTGATAAAAATTGGGCGCAAATCGGATCATGACTTGTCCCTCCCGTTTTTAAGCGTCGCGGCCAGCCAATCGACCATCGCCGTGCGGTATTCGAAGGCGTGGTTGTGGCAGCAATGTACGCCGTCCTCATCCATCATCAAGGTGGCGCGCCCGCCCAACGCGTCGGCGATGCGGGTGGCCTGCTGCCAGTGGAAAATCCCATCGCGCTTTCCGTGGACGACGAGCACCGGGCTGTGCACTTGGCCTATGCAGTCGTCGAGGCTCGCCGCGCCCATGAGCTGACGCGCTTCGTCTTCGGTTGCACCGCCAGTGGCGTGACGGAACCCGTCGCGGATCAACTGGGGCATGGTGGGCCAGTCGCTCAGATCGTAGTTTCCGCCGAACACCACGGTGGCGGCGATGCGCGGATCGGCGGCGGCGGCGCGCACAACATAATGGCCGCCAAGGCTGCGGCCCAGCGTGCCGATGCGCGTTTGGTCGATCTCTGGGCGTTGGGCGATGGCCTCGAACACGGCAGCGATGCAGGCCTCGTAGCCCTCGGCGAGCGAAGCGGAAGCGCGCACCTCGCCCTGACCGGGGCCGTCGAAGGCGAGGGTGGCGAGCCCGCGCCGCGCGCACATATCGGCGATGGTGGTGAAGTCCTCCTTGGTCGAATCGAGGCCGGGCACCAGCAGGACGCAGGCCGCCGGGCCGCTAACCCCGGCCGGCAGCCGCAAAAAGCCCGGCAGCTTTAGGCCGTCGAAGGCAACTTCGATCCGTTCGGCCGGTGGCGTCAGCAGCGGCGCGGCTTCGCGGAACGCGGCGACCTTGCGCGCCTGCAAATCCGCTTTCTCGGCGGGCGCGTGAAAGGCGACCACTTGGCCGCAATGATAAGCGAGGCTGGCGCGCACCAGGGCTTCGCCGGCGCTCAGCTCGCTACCTTCGGCTAGCCGGGCAGCGGCGAGGTCGCGGTAGTCGTCGCCGATCTCGGCCCAGGTGGCCGGCCAGTCGGCCCAGCCGGTGACGCGACCGTGCACGGTCAGCACGTCGTTAACGTCGACCCCATCGGCGGCCAGGCGCGGAATCCAATATTCGAACAGCTCCGCCGTGAAGTTCTCGGTATCTGTATCGGCAGCCATGACGCTTCGTTCCTCTCCGCCAAAAAAGTCGCGCTTGCGTTGGTGTTCGCGCCGCAATTGCCTGTATGCTAACGCCTATAGTGTCTCATAAGGCGGGGAGAGCGCGCGACATGTCCATAGCGATCATCGGCGGCGGAATAACCGGGTTGACGCTGGCGCTCAACCTGCATCAGCGCGACATTGCGTGCCGGGTCTATGAGGCCGCGCCGGAAATCAAGGAGCTCGGCGTCGGCATCACCCTGTTGCCGCACGGCATGCGCGAGTTCACCGCGCTCGGACTGCAGGAAACCCTGTTACAGGCCGGTATCGAGAACAAGGAGAGCCGGTTTTTTAACCGTTTTGGCCAGCTCATCTATACCGAGCCGCGCGGCAAGTATGCCGGCTACGATTTGCCGGAGGTCGGTATTCACCGCGGCCGTTTGCACGGCACACTTTATGCGGCGGCGGTGGAGCGCCTGGGCGCCGATTGTATCCAGGTAAACCGGAAATGTGTCGGCTTCGAACAGACCGGTGACACCGTTCATTTATCGTTTATCGAGACATCGTCCGGTACGGCGGTCGAGCCGGTCAGCGCCGAAATTGCAATCGCCTGCGACGGCGTCAATTCCACCTTGCGCAAGCAGATCTACCCCGATGACGCTGTGGTGTTCACTGGCATCAACACCTGGCGCGGCACCAGCGTGCGCAAGCCGATCTTCGACGGGCGGACCTACCTGCGTGTCGGTACGATCAAGACCGGTAAGATCGTCATCTATCCCATCGTCGACGATTACGACGGCCAAGGAAATCAGCTGATTAATTGGACGGCGGAATTACAGCGCGAAGGCGCACCGCAGAACGACTGGAACAAGCCCGGCAAACTAGAAGACTTTTTCCATATTTACGAGGATTGGCGGTTCGATTGGCTAGACGTTGCCGACATGATCAGCTCATCGGACAATATTTTCGAATACCCTATGGTCGACAAGGATCCACTCGACCAGTGGACCTTCGACCGGGTGACTTTGGCCGGCGACGCCGCGCACCCGATGTATCCGCGCGGCTCGAACGGGTCGGCGCAAGCCGTCATCGACGCGCGCACCCTCGCCGATCATCTGAAGCACGAGGATAACCCGCTCGACGCATTGAAGGCCTATGAAGCCGAGCGGCTCGAGCCGACCGGCAATGTCGTTCGCACCAATCGAACGAGCCCGCCAGACGCCATCATTATGAGGGTCGAGGAATTGGTAGGGGATCGACCGTTCGATAATCTCGACGATTATGTCAGCCAGGACGAGCTGCGCGACCTGTCGGAGAGCTACAAGAAGGTTGCCGGATTCTCGAAAGAGGCGCTTCGAGCCGATTGAATAATCACACCGCGAAGGCGAAAAGGTAGGTCAATGAACCAACCGCAAAAAACCACATTTGAGTTCAAGCGCATCGGCGCGAGCCTTGGCGCCGAAGTGGGCGGAATAGATCTCGCGCAGCCGCTCGATGATGCGGCGATCGAGGAACTTCGGGTGGCACACGCTGAGCATGAGGTGCTGATCTTCCGCGACCAGGACATTACGACGGAACAGCAGAAGGCTTTCGGGCGACGGTTTGGCAAGCTCACCGTTCATCCGTTCGCGCCGAGCGACGAAGAGGCACCCGAGCTAATCGTCTTCGACAATGACGCCGACAACCCACCCTGGGGCACCGATATCTGGCACAGCGATGAGACGTTTCGCGCCGAACCGCCGATGGGCACCATGCTGCGCGCGCTGATCGTGCCGGAGGTTGGCGGCGACACCATGTTCACCAGCATGTCTGCCGCCTTCGAAGGCCTCAGCGAGCGCATGCAAAGCTTCGTCTCAGGGTTGGAGGCGCTGCACGATTTCAAGCCATTCCGGCAATTGTTTTCAGACGACGCCGAGGGCCGCCGGTCGTTGCGGGACTTCGAGGAGCGCTATCCGCCGTCGACCCATCCCGTCGTCCGCCTGCATCCGGTGTCCGGCAAGAAAGTGCTGTTCGTCAATCCGCAATTCACCGTCGCCATCAAGGGAATGGGCGAGAGCGAAAGCCGCTCCTTGCTCGACCAGCTTTTTCGTCAGGCGGTCGTGCCGGAATATCAGATCCGTCACCAGTGGCGGCCCCACACGTTGGTGTTCTGGGACAACCGCGCGGTGCAGCATTACGCCATCCACGATTTCTATCCCCAGCGCCGTAAGATGGAACGCATTACCATGAAGGGCGATCGACCGACCGGCGTGGCGGCGGCGCTCGGCGGCGCGTCGGTGAAGAGCCAGAAATCAAATCGCGGCGCTGGTGATAAGGCGCAATACAGCGCACACAAGCCGATCGACGTGAAGGAATCGGAAACCGCCTAGCGCGCCTAGTGCGAAGTTGAGCTGTTGTTGCCCAGCAGGCCGACCTACGCCGACCGGAATAGGCCGTTAGCCGCCGGCACCGCGCGGCTGGCGGGAAATACCGTGTCTTCGATGAAGGCCTCATCCAACCCCATCCGGTCGCGCAGCATGGCTTTCAGCAGGACGCGGTAATCGGTGGTCGGCTGAACGTCGCGGCCTTCGTAAAGGGCGCGCTCGGACAATCCCGGCCAGTCGCCGATAAACCGGCCGCCGGCGACGGCGCCGCCAAGCAGCAGAGCGATGCCGCCGACGCCATGGTCGGTGCCGCGGCTGCCGTTCTCGGCAGCGGTGCGCCCAAATTCCGACAGCACGATGACGGCGGTTTTGTCCCATGCCGGGCCGAGGTTTTCCTTGAAAGTCATCAGCCCGGCCGCGAGTTCGCCGAGCTGCTGGCGCAAGCGAAATATCTGGCCGAAATGGGTATCCCACCCACCGGCTTCGAAAACCGCGATGCGCGGGCCATCGGGGCTGGCCAACAGCCGGCCGGCGGCCTCCGACAATATTTTGTATTGGCCGCGCGGACCTCTGGTGGCGGCCCCACGGTCCATCATGCCGGAGGCGATATCCTGCGATTGACGCGCCTCGCGCAGGGCGTTCGACAACATCGAATCGCCCTCGTAAACGTAGGCCAGTCGGGTCAGAAAATCTTCGTCGGCCTGCGGCAGGTTGGTCGGCGCCCAGGTCT
>JAPUHN010000370.1 GCA_027297685.1 Alphaproteobacteria bacterium | reverse complement strand
GGATCGTTTGGAAGAATGGGCCAGCTTCTTTGTCGAGGATTGCCGGTATCGAATTACTTCCTACGACAACTATCGGGCCGGTCTGCCACACTGCGTGATGTACGCCGATTCCCGCGGTATGTTGCAGGATCGGATATCCGCAGTTCGCGATGCCAGCATTTTTGAGTCCCAGCGCTACCGCCATATCGTCGGGTCGGCGACGGTTGACGAGGTCGACAACGAACTCGTTTCGACTGCGAACTTCATTGTCGTTCGCATCATGCAAGACGGCGTAACAGACCTCTTCGTCTCCGGCCAGTATCGCGACCGCATCGATATTTCGGGACCGTCATATCTCTTTAAGGAGAAAATTGCGGTCATTGACAGCTCGCGGATCGACACACTCATCGCGATCCCGCTGTAGCGGAGGCTGATGTTGCCTACACGTCGCGAAAATCGAGTGCGCGTAGCGCTGCCGATCGGAGATCCTGCCGGAATCGGGCCGGAAATCGTTCTCCGAACCGCTTTCGAAGCGTCGGTGCAGCAGGTTATCGCCCCTGTGATTGTGGGCGATCTGGAAATTCTCATAGACCAGGCGCAGCGTCTCGGCATTGGCCTGGAACAAAAGGGCGATACGCTGCAATGCAGCGGCCATTCGGCTGACTTCGTCGACTGCGGTGTCGTTGGTCCCGACAACGTAACGCCCGGCGCGGTCAGCGCTTTGGCCGGAAGGGCGACGATCGCGTACGCAACAGCCGCCATAAACCTCGCAAATGAGGGTCATGTCGATGCGGTTCTGGCGGCCCCTCACACAGAACGCAGCGTGCAGGCCGCCGGAATCCCGTTCAGCGGGTACCCATCGCTTTTGGCGAAACTGACGCAGACATCTCCCGACGACGTTTTCCTCATGCTCGTTTCCGAGCCTTACAAGGTCGTCAACGCGACTTTGCACGTGGCGCTTCAGGACGCCGTCAAACTACTGACTACCGAACGCGTGACCGCCGCGATTGAAGCCGCGCACAACGCGCTCACAAGAATGGGTTTCGACGCGCCGCGCATAGGCGTCTGCGGCTTGAACCCGCACGCCGGTGAGGACGGGTTGTTTGGTCAAGAGGAGATCGATGTTATTGGGCCCAGCGTCGCGCGGTGTCGACAGCAGGGCTTGAACGTCGAGGGGCCAAGGCCGGCAGACGTCCTGTTTGCGGGACGCGCACACGATGTCTACGTCGCCATGTATCACGACCAGGGGCACATACCTGTAAAGGTTGCAGCCCCGCGGCGGGCTAGCGCGATTTCGGTCGGAACGCCGATTCTATTCGGATCGGTTGCCCATGGCAGCGCTCTCGATATCGCCGGCCAAGGTCGTGCCGACCCCACGGCCTTGCAGCAAGCCGCTGTGCTGCTGGCCACCCAGTTCAAGTAATACCAAATCTCGTCCGCACTTCTCCTGCGCATGGTCACCGATGGACGTCCTTTCTGTTAACGTGACCAAGCCGTAAAAGGAGAGTCCCTACCGACTTCGCCGGAACGGCCAATACCGTTGTTTCACATTTTAATCGGGTAGCGAAAATGGCGGAAAAGTCTAGTCGATCGGATCCTGCTCACGCTGGTTCCGGCAATACTCTTGAAATGTCGATAGGCCAAGAGGTCCGCACGTTTAGAAAAAATCTTGGCATGACAGTGGCCGAAGTTGCCAAGCTAGCCAGTCTTTCTTCGGGTATGCTTTCAAAAATCGAGCGCGGGCAAACATCACCGTCCCTGGCAACGCTGCAAAACTTGGCAAGAGCCTTGAATGTTCCGGTAACCACTCTTTTTCGACGCTTCGAAGAAGAGAGGGACGTAAGTTATGTCCCTGAGGGACAGGGTATCGAAATCGAGCGCCGCGGCACCCGAGCGGGTCATCAATACAGATTACTGGGGCATACGGTGGGCGGTGACGTTTCGGTCGAGCCCTACATGATAACAATCAAAAAGAAATCCGACGTCTTTCCAATTTTTCAGCATGACGGCTCGGAATACCTCTACATGCTGGACGGCGAGATGGATTATCGGCACGGCGGTAAACTCTACCGGATGAAACCCGGCGATTCCTTATTGTTCGACGCCAGTGCCGCCCACGGCCCGGAAAATTTCCGAAAAATGCCTGTTCGCTTTCTTTCGGTGATTACCCATTCGGCCACAAAAGGCTCACGATAGATTTCGCCGGCCTTCCGAACGAACCCCGCCCGGTCCCGGGCTATTGGGGACGTGACCATCGCTTTGGGTGCCATTGCCGGACAGGAAAATAATGTTCTTGGTATGAAATATTTTTTCACTACAATACACAATTACTCTCCACCCAAGTCGAGGCGGTTCAGTATATGTGCGGAATTGTCGGTCTGTTCCTAAAAAATCCGGATTACCAGGCTGATCTGGGCCGCTACATCACATCGATGCTGGGCGAGATGAGCGAACGCGGGCCCGACAGCTCTGGTATCGCTCTTTATCGCCAGCCATCACCTGAAGGCTACATAAAGATCACGCTCCAGACAGCTGATCCGGCATTCGACTGGCAGACCCTGAGCGCTGAGATCGCCACAGCAATGGGTGATGTCTTGGAGCCGCGCCAGGTTAGTTCCCACTGCGTCATCGCGGTCGCCGCGAAACCAGGCGACATTCGCACCTGGCTTAGCGAAAATTATCCCGACATTCGTATCGTCAGCTTTGGCCTCGCCATTGAAATTTTCAAGGATGTCGGCTTGCCCGACGATGTTACCGCACGCTTTGGAATAGCCGCGCTGGAAGGCACTCACGCGCTTGGTCACACCCGCATGGCGACCGAAAGCGCGGTGACGACCGAGCACTCTCATCCGTTTTCCACCGGCGAAGACCTCTGTCTTGTCCACAATGGTTCGCTGTCGAACCACAACCAGTTGCGCCGGTGGCTGCGCCATCGTGGCATGGAGTTCCAGACCGACAACGATACCGAGGTCGCGGCCAATTATTTGGCCCACCGGCTCGGCACGGGCGCCAGCCTACGCGAGGCGCTCGAGGCGAGCCTCGTCGACCTCGATGGATTCTTCACCTTTGCGATCGGAACCCGCGACGGCTTTGCCGTGGTCCGCGACGCGATATCCTGCAAACCCGCAGTAATGGCGGAGACTGATGACTGGGTGGCAATGGCGTCGGAGTACCGCTCGATCGCACAACTTCCAGGCGCAAAAACGGCGACCATCTGGGAACCCCAACCAGAGGTCATTTATACATGGGGCAGCGCTTGATATGTCGGCTGTCGACCTCGCCGAGATAAGCGTGCGCGAGCTCAATCAGCGACTTCACGACCTGGCGCCAGGCGCCAACGAAACCGAGTGGACGATCAGCAATCCGCGCGGTCGCCACGCCATCGCAGTGGGCCTTGATGCACCGGCAAATTTGCATATCGACGGTCATGTTGGCTACTACTGCGGCGGCATGAACAAACAGGCCTCGATCCAGATCGACGGCAATGCCGGGCAGGGTTTGGCCGAAAACATCATGTCCGGCACCGTCCACTGCACGGGCAATGCGTCCCAGTCCGCCGGGGCGTCGGGTCATGGCGGTCTGGTTGTCGTCGAGGGCGACGCCAGTTCGCGCTGCGGCATTTCCATGAAAGGTGTCGATATCGTCGTCGGCGGATCGATCGGCCATTTCAGTGCCTTTATGGCCCAGGCCGGCCATCTCGTCGTCTGCGGCGATGCGGGCGACGGCCTCGGCGATTCGATATATGAAGCGTTTATCTATGTCGGCGGGAATGTCGGCAGTCTCGGCGCCGATTGCATCGAGAAAGAGATGACTGACGCGCACCGACAGACGCTGGCCGAGTTGTTGGCGAAGGCGGGGATCGAAGACGACATCACCCGCTTCCGCCGGTTCGGTTCGGCGCGCGAGTTGTATAACTTCAATATCGACAACGCCGGCAACTACTGAGGGGGTGGCCGTGGTCGACGAACGCAAACTGAAACGCTCGGAAACGTTTCCGCCCGAGACAATTGCCGAGATCCAGCGTGCCGCGGACGAAGGGATCTATTCGATCCGTGGTTCCGGCGCCAAGCGGCGGGTCCCCAACTTCGACGACCTTATTTTGCTCGGTGCTTCGATGTCGCGCTACCCGCTCGAAGGTTACCGGGAAGCGTGCGAAACTAACGTGACTATCGGTGCGCGGAACGCCAAAAAACCGATCGAACTCGACATCCCGATTACCATCGCCGGCATGAGCTTTGGCGCGCTCGGCGCCAACGCAAAAAAGGCGCTCGGCCTGGCCGCCACCATGATGGGCACGTCGACGACCACCGGCGACGGCGGCATGACGGATGAGGAGCGCGAGGCGTCAAAGATCCTCGTCTACCAGTACTTGCCGTCGCGTTACGGCATGCAACCCGACCAATTGCGTCGCGCAGATGCGATAGAGATTGTCGTTGGACAGGGCGCCAAGCCAGGCGGCGGCGGCATGCTGCTCGGTCAAAAAATAACCGAGCGGGTGGCGAATATGCGCATTCTACCGGAGGGGATCGACCAGCGCAGCGCCTGCCGTCATCCCGATTTCACCGGACCCGACGATCTTCAGATTAAGATCCAGGAACTGCGCGAGATCACCGACTGGCAGATTCCGATCTATATCAAGATCGGCGCTTCACGCACGCGCTATGACGTCATGTTGGCGGTCAAGGCCGGCGCCGACGCAATCGTGCTCGACGGCATGCAGGGCGGCACCGCGGCGTCCCAGGACGTGTTCATCGAGGATGTCGGCATCCCGACTCTACCGGCACTGCGCCAGGCCGTAGAGGCGCTGCAGGAGCTCGATCTCCACCGCGAGATCCAACTGATCGTCTCCGGCGGCATTCGAACCGGGGCCGACGTGGCTAAGGCATTGGCGATGGGAGCCGATGCGGTCTCGTTGGGCATGGCGTCGCTGATGGCGTTGAACTGCAACGCGCCAATCTACATCGAAGATTACGAAGCGTTGGGCACGAAACCGGGCTATTGCCATCACTGTCACACCGGCCGCTGCCCGGTCGGTGTGACAACGCAAGACCCGGAGTTGGAGGCCCGTCTCGATCCCGAGGAGGGCGCACGCCGGGTGCGCAACTACCTGACGACGCTAACCCTGGAGTGCCAGACGCTGGCTCGCGCCTGCGGCAAATCCCATGTCCACAATCTTGAACCCGAAGATCTTGCCGCGCTGACCATAGAGGCCGCTGCCATGGCCGGGGTGCCGCTGGCCGGCACCGACTGGATACCCGGCCACAATGGCGGATGAGCGCGCGCCCTGCCAATATGCCGAACAAACCATAAAACATGCGCAGGCATCGCCGCGCACCAACGAAAAGGGAGAACCGGTCATGAGCGAGCAACTCGCCGATATCGCCACGGAACGGGGAATCAAATACTTCCTGGTGAGCTTTGTCGATCTATTCGGCGTGCTGCGCTCGAAGCTGGTGCCGGCCGGCCGTATTCACGACATCCAGCGCGACGGTGCCGGGTTTGCCGGTTTCGCCGCCTGGTTCGACATGTCGCCCGCCGACCCCGACATGCTGGTGATGGCCGATCCATCGAGCCTTCTCCAGTTGCCATGGCGGCCCGAGGTCGCGTGGGTTGCCGGAGATCCCTACATGGAGGGTGAACCGGTCGAATCGGCGCCACGCTGGGTACTGAAACGGCAAATCGAGCGAGCCAAGGCAGCTGGCTACCAGATGAAAACCGGCGTCGAGTGCGAATTTTTCCTGGTCAACGAAGATGGCACGGCGATCTCCGACCCCCGCGATACCCAGTCGAAACCGTGCTACGACCAGAGCGCCTTGATGCGGCGCTTCGACGTGATCGCGGAAATCTGCGACTGCATGGTCGAATTTGGGTGGCAGCCCTATCAGAACGACCATGAAGACGCCAATGGCCAGTTCGAGATGAACTGGGAATATGACGACTGTTTGCTGACCGCCGATCGCCACGTATTCTTTAAATTCATGGCCAAGGCGGTCGCCGAAAAGCACGGATTGCGCGCGACATTCATGCCGAAACCGTTCGCCAACCTAACCGGTAACGGCTGCCACATGCACGTTTCGCTGTGGGACGGAGAAGACAATTTGTTTCTCGATACTGGTGGCGAGCTGGGCTTGTCGGCGCTTGCTTACCAATTTCTCGCTGGCGTGCTGCACAACGCGCCGGCGTTGTGTGCGTTCTTCAACCCGACGGTCAACAGCTACAAACGTATCAACGCGCCCGCTACCTTGTCGGGCGCTACCTGGTCGCCCAATACCGTCACCTACGGCGGCAACAACCGCACCCACATGGCGCGTATTCCCGCCGCCGGCCGGTTCGAGTTGCGGCTGATGGATGGCGCCACCAATCCTTATTTTGCACCAGCAGCTGTGCTCGCCGCCGGCCTCGACGGCATCGAACATGAGCGCGATCCCGGCAAGCGGCTCGACATCGATATGTACACCGAAGGTCACAAAGCGCGCAACGCAAAGCGGTTACCGCTATACTTGCTCGATGCGATCCGCCTGACCGGGAAGAGCAAAATGCTGCGTACGGCGTTCGGCGACCAGGTAGTGTCGAGCTATGTCAAACTGAAGCAGCAGGAATGGGACGCCTACGCGCGCCACATCACCGAGTGGGAGCGTGAAAACGCGCTCGACGTCTGAAGCCGCCGCCAGGTTGAACAATGCCCTGGAACCTTCTGAAATATGGGCTGTCGCGCAAGCGCCACGGACCCGCCTATTTTCCTCCGCAACCGGAGCTTAAACCGGCCTACGACGTGGTCATTATCGGCGCCGGCGGGCACGGGCTGGCGGCAGCCTACTACCTGGCGCGTGACTGGGGCATCAACAACATCGCGGTACTCGAAAAGGGTTATCTGGGCGGCGGCAATACGGCGCGCAACACGACCATCATTCGCGCCAATTACCTCACTCCCGAGGGCGTGGCGTTCTATAAGGAATCGGTCGAGTTGTGGCGCGAACTCGACCGCGAGCTCGATATCAATTTGATGTACAGCGAGCGCGGTCACCTGACCCTGGCGCACTCCGATGGCGCGATACGGACCGCGCGCTGGCGCGCCGAGGTCAACAAGCATCTCGGCGTCGATTCGCAATTGGTGTTTCCCGACGACATCGCCCGCATCTGCCCGCAGCTTAACCTGTCGCCGAGCGTGCGCTATCCAATCTTGGGTGCGCTGTATCACCCGCCGGGAGCGATCGCGCGCCATGACGCCGTCGCCTGGGGCTATGGGCGCGAGGCGTGCCGCCAGGGCGTGGAAATTCACCAACTGACCGAAGTCGAGGATGTTCTCACCGCAGGCGGCCACGTTACCGGGGTTAAGACCAACCGCGGCGTTATCCACGCCGGCAAAGTGCTGCAGGCGGTCGCCGCGTCGTCGACGTTGCTTGCCGATATGGCCGGATTTCGGTTGCCGATCCAGACCGTGCCATTGCAGGCGTGCGTGACCGAACCTTTGAAACCGATCCTCGATCCCATCATCGTGTCGGGGTCGCTGCACGTCTACCTCTCGCAAAGTGCGCGCGGCGAGTTCGTCATGGGTGGATCGACCGACCCTTACGCGCTGTATTCGACCCGCACGTCGCTCGATTTCAAGGAAGGGCTGGCGGCGCATGTATTGGAACTTCTGCCGATGCTAGCGGAAGTGCCGATAATGCGCGAGTGGGCCGGCATGGCCGATATGACGCCGGATTTCTCGCCGGTGATGGGTCGCACGCCGGTCGAGAATTACTACATCGATGCGGGCTGGGGGACCTGGGGATTCAAGGCGACGCCGGTGTGCGGTAAGCGCATGGCCGAGTGTGTCGCATCCGACACCCAACCCGACTTGCTGCATCCGTTTCGGCTGTCGCGCATCGACGAACTCGATTTCGTCGGTGAGCGTGGCGCCGCCTCGGTCGGCCATTAGGGGCAAGGCCATGAAGATCATGAACTGCCCGTTGAACGGACCCCGGAATATCACCGAGTTCATCTGTGGCGGCGAAGTGCGCGAGATGCCGGACCCGGCGACCAGCAGCGATGGCGCGTGGGTGGACTATCTGTTCATGGAAAACAATAAAGCGGGCGTGATTTATGAGTGGTGGTGCCACGTACCCACCACTTATTGGTTCGTCGCCCGCCGCGACACCCGCACGGAAGAAATTATCGAGACCCTGACAGTCGCCGATTTTTCCGGCGCCGCGGCGACAGGTGGCCAATCTTGAGTGAACCAGCACCCGAGCGGCTTGGGGCGCCCTTTGGCCGCTTTATCGACCGGCAGAAACCGTTAGCGTTCGCCTTCGACGGCGCGCCCTATGGCGGCTATGAGGGTGACGTTATCGCCAGCGCGCTGGCGGCGTCGGACCGCTGGGTGATCTCGCGTTCGTTCAAGTATCACCGGCCGCGTGCCGTCGCCTCCATGGCCGGTCACGATGCCAACGCCAAAGTTCAGGTCGGCAGCGAACCCAACGTCAACGCCGATCTCCGCGCGGTCAGCGAGGGGCTCACCGTATCCCCAGTCAATATCAGCGGTTCGCTCGACCGCGATCGGATGGCGATCCTCGACCATCTTGGCCGGTTCATGCCGGTCGGGTTCTACTACCGTAGTTTCTTTCGCTCGCCCGGCGGCTGGCGATTTTGGGAGCCGATCATCCGCCGGCTCGCCGGTCTCGGCTCGGTCGACCCGCAGACCAGCCACGACTATCACGACAAACAGTATCGTTTTTACGATTCTGTCGTGGTCGGTGGCGGGCCCGCAGGATTGAGCGCGGCGCGAACCCTGTCTGACGCGGGCGGTTCGGTGTTGGTGGTCGAAGAAGCACCGCAACTCGGCGGCGCTCTAAATTATCAGCGTCTCGATGGTGACCTAAACTGGGGCAACGATCTGTGCGATCGGCTGGTCGGCGAGGTATCGGGGTGCGCCAATGTCGACATAATGACCGGTGCGGTTGCTTCGGCTCTTTATAGCGACGGTTGGGTGTCGGTTGTGCGCGGCAACAGATTGTTCAAGATCCGCGCCGGCTCGGTGATCGTGGCGACCGGCGCCATCGAACAACCTGCGGTCTTTCGTAATAACGACAGACCGGGGGTTTTGCTGGCGACCGGGGCGGGCCGCCTAATGCGGCTGTACGGCGTGCGCCCGGGACGCAACGGCGTCGTACTGACGGCCAACGACGCCGGCTACGGCTTAGCGCTCGATTGCCTCGACGCCGGTATCGCGGTTGCGGCGGTGGTCGATATGCGCAGTGAACCGCGTGGTCCGTTACGCGATGCGGTGGTGGCGCGCGGGGTCAAAGTGTGTGATGGAGAATGCATTGCCGAGGTACGCGGGCGCGATCGGGTGAGCGACGTCGAGACCGCACGCCTGACCGGCAAGGGACAGTGGGAATCGGACGGCGCCACCATCGCCTGCGATTTCGTTGCCATGTCGGTGGGCCATATGCCCAACGGCGCGCTGGTCTGGCAGGCCGGTGGCGCGTTCGCCTATGACAACACGCGTGCCTTGCACTTGGTCTCGCGGTTGCCGAAGCGTGTATTCGCGGCGGGTGCAGTCAACGGCGTGGTGTCGACAGATAAATGTATTGCCGACGGTGCGCGTGCCGCCGAGGCCTCGCTCGGCCGCAGCGACGAACAATCTGGCCGTGTCGACGACCCGACCGCCGACGAGGCTTGCCATCCCTACCCCATTTTACCTCATCCGAAAGGCCGCGACTTCGTCGATTTCGACGAGGATTTACAAGTCAAAGACATCCTTAATTCGCTTGCCGACGGCTACCGCCACATGCAGTTGGTCAAACGCTATTCGACC
>JAPUHN010000037.1 GCA_027297685.1 Alphaproteobacteria bacterium | reverse complement strand
GCGGCGGCGGTCGCCCACGCAGCAGGCCGCCAGCCCACGGTCTACCACAACGACCATTCGCGCCCGTTCGCGCCCAAAGTGCGCACCCTGGAAGCGGAAATCGCCCGGATCGTCCGTGCCCGGGTGATCAACCCGAAGTGGATCGCCGGGGTCATGCGCCACGGCTACAAGGGCGCCTTCGAGATGGCGGCGACGGTCGACTATCTGTTCGCCTTCGCCGCGACGGCCGGCGTGGTGCGCGACGACCAGTTCGACCGGGTCTACACCGCCTATTTAGGCGACGAAGAAGTGCTCGCCTTCCTCGAGGACTACAACCCGGCGGCGCTTAGGGAAATGGCCGAGCGGCTGCGCGAGGCCATCGATCGCGGTCTGTGGCAGGCACGCTCCAACTCGGCCTATGCTCGCCTCTCGGAACTCGCCGGCCTACCCCTGGAGCAATCGGCCCTGGAGCAAACGGCCTTGGAGCAAACGGCATGACAACCCAAGACGACGATGCCCGCTGGGCGGAGAAAAAACGCAAACAAAAAGCCGCGCGCGACAAGATCCTCGCCCGTAAGACCAGGGAAAAAGGCCTGTTGATGGTCCATACCGGAAAGGGCAAGGGTAAGACCACGGCGGCCATGGGGTTGGTCATGCGCGCGCTTGGCCACGGCATGAAAGTGGGAATCGTCCAATTCGTCAAAGGCAAGTGGGAAACCGGAGAGCGGGTGGTTTTGGAGAAATTCGCCGATCAGATTACCATCGCGGTGATGGGCGAGGGCTTTTCCTGGGACAGCCAGGATCGCCAGCGCGACATCGCTGCCGCCAAAGCCGCCTGGACGGTGGCGCAGGAGATGATTGCCGACCCCGCCTACGACCTTATCCTGCTCGACGAACTCAACATCGTGTTGCGCTACCACCATCTGCCAATCGCCGATGTGGTTGCCGCGTTGACGGCGCGGCGGCCCGACCTGCACGTCGTCGTCACCGGCCGCAACGCCAAACCCGAGCTGATCGAGGCCGCCGACATGGTGACTGATATGACGATGGTCAAGCACCACTTCCGCGACGACGTAAAAGCGCAAACAGGCATCGAGTTTTAGGTCATGCGAGCGCTCCCGACGACCAGAGAAAACCACCGCATGGCACACCTATCGAAGCACGAGGTATTGCGCAAACGGGAGGCGAGTAACACACCATGACCGCGGCGCTGATGTTTCAGGGGACCGGGTCCGATGTGGGCAAATCGCTCATCGTTGCCGGCTTGGCGCGCGCCTACACACGCCGCGGCTTGGCGGTGCGGCCGTTCAAGCCGCAAAACATGTCGAACAATGCCGCGCCCGCGGCCGGACCCAACGGCGCTACGGGCGAGATCGGCCGCGCCCAGGCGTTGCAGGCGCGCGCCTGTGGCGTTGCCCCATCGGTCGACATGAACCCGGTGCTGCTCAAGCCGCAATCGGAGGTCGGGGCGCAAGTCGTCGTCCAGGGCTGCGTTAGAGGCAACGCCGACGCGCGCGCCTACCACGATTTGAAGCCGCAACTGTTACCGGCGGTGCTGGAGAGTTTCGAGCGGCTGCAGAGCGGCGCCGATCTGGTTTTGATCGAAGGCGCCGGCAGCCCCGCGGAAACCAACCTGCGGATCGGCGATATCGCCAATATGGGGTTCGCCGAAGCCGCCGACGTTGCCGTCGCGCTGGTCGGCGATATCGAGCGCGGTGGCGTTATCGCCAGTCTGGTCGGCACCTGGTCGCTGCTGAAGGCCAGCGAACAAGCGCGAATTCGCGGCTATATAGTCAACAAGTTTCGCGGCGACCCCTCGCTGTTCGATGGCGCCCACGCGGATATAAATGCTCATACCGGGCTGACGTCTTTTGGCGTCGTCCCCTGGTTCGAGGCCGCCTATCGCCTGCCAGCAGAGGATTCGGCCTCCCTGGCGGGTCACGTTGGTGCGAGCGGTAAAGCGGCCGGCGCGATTCACATCGCCGTACCGCGATTGCCGCGCATCGCCAATTTCGACGATTTCGACCCGCTGCGCGGCGAACCCGATGTGGCGATCACCCTGGTGCCGCCGGGCCAGCCGCTCCCCGTCGATGCCGACCTGATCATCCTGCCGGGCTCGAAATCGACCCTCGCCGATCTCGCCGAGTTGCGCCGCCAGGGTTGGGATATCGACATTCTGGCAGCGGCGCGCCGGGGCGCTAACGTGTTCGGCATTTGCGGCGGTTACCAAATGCTGGGACGACAAATTACCGATCCCGAGGGAATCGAAGGACCGGCGGGTCGCGCCGATGGCCTTGGCTTACTCGATATCGAGACAATCATCGGCGGCGACAAGTCGCTGGCGCCGGTGTCCGGGCGCTCGGCGGACGGCAATATTGAGTTTTCCGGTTATGAAATGCATATGGGGCAAACCGCCGGGCCGGACACCACACGCCCCTTGCTAAACCTAGATTGCGGCGGACAAAGACGCCTCGACGGCGCGGTGTCACCTGCGGGCAATGTGGCTGGAACTTACGTCCATGGACTGTTCGCAGCCGACGCGTTCCGCCACCACTTTCTGTCGACGCTCCGCGGCAATCGTCAGAACGGATTTTTCTACGACGCGTCGATCGAGCAGACGCTCGACGCTCTCGCTGAACATTTGGAGGCCAGTCTCGATCTCAATGCCCTGCTCGCTGCTGCGGAGGATTAAATTTCAAACTTACGCAATCAGATAGGTGACGATCGCAGCGATCACCACGGCGTTGACCAGACACGCAACGACGAAGAGATAAAGCGCGCGGCGGATCTCCACCGCACCAATGCGGGCGGAGAATTCCTCGCCGAGCCACGGCTCGTCCATCACCTGGCCATCATATTGCCGCGGGCCCGACAGGGCGACCGAAAGGGCGCCGGCCATTGCTGCTTCGGGCCGGCCGGCATTGGGCGATCGGTGTTTTCCGCCGTCGCGCAGCATCACCTTGAGTGCCTGGGACGACAGCCCCTTGGGCGTGAACATCGCGGCGGCGACAATCAGTCCGCCGGCAATACGCGCCGGAATGTAGTTGAGCGCATCATCGAGTTTCGCCGTAACCAGACCGAACGCGGCGTGCCGTTCGGTGCGATAGCCGACCATGCTGTCCATGGTATTGATGGTCTTGTAGACGAACAGGCCCGGCAGGCCGAGCAGCAGATACCAGAAGGCGGGCGCCACAACCGCGTCGCAGAAACCCTCGGCCAGGCTCTCGATCGCCGCCCGGGCGACGCCATGCTCGTCGAGTTGCGCGGGATCGCGGCTGACGATATGCGCCACCGCCGCGCGCCCGCCGGCAAGACCGTCGGTCTCCAGCGCCCGGCCCACGGCGCGCACATGATCGAACAGGCTGCGCTGGGCAAGCAAAAGGACAACCAACAACAACTCTATCGCCCAGCCATAGGCAATCGACCGGCTGACAGTGGCCAGCGCCCAGCCGAGCACAGCCAGCGCCGCGGCGAGCCCCACCGCCACCACCGCGCCGCGCACTGCGCGGGTGGCTGCCGCCCGGCGCGCACGATTGAGCCGCCGGTCCAGCCACCCCGTGAGCGCGCCAATCAGCGACACCGGATGGGGCAGAACGCGAAACAGCGGACCGAACTCGCCGACGATCGTGTCGATCAACAGCGCAGCCAAGAGAACGATTGGCGGCAGCAAACCGCTGGCACCGTATTCGGCAATAAGCATCGCCGGCATCCTGCGGCGCGCCACCGCGTCGGGTCAAATACGACCGTGTCTTGGCGCTGGCAGATGGCCATGGTCTATTGGCAGTAACGGGAGAAGCGAGAGATATGAGCGAAGGTTTTGGCATTATGGTGTGCGGCCACGGGAGCCGCGATGAGAACGCGGTGGCCGAGTTCGCGGCCGTGGCAACGGCAATGCGCGAACGCTTCACCGACCGCGAAGTCGAGTACGGCTTTCTCGAGTTCGCCCAGCCGATCATCCGTGAAGGCCTCGACAAGCTAGCGTCGCGCGGCATCAAGCGGGTCCTGGCGGTGCCCGGTATGCTGTTCGCCGCCGGTCACGCAAAGAACGACATTCCCTCGGTGTTGAACACCTACATGGCCCAGAATCCAGGCCTCGACATCGTTTATGGACGCGAACTCGGCATCGATGCGAGGATGATTCGCGCCGCCGGCGACCGGATTAGCGCCGCGCTTGTCGAGGCCGACGCCGGGCGCGAGCCGATCGCCCGTCACGACACGCTTTTATTGGTGGTCGGCCGCGGCGCGTCGGACCCGGACGCCAACTCGAACGTCGCCAAGGTCGGCCGGATGTTGTGGGAGGGTCTCGGTTTCGGCTGGGCCGAAACAGCCTATTCCGGCGTTACTTTCCCGCTGGTCAAACCGGCACTCGAGCACGCGGTAAAACTAGGTTACCGGCGCATCGTTGTCTTTCCCTATTTCCTGTTCACCGGCGTTTTGGTGCGCCGCATCTACGAACACGCCGACGACGTCGCCGCCGCACACCCCGATGTCCAGTTCGTCAAGGCGCCCTATCTCAACGACCACCCGCTGGTGCTCGACACATTCGCCGAACGGGTCGAGGAGATTCTCCACGGCGCCAATGTGATGAACTGCCAGATGTGCAAATACCGCGAACAGGTGCTCGGCTTCGAGGACGAAGTCGGGTTGGCGCAGCTAAGCCACCACCACCATGTCGAGGGAATCGGTACTGGAGCCGAGCATCACCACCATGGAGATAACGATCAGGGGGACCATCATCACGCAGACCATAGCCATCACCACCCCTATCCCCATGCCAATCACCCGCTGGGGCCGCGCAGCCTGCGCGACGACGCCAGCGGTAGCAGTTGATCAAGCGGTAGAAAACGGCCTGAGAGCCCGCCAAACATGACGGCAATGCACTTCGACTATTTGCGCGATCCTGACACCATCTACCGGGAGTCGTTCGCCGCCATCAGCAGTGCGGCAGACCTCGGCGCGCTGCCTGAAGACATGCACGCCGTGGCGTTGCGCGTCGCCCATGCCTGCGGCGATGTGGCAGCGATCGGCGATCTGCGCTGGTCCGACGGTGCGGCATTGGCCGGACAACGGGCTTTGGCTGCCGGCGCGCCGATCCTGACCGACTCGCGCATGGTGGCCGACGGCATCATTCGCCGCGCCCTACCGGCCGATACCCCGGTGCTGTGCACGCTGGGTCTCGGTAGCGTACGCGGACTGGCCGCACGCGGCCGCACCACCCGTTCGGCCGCCGCCGTCGAACTCTGGGTTCCGTGGCTCGAAGGCGCCGTCGTCGCCGTCGGTAACGCACCGACAGCGCTATTCAGGCTCCTGGAAGGATTGGCGGCCGGTTGGCCCCGCCCGGCGCTGATCGTCGGCATGCCGGTGGGTTATGTTGGTGCACGCGAGGTCAAGGATGCTCTCATCGACGCCAACGCCACGCCCTATATCGCACTGACCGGTCGGCGCGGCGGCAGCGCGGTCGCCGCAGCCACGATTAATGCCTTGGCAAATGCCCTATCGAATGCGCTGGCGATCGAACAAGGTTCGGCCCCATGAGCGTCACGATATGAGTGCCTGGCTGACCGTGGTTGGCATGGGGGCGGACGGACCCGATGGACTGCCGCCGGCCGCGCGCGCGCTGATCGATAACGCTGAGGTTCTGGTTGGCGGCGAACGCCACCTCGCGCTGGTCGATGGTCTAGCCGCCAGGGACCGGTGCGAAATGATCGCCTGGGAATTCCCGCTGGACGCCACCATGGCGACCATCGCCGAAAACCACGGCCGACGGGTTGTCGTGTTGGCGACCGGCGACCCCATGGCCTACGGCATCGGCAGCACGCTGGCCCGCCGCTTCGACCCTGAGGACCTGGCAATCGTACCCGCACCCGGCGCCTTCAGTCTCGCCGCCGCCCGGCTGGCCTGGCCGCTCGACCGGTGTGTCTGTCTTACCTTGCATGGCCGGCCCATCGACCTGTTGGCCTACCATGCCCAACCGGGCGCGCGATTGCTGATCCTCAGCCACGACGGGTCGACTCCGGCCAAGGTCGCGGCGCGGCTGACTGGACTGGGCTATGGACCCAGCCGAATGTCGGTGTTGCAAAATATGGGCGCGGCCGGCGAAGCCTGCCAAGATGGCAGCGCCGAGGCATGGCCAGCGGCTGAAATCGCCGACCTCAACACCATCGCCGTCGACTGTATCGCCGGCGCCACCGCGCAGGTCCATTCGCACGCGCCGGGGCTGCCCGACAAGGCGTTTCTGCACGACGGGCAATTGACCAAACGCATCGTGCGCGCCGCCACGCTGGCCGTCTTGGCGCCACTGCCCGGCCAGCATCTGTGGGACCTCGGCGCCGGCAGCGGCGCGGTCGCCATCGAATGGCTGCGGGCAGCGCAAAACGCGCAAGGACGCGGCGCCTCGGCGGTCGCGGTCGAGCGCGATCCGGCACGGGCGGCGCGAATTGCTGAAAACGCCAGCCGTCTCGGTACGCCGTTTTTGGAAATCGTGACCGACGATATTGCCGCCGCGTTGCCTGACCTGGCGCCACCCG
>JAPUHN010000369.1 GCA_027297685.1 Alphaproteobacteria bacterium | reverse complement strand
CAGTACCTTCGGAGGGGAGCCGTGCACCGCATCAATAGCGGAATAAAATTCCGCTATTGGGTGACCGATTTAAGATAGGCGATCACATCGTCCCGGGCGGTCTTTTCTGGAAATCCGACGAACGGCATTATGGTGAAGGGGACGAATTTCTCGGGGCTTGCCAGCCACTTATCGAGCGTTTCTTCGCTCCACACGATACCCGAATTCTTCAGTTCCGCTGAGTGGCGGCTTTCGAAACTGACGGCCCGTTGTCCCGCAGTGGCGCCGAACAGGCCAAATAGATTGGGGCCGATTTTGTCGCGTCCGCTTTTTTCGACCGAGTGGCATTCCCAGCAGACTGCATTATAAATATCTTTGCCCGTGGCGGCGTTACCTTCGGCGAGGCCCGGTGTCGCACTGACCGTCAGGGCGAGGGATAACGCAAATGTTGCTAGAAGACGTTTCAAGCGTTTCTCCGCTGGTTCGTCCTATCCGTGGCCTCGGCGGCTTGCTCAAGGGTCATCCATAATAGGCGATCCCCGGTCTGCATCGGGTCAAAAGCCGCCGTAATCACTTTACGGGATTTACGTCGGTTTTCAGGAGCGAAGCGGACGCGCCTGATAGCCGCCGGTGGTGGTGGGAAATAGCCAAAACCTACCCATCAGAAAAAGCTAATATAACGCCGGTTATCAGACCATCGCGGTTTCGTCTCGGCCCATTGCAGTACCTTCGGAGGGGAGCCGTGCGCCGCATCAAAAGCGGAATAAAATTCCACTATTGGGTGACCGATTTAAGATAGGCGATCACATCGTCCCGGTCGGTCTTTTTGGGAAATCCGACGAAAGGCATTTTGGTGCCGGGGACGAATTTCTCGGGGCCTGCCAGCCACTTATCGAGCGTTTCTTCGTTCCACACGATACCCGATTTCTTCAGCTCCGCTGAGTGGCGGCTCTCGTAGCTGGCGGCCCGTTGTCCCGCCGTGGCGCCGAACAGGCCAAATAGATTGGGGCCGATTTTGTCGCGTCCGCCTTCTTCGACCGAGTGGCAAGACCAACAGCGTGAAATAAAAGTATCTTTGCCCGTGACGGCGTTTCCTTCGGCGTGGCCCGGCGTTGCGCCGACTGTCAGGGCGAGGGGTAACGCAAATGTTGCGAGAATACGTTTCACCTGTTTCTCCGCTGTTTGGTCTGGTCCGTGGTCTCGGTGGCTTGGCAGGCGTCATCCATAATATGCGATCCCGAGTCGTTATTGGGTCAAAAGCAGCCGTAATCACCGATCGGAATTTACGTCCGCTCTTACCCCTACAGCAGATGTTCGACGCCGAAAAGTCAGGTCATCAATTGGGTGCAGAGATAATCCGGTTCCCTCGGCACCGGCACGGGGAATATGATCTCTGCAAGGTGGAGGTTATATGGCAAATGCCGGTGTGCTGCGCCTGACAGCGTGGATATCGCGGTCCTTCGCTCACGCGCGCCCGGGTGGAGCGATCCAGGCAAAGGCCGGGAAGACACGGTTGAAAAGGCAGCGTATCGGCCCGGCGTCCGGCGGCGATCCGCAGCAACTGGTGATCCTGCTGCATGGCCGCGGCGCCGACGGTGACGACCTGGTCGGCCTGGTACCGGTCCTGGCAAAAACCCTGCCGCACGCCGCATTCGTCCTGCCCACCGCGCCGCAGCGTTGTGACACGTCGCCGTATACCTACGAATGGTTCAATCTGCCGGACGGCGACCGTCATCCCGACAAGGTCGAGGCCGGAGTCCGGGCGGCCGCCCCAGTTCTGGATGGCTTCATCGACGACGAGCTTGCAGCACACGGCCTGACCGACGACCGTTTGGCGCTGCTCGGTTTCAGCCAGGGCTGCATGATGGCATTGCATGTCGGACTAAGGCGGCCAATTGCCTGCGCGGCGATACTCGGGTATTCGGGCCGCCTGTGTGCCGCGGACAGCCTTACCGGAGAGATCGTCTCGAGACCGCCGGTGCTGCTGTGCCACGGCACGGACGACACGGTTGTGCCGTTCGAATCGCAGAACCTGGCGGCAACGGCCATCGCGGCCGCGGGCGTTGCGGTCACGACCGTCGAGCGGCCCGGGCTGGGGCATCGTCTCGATCGGCAGGGGATCGATGCCGGTGCTGCCCTGTTGGCGCGTGCGCTTGCCGGCTGACGTCACGCCAACGGCCGGACCGCCCCATGCCATCCGCTGACGGCAGTCAGTAACCAAACGCGGATCCAAACTCTCTGGCCCGACTAGGTGGCTACACCGCAGTCTAAGCGACGAGTTACGCGGCTATCGTTTTGATTGAGGCGGCTTGTTCGATTTCTATGACGCCGCAACACATTCAACCTCGATCAGAAAGTTCTCATAGGCTAGCCCGGACACAATCAAAAGCGTATGTGCCGGTTTGTGATCTCCCAGGATTTCGTTTCTTATTTCCCGCATGGCCGAGAGATAGTTCCGGTCTGTGAGGAACGTCGTCACCTTGACGAGATTGCCCAAGTCCATGTCGGCGCCTTTTAAGACTTCTTCTATGTTGGAATATGTTTTGCGGATTTGACTTTCGAAATCTGGCGCAATATTTCCCTCCAAGTCGGAACCGACCTGTCCCGACATAAAGAGTAGTTTCGACCCCGAAGGAACTTCCGCGCCGTGGCTGTAGGCATTGAATGGTTGGGTGATCGATTGCGGATTAAAGAATCTCGTCGCCATTCTTAGCCTCGTTTTCCCGATGAATAATATCCAAAATTAATATTGCAGCATTGGTGCTGCCCGAATTGCCACGTCACGCAGCATCCCACATGGCCTTGACCTTGGGGAACGCTTGGTTGCCCAACTCGATGCGTTTTTGCGAAGTGGTGTCGCCCCAATCGGTCACCGCCGTGACGTAGGTTGGCCGAGCCATGATGCGTGCATTCCAGTCCTTGAGCCGATCCAGGTCGTCCCACAGCGGCGCCATCTGAAACGAGGCGAGGCGGTTGACATAGACCACCATGGAAATGTCGGCGAGAGAGAACATGTTGGCGACCAGCCAATCACCGTCGGCGAGGGTCGTGTCGATTTCGTTGAACAGCGTCTTGAAAGTACCAACAGCGTCAGGAAGCAAGGGCGAGTCGACCCCCAATTCGTTATTGATCAGATCGTTCTTGCGCCGCACGATCTCGGGCATTTCCCGATAATGCTTTTCCACGATCGCCGGGTCGGCTTCGAGGCTGCGAAAGCGCATGGCGATGCACTGGCCGACAGTGCGGCTGTCGATGTGGACCCCGTCATCGATTTTCCGCGTCCACAGCCGCATTTCCGCCCGCTCGAAGGGATCTTCCGGGCGTAAGGGATGGTCCGGGAAAGCGTCTTCGAGATATTCAAGAATCACATTCGATTCGCGGATCACTTTACCGTCGTGGACCAAAGTCGGCACCACCCCGCGCGGGTTGAGTTTCAGATATTCAGGATCATGCTGATCGCGCTTGTCGAAACCGGTTTCGATGTAGCGGCCGTCCCATTCCAACCCTTTTTCGGCGAGCGCGAGGCGCACCTTCTGCGCGGCGGTCGACCGGTCAAAATGATAAAGTTCAAGCGTCACGTGTAATCTCCAAAACAAGGCTTGGTGGTAGCCGCTCCCACGAACGATAGCTTTTTGCCATAAGCGGTCATGACGCCCTAATAAAAGCAACCGATCGAAAAAGGGAGCTCCAAATCGGAGCTCCCTCGCATTTAATAGATATGCCTCTTGGCTCCATTTTATTCTGTTATTTCTTCGAGTGCTGGGCCACGTAGTCCTTGAGAAACTTAACGACCTCCGGTGGCGTCGCCTTATTTGCCGAAAGTACTTCGGTAGCTCGCTTATAGTCAGCGGGCGCCGGCACGTACTTTACGGTTTTCATTGCATCCGCTTCATAGGCTGCACTGGTCATTGCCGGTAAAAACGCCTTACGAAATGCCGCGACAGCATCCTCGTTCATGCCGGGAGGGCCAAAATACATGTGCTGCACAGTTTGGCCGAACTTCACGAGGTTCTTAACCGCTTCCCACTGAATGCCAGAAGGGTCTTTACCTTTTACTTGACGGTAGACTTCGCTAAAACTTGGTATGTTAGGTAACAACGAGCTTTTGACCAGATTGCCACTGGCATCCATTGAAGGGATTTGCCAAACAGGAATGACCGTGCCGTCTTTGACCATGGTTGGAACAACGCGGTTGAGATAGGCGTGGGCCGCATCATTACCCATTTGAACTTCACCATTTAGGATAGCCGCGCGTAATTTTCCGCTGCCTCGGTAGCCTGGAACTAAACGAAAATTCACACCCAGCATATCGAGCTGGATCATCGTAGCGAGAACACGAATGGTGCGGGCGCTGATACCTCCCAAAATGACGTCTGGTGCTTTTACCAGATCGGCGCCACTTTTGAGGCCTCCTTTTAAAGTGTCGGTGCGGGCATAATTAACCAGATCGGCCACCTGGACTCCGCCGAGCACCGTAAAATCGCTGTATTTAAAATTCATGCCCGGCATGCCGATCAATTCGCCGAGCGGCTGGCGCGGTCCATAATAAATCACCGTGCCGTCTTTTGGTGCTTTGGCATGGACAAAATTGTGGGCTTTCAATAGCGCGCCACCAGGCATGTTCTTGATAACAATCTTCGGATTGCCTTCAATATTTTTGGACATGTGATTACCGATGAGACGGGCAAGCGTGGTGCCGCCTGAGGAGGGTCCCAATCCGACAACGACGGTTATCGTCTTACCTTCATAGTACGGTTTGGCTATCGCATTCGTGGGCATCATCACCCCAGTCATCGCCAAAGCGACAGCAGTCAACGCGATACAAAATGTATGGATACGCTTCATAATGACTTCTCCCTATTTGTTGGCCCTGTGTGTTAGCCCTGGGTGTTGGTTCAGTTTCTAAACCGGTTTAAGTCGAGGCACCTGTAATCAAAATCATTCCCTCGATAGCTGACGTTCCAAGATACTTCGCAGAGTCGATGTTGTTATATCTAGCGCTTCAGATAATTTCAATATATAAATATCAGGTTCATATATTGAACCGAAAACCTAAATATTACCGGAGCATTCTTTGATGATTTTGCGAACTGTCGAGCGTGCCATCGATGTCTTGTATTTTGTCTGTGAAAGTGACAATCCGATGAGCCTCACCGAGATCAGCAAAGCCCTTAAACTGGATAAGGCGACGACGTTGCGCCTTTTATCGACGCTTGTTCACGGCGAACTGTTAAAACAAGATGTTCAGACCCGGTTATATTATATCGGGCCGGGCATTTTGCGGCTCAGCCGCTTTTGGCGGCATGATCTGCGGAGTGTCTGCCAGCCGCATTTGAAATCGTTGCTCGATCAGTTCGATGAAACCGTATGTCTTATTGAGCCGCGTGGCTTGGATCGGATTTGCGTCGAAGTCCTGGAAACCAGAAAAGAACTTCGGGTGGTCGCGGAGTTGGGCCGCGTTCAACCCATTTATTCCGGTGCATCCGGCCGGGTTTTACTCGCCTCTCTTCCTGAAAAAGAAATGTTGGCGATTCTTGACCAAGTTGAATTTCTGCCACTGACACCGCAGTCCGTGACAGATCGCGATCAGTATTTGAATGAATTAAGGCTCGCCCGCAAGCAAGGGTATGCGTATGCGATCGACCAGGTCATTGTCGGCAGCGCCGGCGTTTCGGCGTCCATCCTCAATCCAAATGGTGGGGTTGTTGCCGCGGTCGTGGTGAGAGGTCCGGCGGCGAGAATTACCAAGGAAATAAGCAAAGAGATTGGCGCCGCTGTTTGCCAGGTCGCTAAAGACATTGAGGAAAATCTCAGCGGGTAAGCATCATGTCAGTTGCTATGTCTTTGTGGCAGCTACGATGATCGGTCCGATGTTGATTCAGTGATGTTTGGTGGTGAGATTGTAAAAAAAAGGCGGTCTGTTGACCACGTCTGCCCATGAATAGAAAAATAATAAAAAATGGGACGATAATCTCCATGGACTCGTCCCTGGGAATCCTCGAAGGCGCCGATATTCTAATTGATGACGACTGTATATCGGGTGTTGGTCATGGGCTCGAAGCGGGCGACGCAGAGATTATTGATGCAGCCGGTACCATTATTATTCCAGGATTGATCAACGCTCACATTCATACCTGGCAAACTGGATTGCGGGGCATCGCGGGAAACTGGACCTCGGTCGATTATCATAAAAATATTCATCGTGGCATTGCCATGTCGTACACGCCCGAGGCTACTTATCTTGGTAATTTGATCGGTGCCTGGGGGCAGATAAATGCGGGCACAACGACGATCATGGACTGGTGCCATGTAAATGCAACGCCCGAACATACCGACGGTGCCATCGACGGTTTAGAAGAATCGGGCATTCGAGCCCTGTTTGCTCATGGCACTGTTAAACCAGAGCAAAAAGAAGGCGAGAAACATTTCTCAGAGATCCCCCATCCTCGATCAGAAATAGAACGGCTTCGCAAAGGCCGATTGTCAAACACTGAAGCGCTCATCACGCTCGGCATGGCAATTCTTGGCCCAGAAAACTCGACCAAAGAAGTCATGCTGCACGATTTTGCGCTGGCTCGAGAGTTTGGTTTGGTTTCCAGTTCACATACTTGGAACCGAAAAAACCGAGTGGTCAAAGAAGGCTTCTATCCGATTGCCGAGGCCGGTCTCCTTGGTCCAGATCACAACATCGTTCACGGCAATTATCTGGTTGATGATGAATTGAAAATGCTGATCGATCATGGCGTCTCGGTGACAGCGACACCAACCGTTGAGATTCAATCCGCAAAGGCCGACCCGTTATGTGGACGGGTCAAGAAATTGGGAGATAAAGTTTCGCTTGGTTCCGACACGGATGTCTTCGTTGCCAGCGATATGTTTCATGTCATGCGCTTTGCCCTGCAGTTTCAGCACGCCATCGACTGCCGCGAAGAGGCCAACGACAATATGCCCATCGAAAAATTGGCTACGAGCCCCTATGAAGCCCTGGAATGGGCGACGATCGCTGGTGCCCGCGCGCTTCAAATGGAAGATAAAATCGGATCGATCACGCCGGGCAAAAAGGCCGATTTGGTATTTTTGAAAATGGATGATCTGTGCTTGCAGCCAATCCATGATCCGGTCAATACGGTAGTTCTTTTCGCCGACCGGTCGAGCGTCTCCGCAGTAATGATCGATGGCAATTTTGCCAAGACAGCAGGCGAAATGACCGGACCCGCAAGCGCGATAGCTCGCAAACAAAGTGACCTAAATGCTGCAGTTCAGAAAGTTTTTGAACTCGCTGGCTACGATCACCTTGCGCGCTAATTTCCTAGAAGAGATATGTCGGCATCCATTCCGGAAGTGACGGGATAATCCAACTGTGCAGCCAGGACGGATGGAACAGCAGGTTCATGATCCGGTCGTAAAAAGCGACGATAAATATCCAACCACCGATCGCATAGCCAATCGATATACGCGCGGAATAGCCGCCCCAGCGCCATAGATACACACCTATGAAAAGCGCCAAGGCCAATTTTTGTCCGATGACAAACGTCACCAGGATCAAAGCGATCAAATAGCCGAAGAAAATGAGAGACCGCCCGAGTACTGCTTTTTCCGCGGACTGTTGAAAAACCTCGCCCCAACTATTTGTCAGGAGCCGTTCCGCCAAAATATTACGGGTGTCATAAAAGATCGCGGCGAGTGTCAGAATGGCAGCAGGAATGGCGATCGTTACCGGGAACTGTTTGACTTCCTCCGGCCACGGTTGCGCTTCAATACCGGCCCAAATGAATATAATCGCGAGGACGATGCCAAACGGCAGAGATATGAGTGGGTTTTTACTGTTTCCTTCACCCTCATCACTCTGATCTTTTTGCTCGCCCTCTTTTGCTTGTTGTTGTTTCTTCTTAACAATACCGCTTACAGCGAAAACCAATGTTAGGACGATAATCGCCAGTATGATCAATACGATGGGTCGTGACAGCCATCCCCAGCCTTGCGCAACCCGCATGCTAATTTGGAAAGTGTTTTCCAAAATATTTCCGAGGATAAGAGCGAGGATCAACGGGGGTCTCGGCCAGCCGCCGCGTTTCATTGTATAGCCGATGACGCCCATAGAGAGGCACGTGATCCAGTCGCCGATTGAGGCGCCTCCGAGCCAGGCGCCCATGAAGACGGTTGCGATGACACCGGGTACTATTAGATGACCCGGCACAAAGGCAACCTTGGCTACTTGATTGGCCAGGAACAGCAGCAAAATGGAAACTGCTACGTTTGCCACCACGATCATCCATACCAGAGAAAAAGTGATATGCAGATTGTCGGTCAGCATATCGGGACCGGGACGGATACCCTGAACGACTAGTGCGCCCAATAAGATTGCGGTGCCGAGACTGCCGGGTATGCCGAAGGCCACGGTTGGCACCAGGGCGCCGCCCTTGATGGCATTATTGGCGGCTTCTGGCGCAATGACGCCGCGAATATCACCGTGTCCAAAACGAGGGTTGTCTTTGGTGCTTTGCACGGCATGACCATAGGCGACCCAATCGACAATCGACGCGCCCAATCCCGGCAGCATGCCGATATACGCGCCGATGACACTGCACCTGAGAACCAGCCACCAGTATTTGAAGGCATCCCGAATGCCGTCCATGATACCGCCGCCTTCGGCTTGGTGTTTCGGAATACGGGAGATCGAAACATTTCGCACCGCTAATTCCAGAAGTTCCGGCAGCGCGAACAAACCCAAGACTACCGGGATGATCGGCAGTTCATCCAGCAGGTAGACGCTATCAAAATGAAAACGCGGCATAGCAATTGTTTCTGCCATACCGACAAAGCCCAACATTAAGCCGAACATTGCCGCTATCAAGCCTTTGAGCACGGAGGAACCGCTTAGCGTACCGACCATTGTCAGGCCCAGCATGCCCAGCATAAATAATTCGGGCGATCTAAAGGCCAGGATCAGCGGCGCAATGATAGGCAATGATACGGCTAAAATGATGGCTCCAAAGACGCCTCCGAAAGCCGATACCGTGAACGCCGCACCAAATGCTCTGCCTGCTTGTCCTTGCTGGGCCAAAGGGTAGCCATCGAGAATTGTCGCTTGAGAGGCCGCCGTACCAGGGATGCCTAACATTACCGAAGAAATGGTGTCGCTGGTCGTGGTTACGGTCCATAGGCCTAGCAATAAAGCCATCGCTGGAATTGGCTCCATGCCGAAAGTAAAAGGCAGCAGCAGCACCAGGCCGATGATTCCGCCAAGACCAGGGACCGCTCCAATCCAAATCCCCAGCACCACCCCCAACATCAGAAAGCCGATCGATGGCCATTCAAAAACCAGATCGAGCCCAGTTAGTAAGGCGTCAAGCATGTGGCAGAACGACAGTTCGCAAAATCATCAAGGGATACCCCGGCGATATTTAGATTGCTGGTTCAATATATGAACCCTGTATTTATATATTGAAATTCCCTGGAGCGCCAGTTGTAACGACATCGATACTGCGAGGTATCTGAGAACGTCAGCAATTAAGGGAATGAATTTTGGCATCGATGCTCTCACTATGGTCGCGGTAAATATTAAGAGCAATTCCACTAATGGTACCGATAGAGCGTGATGGTGCCACCGCCTGGACGCTGCACAAGCCCGCGATCAACGCCGCCTCGATCGGCCCCGGGAGCTGTTTCACCTTGATGAGGCGGTTGCCGCGTTGACGTATCCAGTCCTGGCAGCGAACATGGCTTCGAACTGGCAAGGGAGACTTCACCATGGCGACGGTCGAATCCGGCGGCGTCGAGATTTCCTACGAGATTCTCAATTCTGACAGCCCCAAGGTTCCGGTCTTTTTCATCGCCGGGTTGGGCGGTACGCGCGGCATGTTCTTCAACCAGTCCCCAGTGTTCGCCGCCGCGCGGCCGGTGGTGTTGCACGACCATCGCGGCACCGGCGAGAGCGCCAAGCCGCTGGGCGTCTACAGCGTTGCCAACATGGCCGCCGACATCGTCGCCATCATGGACGATGCCAGCATCGCCAAGGCGCACATGGTCGGCACGTCGACCGGCGGGGCGATCATCCAAATCTTGTGCCTCGATAATGCCGACCGCGTGCAGAGCGCGGCGATCTGCTGTTCGTGGCCCAAATCGGATGCCTACTTCCTGCGCCAGTTCGAGATGCGCAAACGCGTCCTCGCCGAAATGGGCGCCGAGGCGCTGACGCTGATGACGACGCCGGCGTTGAACGATCCCAAATTCTTTACCGACCATTACGATCAAATGCTCGAGAACGAGAAGATTATGATCGCTGGCGCGCCGCCGCCCGACGTCGTGACCGAGCGCATCGACGCCATCATGGCGCACGATGAGATTGATCGCCTCGGCGCCATCGATGTGCCGGTAATGGTGGTCTGTGCCAAGAACGATGCGGTAACGCCGCACTACTACTCGGTCGATATGGCGGCACGTATACCCGGCGCAGAACTAAAGCTCTACGAAGATGGCGGCCATTTTTTCTTTATGGTCCATGTCGACGAATTCAACGCCCATATCGCCGATTTCATCGCGCGCAACGAGTAACGAGGGGCTTAAACCGGGCCGAACCGGCCAAATGGCGACCGATTCACTTCTTCGTGGTTGGCGCTAGGGGGCGCTTGGCGGCACACCGAAATAGGATGATACTTATAACCATGCGACGCCTTATCGTTGGATCCATGATTGCGTTCGGCTTGGTTTGGCCGTTGACGGTCGGCGCTGATCAAAAGGACCCCGACCTCGACAAGCTGTTTGCGGTGCTGCAAACGAGCAATAACCCGAGCGAAGTGTCGGCAGCGCATGGCGAAATTTGGCGGCTGTGGATCAAGAACGACGATCAGGAACTGTTTTCGCTGATGCAGCAGGGCGTCGTCTTGATGAATCGGCGACGGCTCGGCGAGGCGCTGGAGGTCTTCGACGATCTTGTCGACATCGCGCCGGAATATGCCGAGGCGTGGAACAAACGGGCGACCGTACACTTCCTCCTCGGCAACTTGGCCGACTCGATTGCCGACGTCGATGTCACACTCGATCTGGAACCGCGCCATTTCGGCGCGCTCAGCGGTTTGGGACAAATCGAACTGCAGCTCGGCGATCCCGCGGCGGCGCTGTCGGCGTTCGAGGCGGCGTTGCTGATGCACCCCCATCTGCCGGGAACCCGCGATCTTATCAAACAACTGCGCCGCAATTTGGGCCGCAATTCGCTTTGATCTATGACCCGGTGCCGCACGTTCACACGTATGAGTATGCGCCACGCTCAGGCTACGTTGACAGATCATTCGAGAGAACGCATGTAACCGTCCTGTAGGGTGGGTCTTCAGGCATTGGATCGGGTAATGAACCGCGCAATATCGCGACCGCAAGTACTGGTCATCATCGCAGGGGCAGGAGTGCTGGCGATCTCGCTCGGCGTGCGCCAGACATTCGGCCTCTTTCTCGTTCCGATGACCCTCGATCTGGATTGGAGCCGGGGCCTGTTTGGGTTCGCCATGGCGATTCAAAACTTGCTGTGGGGGGTGGCGCAGCCCTTCGTTGGCGGCTTCGCCGATCGCTATGGCGCGGGCCGCGTTATCGCTATGGGCGGTATTCTTTATGCGTTGGGCGTGGTTGGCATGGCCAATGCGATCACGCCGGCCGAACTTGTTATTACCGGCGGTGTGTTGATCGGTCTCGGCATGAGCGGTGCGGGGATAGCCGTTGTGTACGGTGCTGTCTCGCGGGCGGTAACGCCGGAAAATCGTACCTATGCTGTCGCTCTGGTGAGTACCATCGGAGCTTTGGGGCCGATGGTCCTGCCGAGCGTAAGTCAAGCCGTTATTGGTGCTGCCGGATGGTTCTTCGCCCTGCTTGCGGCCGCAGTGATTGTCGTTTTGATGACGATACTGGCACGGTTGTTTAAATATGCCGAGGACGTAAGCACCGATGAACCCGACTTGGATTTACGTGAAGTGCTTTCCGCCGCGCGCAAGAATTCCGGTTATCTGCTGCTGGTGGCCGGCTTTTTTGTCTGCGGGTTTCACGTCACATTCATCGGAACCCATCTGCCCGGCTATGTAGATTCTGAAGGACTAACCGCCGGTGTTGGCGCCGTGGCGCTGACCGTGATTGGCTTTGGCAACATCGTGGGCACCTATCTGGCGGGAGAATCGAGCAAGAAATATCGCCAGAAAAACGTCTTGAGTTTTATCTATCTCGGCCGCGCGGCCTTGATTGCCGCTTTTATGATGCTGCCGACGACGCAATGGACGGTTTATGCCTTTGCCGGCCTGTTCGGCCTGCTGTGGCTGTCGACCGTGCCGCTGACCAGCGGTGTCGTGGCGCGTATATTCGGCGCCAAGCATCTCGGCATGCTGTTTGGGTTTGTCTTCTTCAGCCACCAAATCGGCGCTTTTTTTGGTGCTTGGCTGGGCGGAGTCGCGTTCGACAAGACCGGCAGCTACAACGCGATGTGGTACGCCTCGATCGCGCTTGGCCTCATCGCGGCGCTACTTCATTGGCCGATCCGCGATCAGCCGATGGACCGTTTGGTGGCGCCGCAAGCCCCATAACACCGTAAAATGTGGTTTATTCCATGACAAACCTTTGATGTGCGAGTGACTTGCGTTTCATTTGGGTTGTCCCCATCGTAAGGGGGGCGTATTGCGCCCCAGAGGTGTGGAGGAAGAATGCTCGTCAAAATCAAACGCGGTTGGGAGTTGCCGGAACACATGGCAACGCCGGAAGACGTATTTTTAAACCGACGCCAGATCGCCAAGACGATCGCGGCGGGACCGATTATCGCCGGAGCTGCGCCAATGCTGTTGGCCGGGCGGGCGATGGCGGCGGCACCGGCGGACGATCCGACGGCAGGAATGTATCCGGTCGAGCGTAATCCAAAATACAAGCTCGACCGCGACATCACGCCCGAGAAAAACGCCACCAGCTACAATAATTACTACGAGTTCGGCTCGCACAAGCAAATCTCGCGCGCCGCCCAGAAGCTCAAAATTCGCCCCTGGGAAATTTCGATCGACGGCATGGTCGAGAAGGAATTCAAGATCGGCTTCGACGATCTGTTGAAAAAGGTTACGTTGGAAGAACGCCTCTATCGACACCGCTGTGTCGAAGCGTGGGCGATGGCCGTGCCGTGGTCCGGTTTCCCGATGCGCCAGTTGGTCGAGTTGGCGAAACCACTGTCGAGCGCGAAATACGTGGCGATGCGCACGATCGCAGAAAGTAAAAAGGAAATGCCGGGTCTGCGGCAGTTTTGGTATCCCTGGCCCTATACAGAGGGCCTCACCATCGCCGAAGCGACCAACGAACTGGCTTTCCTGGTGACCGGTATTTACGGCAAGCCGGTACCCCGACAGAACGGCGCCCCGCTGCGCCTGGCGGTGCCGTGGAAATATGGTTTCAAATCGATCAAGTCGATTATCAGTTTCACCTTCACCGACAAACGGCCAAAAACTTTTTGGGAAGCGTTGGCGGAAAAGGAATACGGCTTTTGGGCCAACGTGAACCCGGAAGTCAATCATCCGCGGTGGAGTCAAGCCACCGAATGGCTGCTCGGCGGCAGCCAGCGCGATCGGGTGCCGACGCAATTGTTCAACGGTTACACCGAGTTCGTCGCAGATTTGTATACCGGCCTGGAAAATGAACCGCTGTATCGATAACCGCTAGGGACCTGCTCGATCATCCGCCCAAGTGGTATCGCCGTAGCGCCAGCGCCGGCCGAATTGAGGCTAGAAAAACAAGGCCGGGCCCCTCAGGGGGTCCGGCCTAGTTGAACAGGGAGGCTTTACGTCGTGGGAGACGTAAGGGCCGCTTGCGCAGCCCTTCGCGTGCGCACCGGGAGGGTAGTGTGCTACGCGGACGATGTTTCGATACATCGTGCTCTATTTTAAATAGACCCGCGGCAAAAGATTTCCATGTTCCTAATCCGTTAACCAGATATGCAATTTTATCATATCTTAATAAATATATTTAATTCAAAGACTTAACAAACTCCGACGCCTAGAACCGCGTTTCGGCCACCTTGGCGACGAGGAAATCGCGGAATACCCCAATCCGCTGCGATGCCCTCAATTCTTCAGGATAGACGAAGAAAGCATCATAACCGGGACCCTCGAGTTCGGGCAAAATACGCACCAGGCTGCGTGATTCCCGGGCGAGAAAATCTGGTAAACCGGCGATCCCGATTCCCGCTTCGACCGAGCGGACCATGCCATACAGGTTATTGAGAGTGAGGATTTTTTGCGGCTCGCTGCCGGTAGCTTCGCGTGCGGCGTTAAGCAACCAGTTCAGATTGGGTGCCGGCAGCACACTTTCCTCGCTGTAGACGACCAGTTTGTGATTGTCGAGATCGGCAACCCGATCGGGCATTCCGTGCTGCTGCAGATAGTCCGACGATGCAAAGACATGCGTATTGACGCGGGTCAGGCGGCGCTGGATCAAATCCGGCTGCGTCGGCCGCGTCAGGCGAATGGCGCAGTCGGCCTCGCGCATCGAAACGTCAAGTTCTTCGTCCGACGTAATCAACGTGACTTCGATGTCGGGGTAGAGATCGATGAACTCGCGGATACGCGGCGTCAACCACAGTGAACCCAGACCGACCGCCGTCGTAATTTTGAGCGGTCCTTGGGGCCGGTCCTGCGCATCGTTGAGTTGGGCTTCGGCCATGGTTAGCTTGGCGTAGACTTCATGCACTGTGCGGTACAGCAATTCGCCCTGCTCGGTCAGCAGCAAACCGCGCGCATGACGGTGGAACAGCCGGCAACTGAGCGAGTCTTCGAGCGAACTGATTTGCCGGCTGATCGCCGATTGACTCAAATGCAGGCTGTCGCCCGCGTGGGTGAAGCTGCCAGCTTCCGCCACCGCATGGAATATCCGCAGTTTATCCCAGTCCATTGGCATTAGCCGGGTTCTCCACCGTTGAGCCAGTCAACCAACAACGGCCTACTCGGCGGCTTTGCGGGTATCGTCTTGCTCGGCCGCAGCGAGGAATTTCTCGGCCTCCAGTGCGGCCATGCAGCCCATGCCGGCCGCCGTGACCGCCTGACGGAACACCTTGTCCTTCACGTCGCCGGCGGCATACACGCCGGGAATGTTGGTGGCCGTACTGTCTGGCGCGGAAATCAAATAGCCCTCGTCGTCCATATCCAAATGTCCCTTGAACAGGGCCGTGTTGGGATCGTGGCCGATGGCGATGAAGACACCGTCGACCCCAATTTCGGTGATTTCGTCGGTCTTGACGTTGCGCACGCGCGCGCCAGTGACGCCAGGCGGGTCGTCGTCGCCGACCACCTCTTCCAGTACGGTGTCCCAGATCACCTCGATCTTGTCATTGCGGAACAGGCGGTCCTGCATGATTTTTTCCGCGCGAAACGCATCGCGCCGGTGGATCACGGTGACTTTGGTGACGAAGTTGGTCAGGAACAGCGCCTCCTCGACTGCGGTATTGCCGCCGCCTACCACCATCACCGGCTTGTCGCGATAGAAAAAGCCGTCGCAAGTGGCGCAGGCCGAAACGCCAAAGCCGCTGAATTTCTGTTCCGATTCCAGACCCAGCCAGCGCGCCGAGGCGCCGGTCGTAATGATCAAAGCGTCGCCGGTGTAGATGTCGCCGGAATCGCATTCGCACGCGAACGGGCGGGCGCTGAAGTCGATATTGACGACCACGTCGTTGACGATTTCGGTGCCGACATTCTCTGCCTGGGCTTCCATCTGCTCCATCAGCCACGGCCCCTGAATGGTCTCGGCGAAACCCGGGTAGTTCTCTACATCGGTGGTGATCGTCATTTGCCCGCCCGGCTGCATGCCGTGGATCATAGTCGGCTTCAGATTGGCGCGCGCGGCATAGACCGCTGCCGTGCAGCCGGCAGCGCCGGAGCCGATGATTAGAACTTTGGAATGATGGGTGTCGGGCATATCACGGGGTTCCTGGGAAATTACGGGCAATCAAGGCCAGCCCGGTCGTGTCGGTCTAGAGGACCAGGGTGATTTCGCTGGTAATTAGATAGTCGGGCCAATGCCGCGTGGCAAGGCTGGTGCGACACAAGGGAAAAACCCTAAAACGTAACCACGCTGCGGATCGATTCGCCCTTGTGCATTAAATCGAAGGCATTGTTGATTTCGTCCAGCGGCATGGTGTGGGTAATCAGATCGTCGATGTTGATCTTGCCGTCCATGTACCAGTCGACGATTTTGGGCACGTCGGTGCGGCCCTTGGCGCCGCCGAACGCAGTGCCCTGCCAGACCCGTCCGGTAACCAGTTGAAACGGCCGCGTGGCGATTTCCGCGCCGGCCGGCGCGACCCCGATGATCGTCGATTTACCCCAACCCTTGTGGCAGCACTCGAGCGCCTGGCGCATCACTTCGACATTGCCGATGCATTCGAACGAATGGTCGGCGCCGCCCTTGGTCAGATCGACCAGGTAGGGCACCAGGTCGCCCTCGACCTCGCTGGGGTTGACGAAATGGGTCATGCCGAAGGCTTCGCCGAGCGGCTGGCGGGCCGGGTTGAGATCGACGCCGACGATCATGTCGGCGCCGACCAGCCGCGCGCCCTGGACGACGTTGAGCCCGATACCGCCGAGCCCGAACACCACCACATTGTCGCCCGGCTGCACCTTGGCCGTGTTCATCACCGCGCCGAGACCGGTGGTAACGCCGCAGCCGATATAACAGACCTTATCGAACGGCGCGTCTTCGCGGATCTTCGCCGCAGCGATCTCGGGCAACACGGTGAAGTTGGAAAAGGTCGAAGTGCCCATGTAGTGGAACAACGGCGCGCCGCCCAACGAGAAACGCGAGGAGCCGTCGGGCATGACGCCGCGGCCTTGCGTTTCGCGGATCGACTGGCACAGATTGGTCTTGCCGCTCAGACAATAGTCGCACTGGCGGCATTCCGGGGTGTAGAGCGGGATCACATGGTCGCCCGGTTTCAGGCTGCTGACCTCGGGGCCCACATCGACCACCACACCGGCGCCCTCGTGTCCCAGAACGGCGGGAAACAGCCCCTCCGGATCGGCGCCCGACAAGGTGAATGCGTCGGTGTGGCAGATGCCGGTGGCCTTGATCTCGATCAACACCTCGCCGGCTTTGGGGCCGTCGAGCTGTACCGTTTCGATGGCCAGCGGTTGGCCGGCTTCATGCGCGACCGCGGCGCGGGTGTCCATGGTGATGTCTCTCCACGTGGATATTCTTAATTGCAAAAGTGTCCCAGCCGTGCCGGTAACACGCAAGACCCAATTACCCCAGCCGGCGTTCGTACAGCGCGAACATTTTCGCCCACGTCGCCTCGGCGGCGGCCTCGTTATACATCTCGCGCTCGGGAAAGGCGTAACCGTGCTCGGTGCCGGGGTAGGTCTCAATCTCGTGTACCACGCCGTGGGTATCCAGCGCGGTGGTCAGATCGGGGATTACGTTGCCGGGCACCCATTGGTCATGTTCGGCGAAGGCCAAGTACATTTCGCCCTCGATTTTATCGGCCAGCAGGTGCGGCGAGTCGTCGTGCTCGGTGACGATCCAGACACCGTAGAGCGAGGCGTTGGCGGCGAACCGGTCGGGGAAGGTGCCGGCCACGGTG
>JAPUHN010000368.1 GCA_027297685.1 Alphaproteobacteria bacterium | reverse complement strand
CGCCAGGAACAGCAGCACCAAGCCGCTGATCAAGCCGCCCATCACGGAGGCGAAGGTAGACATGCGGATCGCCTCGATTGCCTTGCCGCGTTTGGTCATTTCGTAGCCTTCGATCGCCGAGGCGGCCGACGCGGAGGTTCCGGGCGCGCGCAGCAGGATCGCTGTGAACGATCCGCCATAGATGCCGGCGGCGTAGGTGGCGACCATCATGATCAGCGCGGTCTCGGGTTCCCAGGTGAAGGAAATGGGGATCATTAGGGCGATCGCCATTGGCGGACCGAGCCCCGGGATGGCGCCGATGATCAGGCCGACGACGATGCCGATCAACATGGCGCCCACATTCGCCAGCGTGACTACGTCGCCCAAGTAGGAAAATGATTCCATTGCCATTAATTCCCGTGATGGTGCATTGCTGTCGCAATCAGATCAGGAATCCCTCGGGCAGATCCGCGCCGAGGGCGATGGTGAAAAAGATATACATCAGTGGGAACAGCACGAGTGCGACCGTTCCTATGGCCTTGTAGTTTCTTAATCCGGTCATGTAGATGATCAGGAAATAAAAAACGATAGACGAGACATAAAACCCGACCAGGAATGTGGCATAGCCATAGAAAATCGCCACGACCATTATGTAGACCGGCTTCATTCCCGAATAGGAAAAATCGAAGCGAACGTCGCCCAAAAATTTCTTGTCGTGCGTCAGAAAACTGCGCCCGAGCATGATTAGCGCGAGCAAGATAATCGCGTACTCGGTGAACTTCGGAAATGCGCCGGAAGCGCTCGGCACTTTCATCGACTCTATGACGAAGAAACCGGCAACGACAAGCATCCCGATCGCGGTCAGACGCTCGGCCCACAGCTTGCTCATCCGAATGTCCTAACGTTCAAATCCGTCACGAAACGCACCGCACGTTTTGGTTGCGGCACAGGCGATCAGGGATTGCGGTGTTGAAACCTGCCGCCAAGCCCTGCCGGAAAAGCTCCGGCAGGGCATGACGTTTGCATCGGCGCGTATCGCCGTGTTGCAGGACTATTTCTTACTCTCCTCCCAATAGGCCGCGTCTTCGGCAACCTTCTGGCCGGCCCGCAGCAGGTCCCACATATCGTCACCCTTGCGGAACATCAGGACGTTCCGGTTCGCTCGCTCTTTCTGGATATATTCCGGATTGCTCATCGCCTTCTCGATGGCGGCAAGATAGATTTCCCGCTTTTCTTCGGAGAGCCCGTTCGCAGTTGCGAGCGTGCGGCCGGCATAGGTGATGTTTGGTTTACCTGTGGTTTCCTGGAAGGTCGCCACGCTCGGCAGAAGGGGCCAAGGCTCGTCGTGCAGGACTGTTATCGGCCGCATCTTGCGTTCAATGATGCCATTGATGTAGTAGCCGACGTTGCCTGCGACCATGTCGACATTCTTGCCGAGCAGAAACTGGATCTTCCCGTTGTCGCCGGTGTCGCTGAAGATCATCTTAACGTTTTTCAATGCCGGAACGGCTTTCGCGGCAAAGGCCATGCCGACATGGTCGTCGCCGCCATGGCTGCCCACCGCGACGATCAGCGGATTTTTCTCTGCGTAGGCGATCACGTCATCCAGGTCCCTGAAACGGTCATCATCCCAGCGCACCAGCCACAGGCCGGGGTCGTAGGAGTGCCAGGCCAGGAAGTTGAACGACTCAAGCGTCTCCTTGCGCTTCATTTCCGGGTTCAGCATCGAGAAGATGTGCGGGATATTAACAACCCCCAACTTGTGGTCGTCGCGTTCGGCCGTCCAATTACTTGTGACCTGGCTCCACGACACCCATCCGCCGCCGCCGGCAACATTGGTGACTTTGACCGGCACGCCCAACTCTTTCGAAAGATATGGGGCGAATAGACGGAATGTCCGGTCGGCACCTCCGCCCGGTGCAAACGGCACCTGAATAATCACTGGTTTGTTGGGGAACTCCGCGGCTGGAACCCCGGTCGGGCTCAAAAAGGTGAACCCGAGAACACCAGCGAGCGTGAGCGCCAGACTAGAGATTCTTGGTAATTTTAACATCATGCGACCCTCCCATTTTTTTGTTCGGACAAATTACCAAATGACATTAGCCGCTTAGGTTTGGATAGAAAACACAAAAAGTGAATTTTTTTCGAATAGAAAACTTCCGAATGAGTTCAACCGTTGTACAACCGAACCCCTACTCGTATTCTGATCCAGCTTGCGACCATCTGCTGGTTTCTCTCCTTTTCCGCTTTTGTAACTTTCAACGCCCCTGCCATCGGCATAGCGATTTTCTAATCGGCGATTGTGACGGCCCGCCGGCCAGACCGTCCGTTGGCTATCGCGGGCAGGCCAGTCTGGAGATAAACGCTCGGTTGCAATGTCGGATATTTTTAACGGGTCAAAGATTTTCGTCACCGGGCGAGCTGGCAATATGATCCATGAGACATTCAATGAACGCGCGCGTACGATTTGAAAAATGTCGCGTCTGCGGATAAACCACGTAGAGGTTCATGTCTGCCCAATCGTAGCCCGCGAGCACGCGCTCGAGCACACCTCGCGCAACCGCTTTTTCGACGATAAAACTGGGTAGGATAGCAAACCCTAATCCAGCGATCGCGGCATCGCACAAGAAATCACCATTGTTGGAGTTCACCCAACCGGCAAGATTCACCTTGCCGTCTTGCTTGGGTTCGCCGGCTTTCATCCAGCGCGTGGTATCGGCGCTGCCGGAATATCTCAAATATGTGTAACCGGTGAGTTCTTGAGGTGTGCGTGGTCGTCCGTGCGTCCGCCAATAGTCAGGACTTGCACAAACAAATTGCTGCACGGGTGCGATCTTTCGCGCCATGAGGCTCGAATCGCTCAACTCGCCCACGCGCACTGCCAAATCAAATCCTTCGTCTAGAAGGTCCACGTGACGGGTGCTAAATTCGATATCAATCCTAACTTCCCTGTGCGCGGTCATGAACTTAATCGCGACGGGCCTGATGTACTCCAATCCAAAGAAAAGTGGCGCGGCGATCCGTATTCGTCCCTTAAGGGTCTCACCACCGGCAGAGACAGACCCTTCCAAGTTTTTGACATCCGTCAAGACAGTCCGTCCGGATTGATAGAACTCGCGTCCCTCATCGGTAAGATCGAGACTGCGAGTTGTACGATTGAGAAGTTGCACCCCCAGACGTGCTTCGAGGCTCGACAGCCGGCGGCTTACGGCGGATTTTCCCATATCGAGGCGCTCTGCCGCACGGCTGATGCTGCCGGCATCGACAATCGTCACGAAAATCTCGATGTCACCAAAACGGTCCATTTGTTTCTCAAAAATCAACAGTCTGTTTCTCAATGACGTCTTTATAGCTTGATAAGCAACAGTTAGGTTATCGAAGTGTATTGATCGAGATGCCAATGCAGCTGATCTGCTCCACTGACGTACACGGACGTACTCGCGTCCCGATGGCCGTCGCAAAGTGCACAAATTTGCGAAATAAATTGGAGAAATATTATGGCAAAGATTCCGAACGCGTTACGCGAACCCATCGGCACCGCGTTTCCGGCAAACGTCGTTTTGGTCGGTACGATAATGCCCGATGGCTACGTCCAAATCAGTCCGCGCGGCAGTACGCTGGTGTTTGACGATGAAACGATCGCTTTTTGGGACCGCGGCAGCGGTCATACCCACGACAATATGAAAGATGGCGACAAGGTTACTCTGTTCTTCCGCGATCCCGAATTGCGCGCGTCGGGCGTATTACCGGCGGGCGGCGTCGCCCGGTTTTACGGCACCGTCACGATCCATGCCGACGGCCCCACCCGCGATGCAGTTTGGGACCGTATGATCGAGCCGGAGAAGAACGCCGACGCCGACAAAAAGGGGCGCGCCGTGTTAGTCGCGATCGAACGCGCTGAGGATCTGAAGCACAATCCGCTGGATCTGTCATCGGCGTAATCAGGTGGCGCGGTTCACGATCGCTATAACCTCAACAACGGGCGTCGGTGTTTGGATGTCTGAAATCGGGGGTAAACCGGGTGTGATTGACGGCTGCCGCTAACGGAAGCTTTTAGCCAAAAGCGGACATTCGCTACCGACGATAATGGTACAAAGTGCATCCCACCTCCCGAACGAGCATGGTATGATCGATTGCTTGAATATTCGGGTTCCGCCGATGCGCGACGGGATATCGCCAGTAGCCGATGGATGACCAGACCTTCAGGATCGAAGACATTTACGTGCCGGCGAAGCGGCGGCGGACGCTCGATCCGGAGACCGTGAACACGATCGCCGAGAGCATGCTGGAAGAGGGCCAGAAAATGCCGATCCTGGTCCGGCGCGACGGCGCCCGCCTGGTGCTGGTGGAAGGCCTGCAGCGGCTGGAGGCATGCCGATCGCTCGGTGAAGAGACGATCGTCGGCATAATCGTCCAGGCGCGGCGCAAATAACGGACTTGATGGCCTCCGTTTACGGCAGCTTTTGGCCAAAAACAGACATCCGTAGTTTTAGGCTGCCATCGGGTTATGGCGCATTACGATGTCGTTAGAGGGAGGCCGCCCACACATGGCTATTAACCGCCGTCAGCCTCAAGTTCCTAAATTTGGGAGAGGTTTTAGGGAAGCGTTTCCAAAACATTATCTTGCAAGCTGAGGAATACGTACCACGCCGTCGGCGCAATGGCCTGCCACGGCATGAAAGTGTCACCGAATCCAGACGTGCCGGCGTTACTCGCTTGCCAGAGTGCGCCGGATGATTGGAAAAGCTTCTCGGCTTCCCGCTTGAAATTATCGGCGCGTTGTTGGTCACCGGCAGTCATAAAGGCCATCGCCTGTTGCAATGTGCCTTCGACCCAAACGGTGTCGCGATCGGTGTTGAGATCAAACCCGGTAATCGTCTTACGGCCTTTATAGCGTCTCGTGGTCTGGGTGTGTTCCTCGACCCAATAGGCTCCCGCGGTGTAGCCCGCCCCGAGGACCAGAGCGCCGAGCGCCTGGACATCGGTGACGATCATGGGATCGTTTTCGCCGGTCAAAAACCGGTCGTCGTCCCAGCACTCGTCCACAATGAAGGTTCGCACAAGTTCGGCTTTGGCCAGCAGTATCGAATCGGCGAGCAAAGTTCCCAGATTATGGAGGGCGCTATAGGCGCCAAGATTGTTTTCGCAACTCTTCCAACTTACCCCAGCGCGCCCAACCAGCCCGCCATCGTTTTGCTGGTGCGCCAGCAAATAATCGGCGAGTGCCATCGATAGGCTGTCGTAACGGCTATCGTCGCTGGCCATTCTGTAGAGGACGAAAGATTGCAACAGATAGGCATTGTGCCCGACCCCGGGCAGGCCATACGCGCTACCGCCGTCGCTTGCCGAGTAGCGGTGCAAAAAGCCCCCATCGGCTTCGGCTTCGATCGCGGCGACGCCCGCTAAGACGGTGCTGGCGGCGGACAGATTTCCAGCGGAGATGAAGGCCATCGCCGCGAGGGCGTTGTCGTAGGTGTAGGAATAGTCGGCGTTGTCTTCGACGAATGAATCGACGAGGCCCGAAGGTGCCATTTGCGCTTCGATAAAGCCAAGCGCCGCCTCGACGCTGGCCGCTGCTCCGCCGTTGCCACCGCCTTTACCGCCGCCATTGCCGCCGCCATTGCCATTGTCGCCCTTAGGCGCTGCCAGCGCGGGCGCCAGTGACATGATCAGG
>JAPUHN010000367.1 GCA_027297685.1 Alphaproteobacteria bacterium | reverse complement strand
ATGATCGTCCATCACGAAATCCCCGCCAGTTGCCGCGCCAAGGTCAGCGCGGTGTCGTGGAAGAAAAATAGGACGACCGTGCCCAGCGCCGTCAACGACAACGCCAGCACGATCGCGAACGGCGCCTCGCCGTGGCTATGGCCCGGATTATCGGGCAGCTTGCGAAAGAACGCCTGGTAGACAATAGGCATGAAATAGGCCGCGTTGAGCAACGTGCTAACGATTATCACCGCTACGGCGAACAGGTTCTGCGAGTCCATCGCGCCGGTCAGGATGAACCATTTCGACACAAAACCCGCTGTCGGTGGAATCCCAACCATCGACAACGCACCGATGGCGAAGGCCCCCATTGTCCACGGCATAACACGCCCGATGCCGTCGAGTTGACTGATTTCGGTCTTATGGGCGGCGGTGTAGATCGATCCGGCGGCGAAGAATAATGTGATTTTGCCGAATGCATGGGCAGCGATATGAAGCGCCGCTCCGGCCACCGAGATCGGTGTCAAGATCGCCAACGCAAGAATGACGTAGGATAGCTGGCTCACCGTTGAATAGGCCAGCCGGCGCTTCAGATTGTCTTGCCTAAGCGCGATAATCGAGGCGGCAATAACGGTGAATCCGGCCAGGTAAAGCAGCCAGTCGGCGCCGGAAATCGCCGAGAGCGTATCGATGCCGAACGTGTAGACGCCAACTTTTACGATCGTGAATACGCCGGCCTTGACGACTGCGACCGCGTGCAACAGCGCACTGACCGGGGTCGGCGCCACCATCGCCGCCGGTAGCCAACGGTGGACCGGCATCAACGCCGCCTTACCGATGCCGAACGCGAACAACGCTAACAAAATAACGATCACGGTCGGACTCGCGGCGCCGCCCAACACCCCGCCCGGCACGAAGTCGAGCGTTCCCGCGAGGCTGAGAGTCCACAGCAACGCGGGAATGAAAAAGACGATGGACGTACCGAGCAGGATCATCAAATAGGTGCGCCCTCCGGCGCGCGCCTCTGAATCACCGTGATGGGCCACCAGGGGATAGGTCGTCAGGGTCAGAATTTCATAGAAAATGAACAGGGTGAACAGGTTGGCGGAAAACGCGATGCCCAGGGTTGCGGCAATTGCGACGGCAAAGCAGACATAAAATTGCGTCTGCCGCGGCTCGTTGTTGGCGCGCATGTAGCCGATCGAATAGATCGAATTGATAATCCACAAGAACGAAGCAATCAGCGCAAACAGCATACCCAACGGCTCGAGCCGAAACGCCAGGTCGAGCCCAGGGGCAACGTCGAGGGCCATGACTGCCGGCCGGCCACCATCGATCACACCAGGAACAAGCCGCGTAACCGTTGCGAACAAAACCACTGCCGTTACCAGGGTGATGGTCTCGCGCAAATTGGGCCAACGCCCGGCCAACGCGACGAGTGCCGCGCCGGCGACCGGGATCAACAATGCCGCAATCAAGGCGTCGGTCGGGTTCACCCTGCGCCCCTAGTAAACAGCGTTAAGAAGTAACAAAGCAGCATTCTGCGCCAACCCCACCGAAAGCGACGTATCGAGGCCAAAATATATCGCCGCGCCAACCAGCACGAAGGCCGGTACCAGCAACGCCGCCGGGGCTTCTTTCAATTGCGCTACTTTGGCCGTCGGCTCGCGGAAATAGGCCACTTCGACCACCCGGCCGATGTAGATCATGGTCACCAGCGAGGCGATGACGATCAGCGCAACCAGCCACCACTGCCCTTGCTCGACAGCGGCCAAGCCCAAATACCACTTGCTGATAAAGCCGACGGTGCCGGGCGTTCCCATCAGGCTCAGACCCAGCACCACGAAACCGGCCATGGTGATCGGCATCTTACGGCCTATTCCGGCCATATCCTCGATTTTCACCGAACCCAACCGGAACAACACGCCGCCAATCAACAGGAACAGACCCGCCTTCATGATCGCGTGATTGAACATATGGGTCATCGCGCCGGTCAGGCCGGTTTCCGTCGCGTAGCTGATCCCGAGCGTTATGAAACCGATCTGGGCGACGCTGGAATAAGCCAGCATTCGTTTCACGTTGCTTTGGAATACCGCAACGGTCGACGCCGCAAACATGGCGACCAGGGAGAGGATCAGCAAGATCTCGGGCAGCGGCGTCGATTCAAAGAAAGCACCGCCGCCAAACACCGTGTAAAAGAACCGCAGAAACAGATAGATCGCGACTTTCGTGGCCGTACCGGAAAGAAACGCGCTGGTCACCGACGGCGCATAGGCATAGGCGTTGGGCAACCACAGATGCAGGGGAAACAGCGCTAACTTTAGCGAAATACCAACGGTGAGGAAGGCCAATGCCGCCAGCACTGGCCGCGTATTTTCGATCTCCGGAATGCGTTGCGCCAGGTCGTACAGGTTCAACGTACCGGTCATCGCCCACAACAGGCCAATGCCGATCACGATAAAGGTGGCGCCGACCGTACCCATAATCAGGTACTGATAGGCCGCCGTCAGGCACCGGCGATCGCGGCCCATGGCGATCATGACGTAGCTGGCGAGCGACGATATTTCGAGAAACACAAAGATATTGAAGGCGTCGCCGGTGATGGTCACGCCGAGCAGCCCGGTCAACGCCAACAAATACATGGTGTAGAACCACGCCTGTTCAGCATCGCCGAAGCGCGCCGCTATGCTTTTTTGCGCGTAGGGAATGATCACGGCGCCAACGCCGGAGATAATCAACAACACGAACGCGTTTATCAGGTCGACCCGGTATTCGATGCCGATCGGCGCCATCCAGCCGCCGAGCTCGTAAGAGACCACCCCCTGGTCGATCACCTGCAGCAGCAGCATAATAGCCGCCGCAAACGCCAACCAACTCGCGGTCAGCGTAATCGCCCATGCCAGCAAACCGCGCCGGAACAATGCACAAAGCGGCGCCGCTATCAGCGGCAGCACAACCTGCAAGGCCGGCAGGTGCAGCGCGATCACTAATCCATCTCCAGTTCGTGCACTTCGTCATCCTCGACAGTGCCGTAGGCCTCGTGGATCCGCACGACAAGCGCCATCCCCAGCGCTAGCGTCGCCACGCCGACGACGATGGCGGTCAGAATCAGTACATGGGGCAACGGGTTGGAATAGAGCTCGAAGCCTTCGGCAAGGATCGGCGCCGTGCCACCGAGAACCTTTCCCGGCGAGAGGAACAACAGGTAGACCGATGTCTGGAAAATCCCCAGGCCAACCAGTTTCTTGACCATGTTGCCATGGGCAACGACGATATAGAGACCGCCAACCATCAAGACGATGGTGACCCAGTAATTGACGGTGGCAAGGATCTCGGTCATTCGCCGTCCCCATCTCCGGCAAGGGGGTCGCCGGCGAGGGCATCTTCGGCGCGACCGCCAAAGGCATAAAAAATCGCCAGCATGGTCGACGAGACCGTGACGAACACGCCGATCTCAACGATCAAAATGCCGAGATGCTGGCCCGCTTCAGCGTGGCTGCCGAACGGCGAATAATCGAGGTAATTAGCGCCGAGCAACAGGCCGGCAACGCCGGTGCCGGCAAAAATCAACACTCCGAGGGGAATCAGCGTGTGAACGACACGCTGGGGCACCACTTTGCGCGCTGCCATCACCCCGAAAACCATGCCGTAAAGAATGATTGCCGCGGCCGCCGCGACACCGGCCTGGAATCCACCGCCGGGCCCGTAGTCGCCATGGAACTGGACATAAAGCGCAAACAGCAGGATCACCGGCAGCAACAGCTTCACCACCACCCGCAGAATGATCGTATCGCGCATCATGGCGCCGACCCTTTATCGCGATCGCCAGCCAACCGCCGGCGGCGGCGCACCGCAGTGAGCAGGATCAATACGCCAATACCGCCTGTGAAAATAACTACCGTCTCGCCCAGCGTGTCATAGCCGCGGTATGAGGCCAGCACCGAGGTGACCACGTTCGGGATTCCGGTCTCGGCCATGCTCCGGTCCAGGTAATCGAGGCCGACGCCAGTGTTCATCGGCGTGTCCGCCAGCCCGAAGCCCGGCAGCTCCCAGGTGCCGTAGATCAGCATCGCCCCGGTGCCGACGGCGACAAACAGCGGCAGTATTGCCGAAAAGCGCGGCGCGGCCTCCTCGGTCTTGGTCAGATGAAGCGCGCCCAGCGCCAGCACGGTCGAGATGCCGGCGCCGACCGCGGCCTCGGTCATCGCCACGTCGACCGCGTCCAGCACCATCATCACGCTGGCCATCAGGAAGCTGTAGGCGCCCGCCAGCACCACTACCGCGAACAGGTTGCGCACCCGGATGATGCCGATGGTGATCAGCGCCAGCAGGGTCAGCAGGACCATGTTGATCAACTGCTCCATCACTGGCCTTCCTTGTCTGCGGAGTCGGGTCGTTCCGCATCCGGGTTGGCGTCCTCCTCCTCCGCGCCATAGCCCGCTTCGGCCAGGGTCTCCGCGTCCTCGGGCGCCCCGCTCTCCACCGGCTCCTCCTCGACGATCTCGGATTTCAACGGCGTCGCCAGCCGGACGCCGAGCTCGGGGAACAGGCTCACCGGGTCGGTCGCCACCAGCGCGCCGGTCGCGTCGGCCAGCAGCGGCTTCTCGCCGTCATGCAGGGCCGCGCGGGCCAGCGCATGGGTGGCGACAGCACCGGTGGTCCACATGACCAGCACGATGATGATCAGCTTCACCGCCACCAGGGTGAAGCCCGCCTGCAGCAGCATGCCGAAGATCATCAGTCCCACCCCCAAGGTCTCGCTGACCGAGACCGCATGCATCCGGGTGAAGATGTCGGGCATCCGGTTCAGCCCGATCGCGCCGACCACGTAGAAGAAGCCGCCGCCCAGCAGCGCCGCCCAGCTCAGAAGGTCGATCACCTGCCCCATCAGCCCGGATCTCGGTCGAGGTCCTGGGCGTGGCCCAGCGCCCCGTAGCGAAAGAACTTCAGCACCGCCAGGGTCCCGATCATATTCAGCAGCGCATAGGTGATGCCGATATCGAGGAACTCCGGCCGCCCGGTCATGAAGCCGAACAGCGCCAGCAGCATGATCGCCGAGACGCCGATCTTGTTCGCCGCCAGCAGCCGGTCGAAGGCGGTCGGCCCGGCCAGCGCGCGGGCCACCGCCAGCGTCAGCGCGATCAGCACGGCGATAATGGCGGCCGCGAACATCATGTCCCGGCCCCGCTCGCGTCGGCTCCGTCCATCCAGGCGACCCGCCGGTTCATCTCGTCGTCGGCGAAGCCCTCGGCGTTCTCGCGGGTGATGGCGTGGACCCAGATTGCCTTGCCCCGCTCGCTGACCTCGACCGAGATCGTGCCCGGCGTCAGGGTGATCGAGTTGGCGTAGGTGGTCAGCCCGACGGCGGATTTCTGCAGCGCCTCGACCTTGACCATGGTCGGCGAGATCGGCAGGCGGGGGTGCAGGATCAGCCGGGTGACGTTGAGCGCCGAGAGCACGATGCGCCAGCCCAGCCAGGGCCAGTAGACCAGTGCCCGGGGCAGCTTCTCGATCGGGAAACCCTCTTCGTCGGTGATGCCCTTGAACAGGCAGAACGCGACCACCAGCACCGAGAGCACGGCGCCCGAGCCCATGAGCCAGAGGGTGTAATGGCCCGACAGCAGCAGCCAATAGGCGAACAATGTCATTGAAATCAGGACCAGCCGCATTTTCCGGTTCTGCCCTCCCTTCCGGAGATGCGGGCCGTTTTTGCGGCCCCTGCTACATCTGCCTGACGCTGTGTGCACCTATTTCGGCGCGCTTTTGTTAGCAAGTCCAATCGGGATTCGGAAGTCTGGAATCTGATATACCAGATAACGGTTCCACCTGCCGGAATTCACCGGGCCTGCCCGGAAAGGTCGCCGGTGAAGATTCCACACGGGCAGATTGCCATGGCATTGCGCCACGCTATTCTGCTCCCATGGACAGCCCAGCGGACGGATTGCTTGCCCGGATCTCTCACTGCCGCCTGTGCGCGGAGCGGTTTGCCGCGACCGCGACGGCGCATGAGCCGCGCCCGGTCGTGCGGGTCTCGCCCGGCGCCCGTATCCTGATCGCCGGGCAGGCGCCGGGGGCGCGGGTCCATGCCAGCGGGCTGCCCTTCGACGATCCCTCCGGCGACCGGCTGCGCGACTGGATGGGGGTGGACCGCGCCACCTTCTACGACCGCAGCCGGATCGCCGTGGTGCCGATGGCCTTCTGCTTCCCGGGCTATGACGCCAGGGGCTCCGACCTGCCGCCGCCGCCGGTCTGCGCCAAGACCTGGCGCGCCGACGTGCTGGCGGCGATGCCGCGGATCGGCCTGACCCTGCTGGTCGGCCAATACGCGCAACGCTGGCATCTCGGCGCGCGGCGGGCGCGCAGCCTGACCGAGACGGTGCGCAACTGGCGCGCCTACGGCCCGGCGCTGCTGCCGGTGCCGCATCCGAGCTGGCGCAACACCGCCTGGCTGAAGAAAAACCCGTGGTTTGCCGAGGAGGTGCTGC
>JAPUHN010000366.1 GCA_027297685.1 Alphaproteobacteria bacterium | reverse complement strand
ACGTTTGCTGAAATAGACAGCGCGGTGGCGACGATCCAACAGGCGAACGCACCTCTGGCCGTCATGCAATGCGCCAGCCGCTACCCGACACCGCTCGAGGCGGTCGGCCTCAACGTTATGGCTGAGTATCGCAAACGCTATGATTGCCCGGTCGGGCTGTCCGATCATTCGGGCTGTGTTCACCCGGCGCTTGCCGCTCTGGCCCACGGCGCCGATATCATCGAGGTTCACCTTACGCTGTCGCGTCACATGTTCGGGCCCGACGTGCCGGTCTCATTGACGGTCGAGGAGTTACAGGCTGTCGCTGCGGCGCGCGACGCGTTCCATACGATGGCTACCCATCCGGTCGACAAGGACGCCGCCGCGGACGATCTAGTCGAGATGCGGTCGATGTTCGGCCGCAGTCTGGCGCCGCGCGCCGATTTACCCGCCGGGACGGTGATCGACGCCGGCATGCTAACCGCGAAGAAACCGGCGACCGGCATTCCAGCCGACGCGCTCGACACCGTTGTCGGCCGGCAACTTGTGCACGCTGTTTCGGCCGACCGGCTGTTGATGTGGGAGGATATCGATGTCCCCGCTTGACAGTTCGGTCGCCGTCAAGGCGAATGACGCCAGGCGTTTGAATGGCGACGGCGGCGTGCGCAAGATCTGCATTGTCGTTAACAGCCGCGCTAACTACGCCCGCATCAAGTCGGTGATGCGTGCGGTGCAACGCCACAACAGCCTCGAGTTGCAACTAATCGTTGGTGCATCGGCGCTGTTGTATCGCTACGGCAATGTCATTGATTTGATTCGCGCCGATGGGTTCGAGCCGTCTGCCGTGGTCTACTCCATCGTCGAGGGCGAAAACCCCACGACCATGGCGAAATCGACCGGCATGGGCATCATCGAATTGTCCACGCAGTTCGAAAATCTGCGTCCCGATATTGTACTCACGGTCGCCGACCGTTTCGAGACCATGGCGACCGCGATCGCCGCCAGTTACATGAATATCCCGCTCGCCCACACCCAGGGTGGCGAGGTTACCGGCTCGATCGACGAAAGTGTTCGCCACGCCGTCACCAAACTGGCCCATCTGCATTTCCCAGCCACCGAACTGGCCCGCGACAATGTGGTGCGCATGGGCGAAGACCCGGCGACGGTTCACCTGACAGGTTGCCCGGCGATCGATCTGCTGGTCGATAACGATTTGATCCTCAAGCCGGATATGCTCAACCACGCCAAGGGAGTCGGCCCGTCGGTCGATCCCGACGCGCCCTACCTGATGGTGCTGCAGCATCCGGTGACGACAGAATATGGCAACGGTTTTGATCAGATCGGCGAAACCCTTAGCGCCGTCGATCGCATCGGCATGCAGACCGTTTGGTTGTGGCCCAATGTGGATGCGGGTTCCGACGATGTATCGAAAGGTCTGCGCATGTATCGCGAACAAAATCCGCAAGCCAACGTCCACTTTTACCGGAATTTTCCTGCCGAGGATTACGCTTGTCTGCTGAACAACGCGGCGTGCATCGTCGGCAACTCCAGTTCGGCGTTGCGCGAAGGCGCCTTTCTCGGCGTACCGGCGGTAAATGTCGGCACACGCCAGCAGGGCAGAGAGCGGGCATCGAACGTTGCCGATGCCACTTACGAGGCGGCGTCGATCGAAAACGCGCTGCGCGGGCAGATCGGCAAGGGCCGTTATCCGCGCTCCACATTGTTTGGCGATGGCCAGTCCGGCCAGCGGGTGGCGAGCGTGCTGGCCGATGCCGTAATTAACATCCAGAAACGCTTGGCGTACTGAGGGTTATCATGGACAACGCTTTCGAAGTTGTTGAACTGCTCGATGCGGCCGCAGAATATTTTCGAGCCGAAGGCTTGGCGGATTTAGTGGCCTGTAGCCAGTCCACCGGATCCAACGGTCACAGCGTGGCGATCGAGCCCGACATCGATGATTTGGTGCGGCTCCACCAGCTCATTCGCGACCGGCGGGCTTTCACGGTACTCGAGTTCGGCACCGGTTACTCGACCCTGGTCATCGCCGATGCCCTGGCCAAGAACGCCGACGATTTCGCCTCCAGCGATGCCGAAGTCGAACTATTGCCGGCCGACGCGTTTCGTGTTTTTTCGGTCGATGCCAGCGAGGCTTGGCTGGCGACCGCGATGGCGCGCATTCCATGCGGGCTACAAACCCATGTCGTCGCCACCCACAGTCCGGTGCAGATAGGGACGTTTAAAGGCCAGCTGTGCCATTTCTACGAGCGGTTACCCAACGTGGTGCCCGATTTTATCTATCTCGACGGACCCGACCCAAGCGACGTTGTCGGGGCGGTCAACGGCCTCGATTTCAGTCACCGCGAACGCACGGTGATTTCTGGCGATCTGTTGTTGATGGAGCCCACCTTTGTTCCCGGCCTGATAGTTCTGGTCGACGGCCGCACCAACAATGCCCGCTTCCTGGCCAATAACTTCCGGCGTACCTACGATTGGTTGGAAGACCCGGGCGGCGATTTCACCATGTTCGAGTTGGCCGAACCGCCATTGGGCCCAAGGAACCGGGCGCGACTGGCCTATTGCGCGGGGGAAGATTAGGTGAGCGCGCCGGCACCAGCGGTTCAGGCGGACGGCGTGGCCTTCACGCCTGCGCAGCTCGACGGCCACTTCGCGGTATTGGCCGAACGGGTGTTTCAGGTCGAGACCAAGTGGCCCCACTTCCGCCAACTTCTGCGCGACGTGCGCCGGTTGGCCGGCGAGGCGACGCCCCAGATGACCGTGGTCTCCCTGGAACGTGGCCTGCTCTATGGCGGCTGCAGCCTGATCGCGCCGTTCTTTCACCATTGCGACTTTCTGTCGATCGATTGCAGCCCCGATAGCGCCGGCGGCTGCGGCGCCTACAACGGCGCTATGGTCGACGATCCGCGCTTTTTGTTCGTGCCGGCGACCCACCGGGCGCCGATCGAGGCAACCGGCCTTGGTGACGGCATAGCCGATTTGGTTTTGGTGCCGAACCTGGTTCATCACGTCGCCGACCAGCCGGCCTTGTTCGCCGAGATCGCACGCATCACCCGGTCCGGGGGCCGGGTTTATGTGTTCGAGCCGACCTTGCGCGAACTGCATCAGATGCCCGACGATTACCTGCGCTACACACCGTTCGGCATGCAGCGCGTGCTGCGCGAAGCTGGCCTGCAGCCGGGCGATTTTGAATGCGAGGGCGGACCGTTTTCGGCGGTTGCCTACTGTTGGGTCCAGGCGCTGGAGTACCTGCCGGCCGGGCAGCGTGAACCGTTGGCGCGCTGGTTCTACGAAGAACATTTCCCGCAGCTGATGGATTGGGACGCGCGCTATCCCGATAACCAGCTTCGTGACCACACGGCTTTTCCCATGAGCTTTTCGATTATCGCGGACAAACCGGCATGACCTGCCAATCCAATGGATCCGATCTTTCTTTTCTGGCCGTCGTGCCGGCGCGCGGCGGCTCGAAGGGGGTGCCGCGCAAGAATATGAAATCCGTCGGCGGCATGTCGCTGGTCGGCCGTGCGGCGCACCTGGCGGTGTCGCTGCCATGGATCGACCACACGGTCGTTTCCACCGACGATGCCGAGATTCGCGCCGAGGCGGTTTGCCATGGCGCGGCGGCGCCGTTCGTGCGGCCGATGGAATTGGCGGGTGACGTGGCCAGCTCGGAAGACGTGTGGCGGCACGCGTGGCTAGCCGCCGAGGATCACTACAAGATGCGCTTCGATATCTCGTTGCTGCTCGAACCGACCAGTCCGTTGCGCATCGAGGCGGACCTGGTAGCGATTGTCCGCGCCTTGACCGAAGGCGGCCATGCCAGTGCGGCGACCGTCAGCCGCTCGCCGGCGCATTTCACGCCCCACAAGGCGCTTACGATAAATTGCGAAGGCCACCTGGGCTTCCATATGCATAACGGGGCGACCTTCAGCCGCCGCCAGGCGATACCGGGCTCGGTCTATCACCGCAACGGCCTGTGTTATGGCGCGACACGCGACGCGGTGGTCGAGCGTGGCGAGATCATTGGCGCCGATTGCGGGGCGGTAATCGTCGACCGGCCGGTGGTCAATATCGACGACATATTCGAGCTCGAGCTGGCCGATTGGCTGCTCGAGCGGCAGGAACGGCAGATCGAAACCGCCGCTTTGATGCGACACCACGCGCAAACCGGTTGACGGTGCCCGCTTGACCGCGGCCACGGACTGATCCATTCAAGCCCGATCGGCGGACTGGATCAGGGGCAGAACTTCGACTATGCAAAATGACTATGACGTCGTTGTCGTCGGCGGCGGTAATGCGGCGTTCTGCGCCGCGCTGTCGGCGCGCGAAGCGGACGCCAGCGTGCTCGTGCTCGAAGCAGCGCCGGAAGCCGAAGCCGGCGGCAACAGCCGATTCACCGCCGGCTCGATGCGGGTTGTCTATAACGGGGTCGCGGATCTCGAGCGCCTGATGCCCGACCTGTCGCCGCAAGAGAAGGCGACAACCGACTTCGGCGCCTACACGGCCGACCAGTTCTTCGACGACATGGCGCGGATCACCCAATACCGCGCCGATCCCGATCTGGTGGAAACGCTGGTACGCCGCAGCTTCGATACCCTGCTGTGGATGCAATCGAACGGCGTGCGGTTTGTGCCTATTTACGGCCGCCAGGCGTTCAAGGTCGACGGCCGGTTCAAGTTTTGGGGCGGGTTGACCGTCGAGACCTCGGGCGGCGGCCCCGGATTGGTCGACGCGCTGACCCATTCGGCGCGTACGCGCGGCATCGATATTCTCTATGAAAACCGTGCCACAGCTCTGGTCCACGATGATGCCGGCGTGCATGGTGTGGTGGTGCGCCAGCCGGGCCAAACCGTGACCTTCGGCGCCAAGGCGGTGGTGCTGGCGAGTGGCGGTTTCGAGGCCAATCCGGAGTGGCGCACCCGCTATCTCGGCCCCGGCTGGGACCTCGCCAAGGTGCGCGGCTCGCGCTTCAACATGGGCGAGGGCATCCGCATGGCGCTCGATATCGGCGCCCAGCCCTATGGCAACTGGTCGGGCGGCCACGCCGTCGGCTGGGACCGCAACGCGCCCGAGTTCGGCGATCTGGCAGTCGGCGACGGCTTCCAGAAGCATTCCTATCCCTGGGGTATCATGGTCAACGCCACCGGTCGGCGCTTCGTCGATGAGGGCGCCGATTTCCGCAACTACACCTACGCCAAATATGGCCGGGTGATCCTCGAACAGCCGGGCCAGTTCGCCTGGCAGATTTTCGACGCCAAGGTTGCCCACCTGCTGCGCGACGAATACCGCATCCGCCAGATCACCAAGGTGAGCGCCGACACGCTGGAAGCGCTGGTCGAGAAATTGGACGATGTCGACGCCGCCGCCGCGCTGGCCGAGATCGAGGCCTATAATGCGGCGGTGCAGGCCGATATTCCGTTCGATCCCAACGTCAAGGACGGCCGGCGCACGGTGGGCTTGGCCGTCGATAAATCCAACTGGGCCAATACGATCGACCAGCCGCCGTTCGAGGCCTACGCGGTGACCTGCGGGCTCACCTTCACCTTCGGCGGGCTGAGGATCGACCACGCGGCCAACGTGCTCGACCTGGTGGCGCACCCGATCCCCGGCCTGTTCGCCGCCGGCGAGTTGGTTGGCGGGCTGTTCTATTTCAATTACCCCGGCGGATCGGGCCTGACCGCGGGCGCGGTGTTCGGCAAAATCGCCGGCGCCTCGGCTGGGCAGTACGCGCAAGGATCGCAAGGCCCCGCGTAGTCAGGGTGCCGTAAAAGGCTTGACCGGCGCCGCCGCCGGTCCTAGATGGGCTCCATAGCAATCCCGGCGCCGCCTTAGCTCAGTTGGTAGAGCATCGCATTCGTAATGCGGGGGTCGTAGGTTCGAATCCTACAGGCGGCACCATTTTTTTCTCATGAATTCAAGCTCGTGTGTAATTCCTGTGAAAACGTGTCAGGAACGTTGCTTTGCTGGCGCGTCTATATGTTCGACGTTTGTACTGCCGTCCATCAGGTCAAGCGCCTCATTTATGCGCTCTTCTCGTGCATGAATATACCGCATCACCATCTCGGTGCTCTTGTGCCCGGAGAACGCCTGAATGGTTCTGAAGTCAGCTCCGGTTCCGCTCACGTCGGTTATCGCGGTATGGCGCATGATGTGTGGCGTGACCTTCTTAGGATTGAGCTTTGCCGCTGTCACCACACGCCTGAAAGCTTTTTTCATGCTGTCGATGTGATCGGATTTTGACCGGGGATTTGGAAATATCCACTCCTCATCGTCATCGGCCATTTCGCGCTCGCGTTCGAGCACATC
>JAPUHN010000365.1 GCA_027297685.1 Alphaproteobacteria bacterium | reverse complement strand
TCCGTGCTCGATATCGTCGAACAGAGCCCGCCCCTTGGGCGCCCAGCTGTTCTAAACACCGACCTTTTCGGCGCACAACCACGCGGCAAACGGATTGTCGGCGTTGGCGTCAATGGTACCGCCGATGTAGCCACTCGCACCGGTTAAAATTATCTCCATCGAGCCGCTCCCGCCCGCAATTATCCTGTCTTTCCCACAACTTTACGATCTCGCTCGACCGGCTGCCAGATGAAAGCCAAAAATTAGTATAACCAGCGGAATTAGTGCCTGAATCGCCAAGGACTTGACTCGTATGCCATAATGCTTACCTGGGTATGGACAAGGTTATTTCCGGGGCGCTCGAAAAGAAGCTGCCAACCAACGGAAAAGCTTTGTCTTTGAGGGAAGAGAGGATCATTGGCAGCCGTCTCCGGTAGTATTCGGTGGCCGGCATTCCGATGACATAAAAAAAAGAAATTAGTTAATCGGATCATGGACGAAACAAAAAATATCGACACACAAATCGACGACGATTTGCATGCCGGCTTTACGGCACGGCGCGTGGAAGAACCGAAATCACGCCAGTGTTTGAAATGCCGCGAGCCGTTCAGTAGCGAATGGTCGGGAGAGCGTGTCTGCAAGCGTTGCAAATCGTCGGGAACGTGGCGCAGCGGCCTCTAGATCGAGCCGCAGTCATTGGGCCTTGGGCCTGATACATCCCGTTCCTGGCCAGGAAGCCTAAGGGCTTTATCGAAGCGTGGGTGCTCATTCGTCGCCCCACGCAACGGGTTCGCTCGCTTTATTGTCGGCTTTAGCTCTACCAAGAAACCCAACCAACGAATGGCCACATTAGTCAATGGCCGGCGACGCTATGTCGACGCCCTGGGCGATGTACCAGGCGGTATCCACAATCATGCGCCACAGCCAGCATGGCGACAACGCCATTGGTCGATTGGCATTTTTTATTTCCTCTAGAACGGCCATACTTACTCCGAACAACGAACGCCGCAGGGAGATGACCATGACCAACGATACCGAGAAGTTGCTGGCGAAACGCCTGACGACCACGCAACGCGCAATCATCGAGCAGGAATACCCTCACTTCTCCAACACCGAAATGGACCGGCGGCGCGAGCTAATCGGTCAGTGGATCACCGAACACGAACTCGACCACGTATTAATCTATGGCGCGTATTGGGCGGGTAACGGAGTTGGATTTTTTACCGGCTGGCCGGTGACGGCCGAAGCCGCCGTCGTGTTTTCGCCGCGCGCCACCCCAGCGATGTACGTGCAATTCTACAATCACGTTCCCGAAGCCACCCACATCGCCTACCAGACCGATGTCGGACCCGGCGGCGAATCCACCATCGGCACGGCGATCGAGACGATGGAGCAGCGTGGCAAGCCGAACCCGCGGGTCGGTGTTGTCGGACCATTACCGATCGGCGCCTACCGCACGCTGGAGGCGCGAACGAGCGACATCGTCGACCTCAATCGCGCCTATTTCGGCGCCCGCATGATCAAATCGGAAGAAGAATTCGATTGGCTCAGGATCGGCGCGGTATTGAGCGATCTGGCGTACGAAGCGGTGCTGCGCGACACCCGATTGGGCGACAATGAGCGGGTTTTGGGTGACCATGTCGAACGCGCATATCTGGCCTGGGGTGCGACCAATCTAATCCATTTCTTCGGCGTCACCAGCATGGCCGACCCCGACTGCTGCGTGCCACGGCAATGGCCGTTGACCCGCAAGGTTGCCAACGGCGATGTCGGATTTACCGAAATCAGCGCCGACTTCTGGGGCTATTCGGGCCAAGTCCTGCGCACGTTTACCGTTGGCGCCGATCCAACGCCGCTTTACCAGGACCTGCACTCGACGGCCGACGCGACCTTTGACGCCATCATGGGAATTCTGAAACCTGGCACCACGGCACAAGATATCGTCGATGCCTCCGGCGACATCGAGGCAGCCGGGTTCTCGATTTATGACGATCTGGTGCACGGCTATGGCGGCGGCTATTTGCCCCCGGTCCTCGGCAGCAAGAGCCGGCCGGCGGGGCCAGTTCCAGACCTCACGCTGGAGCCGGGGATGTGCATGGTGGTGCAACCCAACGTCATCACGACCGATCAAAAGGCCGGCGTACAAACCGGCGAAGCGGTGCGGATTACCCAGACCGGTGTCGAATCACTGCACGACGTGCCGCGCGGTATGCATCGCATTGATCCGGAATAGATCGAGGCGACCGAGCGAAGCAGTATGGTGTCAAACTGGCCGGCCAGACGTGTGCGACGATGTGATTTTAAACGACCAGCCATCCGGCCCTGGAATGAAAAAGGAACTGTGGATAGTGCCCGATTTAATGCGCGTCGGTTTCAGTCCCATCTTCGCGTATTTGGCGCGGGCCTTCTTGACATCGTCGACCATGAAATCAACCGGCGCCCGGGTGCCTGCCTTGGTGCGTTTGCGCGATTTCTCTATAATCAAATGGGTTCCACCGCGAAGTTCCAGCACGGCAAACGTATCTTTCGCAAAAACTTGCCGCAACCCGAGCTCCTGCAGGAATGCGCTCGTCGTTGGCACGTTCTTCACTGGCAAATGTACGTGTCCGACGGCGACCGGCGGGCGTTTGTCCTTTGCATTGCTCATCGTTTTTCCCTCTATTGACGCACATCATGCGGATTTCAAAGTTTCATAAATATTCTCGTACGCCAAAACACAAGTAGCTAGTCGAAAATTTTCCTCCACCCGAGCCCGGCCGGCAACTCCCATGCGAGAGCGCTGATCGCGGTCGCCCGCCAAACGAAGGATCGCGTCGGACAGCGCCGCCGGCTCGTGCGGCTCAACGACCAGGCCGGTTACGCCGTCGCTAACGACTTCCGGGTTTCCGCGAACGCGCGTAACCACCGCTGGCAATCCCGCCGCCATCGCTTCAAGGATACTCATCGGCAAGCCCTCTTCGTGCGAGGCCAGCACCGCAATATCGCTCGCTGCCAGCAATGACGGAATTT
>JAPUHN010000364.1 GCA_027297685.1 Alphaproteobacteria bacterium | reverse complement strand
AACTAAGCCGGATCAAGGCCTGCCAGGGGCGCACGCCACACGGCTATATCGGGCAAGAAAGCGAGGTCGCCGAAGGCATCGCGCGCTTCGTGCGCGGCGGCAGCTTTTAGCCTCTCACGCGTTACCGCATGGTTCGCTTATCGAAGCATCGGGAGTACACTTTGATCTTCGCTAACCGCATCCTTCGACAGGCTCGGGATGAGGTGTTTTACATCGTCCACTAACGAGGCAACGCCCCCGTGAAGATCGCTACCTGGAATGTTAATTCGATAAAGGCGCGCCTGCCCAACGCGCTCGACTGGCTGAGGCAATTCCAGCCCGACGTGGTGCTGCTGCAGGAACTCAAAGTCACCGACGAGAATTTCCCTGCGATGGAAATCGAAGAGCTCGGCTACAACTGCGCCGTCCATGGCCAGAAGACTTATAACGGCGTCGCCATCCTGTCGAAGCACCCGTTGGACGACGTGCGCACCGGCCTGCCTGGCGATGACGGTGACGAGCAGGCGCGCTATGTCGAGGCTTGGGTCGACGCCGGGGGGGCCGGTGGTGAATCTGGAGTGCGCGTCGCCTCGATCTACCTGCCCAACGGCAACCCGGTCGACACCGACAAGTTTCCGTACAAGCTCGGTTGGATGGACCGGCTGGCCGACCATGCACGGGGCCTGCTGACCAACGAAGAACCAGTGGTCCTGGGCGGCGACTACAACGTCATCCCGGCCGACGAGGACTGCTACGATGCCGCCGCCTGGGCCGGCGACGCGTTGACGCGGCCGGAATCGCGGGCCCGCTTCCGCACCCTGCTCAACCTCGGCTACACCGAGGCGTGGCGCACCCTGCACTCAGAAAGCCACGTCTATTCGTTCTGGGATTATCAGCGCGGCGCCTGGCAAAAGGACAACGGCATCCGCATCGACCACCTGCTGCTGTCACCGCAGGCCGCCGACCGGCTCACCGCCTGCGAAATCGACAAGGGCCCACGGGGCAAGCAAAAGGCGTCCGACCACACCCCGGTGTGGTGCGAGCTCAGCGGCTAGAGGAAAAAACCCTCTCCTCTGGGGAGAGGGTTTTTTCTACAAATCCGCATATACGTGGGTCTCCGCCTTGGCGCCGGGGTGGGTGACGGCGCCGTAGCGCGCGTCGCCGACGGTCTGGGCGTACTTCCACAGGGTACCCGCCTGATAGTTGTTTTGGCGCGGCTGCCAGATCTTGGCCCGGGCGGCCAGTTCGTCGTCGGAAAGCTCGACGTGCAATGTGCCGGCCTCGGCGTCGATGGCGATCATGTCGCCGGTCTCGATCAGGCCGATCGGCCCGCCCGCCGCCGCTTCCGGTCCGACATGGCCGACGCAGAAGCCGCGGGTGCCGCCGGAGAACCGCCCATCGGTGATCAGCGCCACCTTCTCGCCCATGTCCTGGCCGTACAGCGCGGCGGTGGTCGACAGCATTTCGCGCATGCCCGGCCCACCCTTGGGGCCCTCGTTGCGAATCACCAGCACGTCGCCTTCCTGGTACTTGCGGTCGAGCACCGCCTGCAGGCAGTCTTCCTCGCGCTCGAACACCAGCGCCGGCCCGCGGAATTTGATGCTGGGCAGGCCGGCGATCTTCACGATCGCACCCTGGGGCGCCAAGTTGCCCTGCAACCCGACGACGCCGCCGGTGGTCGACAGCGGATCGGTGACCGGCCGCACCACGTCTTGGTCTGTCGGGAATACGACATCGGCGTAGTTCTCGGCCAACGTCCTGCCGGTCACGGTGATGCAGTCGCCGTGCAGGTAGCCGCCTTCGAGCAATTGCTGGATGACGATACCGACGCCACCGACATCGAACAAATCCTTGGATACGTAGCGCCCGCCCGGCTTCAGGTCGGCGATATAGGGCGTGCGGCGGAATATTTCGCAGACATCCATCAGGTCGAAGTCGATGCCGGCCTCGCTGGCCAGCGCCGGCAGGTGCAAGCCAGCGTTGGTCGACCCGCCGGTCGCCGCGACGATGGCGGCGGCGTTTTCCAACGATTTGCGGGTGACGATGTCGCGCGGACGCAATTGGGATTTGACCAGCTCCATCACCGCCTTGCCGCTGGCCACCGCATATTCGTCGCGGGACTCGTAGGGCGCCGGAGCACCGGCCGAGCCGGGCAGTGCCAAGCCGATGGCTTCGGACACGCAGGCCATGGTATTGGCGGTGAACTGGCCGCCGCAGGCGCCCGCCGACGGGCAGGCGGCGCATTCGAGTTCGTGCAGATCCTCGTCCGACATGGCGCCGACGGCGTTGGCGCCGACGCCTTCGAACACGTCGACGATTGTAACGTCCCTGCCCTTGAATTTACCTGGCAGGATCGAGCCGCCATACATGAACACCGACGGCACGTTGAGGCGCACCATCGCCATCATCAGGCCGGGCAGCGACTTGTCGCAGCCCGCCAGACCGACGATGGCGTCGTAGGAATGGCCGCGCACGGTAAGCTCGGTGGAATCGGCGATGACTTCGCGGCTGACCAGCGACGAGCGCATACCATCATGGCCCATGGCAATGCCGTCGGTGACGGTGATGGTGGTGAACTCGCGCGGCGTGCCGCCGGCCTCTGTGACGCCACGTTTGGCCGCCTGGGCCTGGCGCGACAGCGCGATGTTGCACGGCGCAGCCTCGTTCCACGTGGTCACGACGCCGACGAAGGGCTGGCGAATTTGCTCGTCGGTCATCCCCATCGCGTAATAAAATGCCCGGTGCGGCGCGCTGGTATTGCCCACCGAGACGTGCCGGCTGGGCAGCTTCGATTTATCCCACTCGCCGTTCGCGGGTCCGGTCCCGTCCATCGGTTTCTCCTTCATAAACGCGCTAATCTGAAATTGCGGCGAGCATACAAGCGCCTCCAGCCGCTGACTAGGTGGCGCCTATCTGGAGGGCGGCTGGCCAGGTGGCGCTGTAACCTTTTCGATCCGCCGTGCATCTATAGTCTTGTTGCAA
>JAPUHN010000363.1 GCA_027297685.1 Alphaproteobacteria bacterium | reverse complement strand
TCCCGTAGGGGACGCCATTTTTCGGGAAGCGGCAAGGTCAGCCAAGACCGTCAGCAGGGATCCGACAATGTCCTTCAGCGTGCATCCGATCACCCCGACCTTCGCCGCCGAGATCGGCGATCTCGATCTGAGCGCGCCGCTCGGCGAGGCCGAATTCGCGGCCCTCGACGATGCGTTTAACACCTATTCGGTGCTGGTATTTCCCGACCAACGGTTGGACGACGATGCGCAGATGGCGTTCAGCGCGCGTTTCGGCCCGCTCGAGACGACGATCCAGAAACTGCGCAAGGGCGTGAAGTTGCGCGTGGGCCCGAAATTCGCCGACGTCTCGAACCTCGACGCCGATAACGAGATATTAGCCGAAGACAGCGAGCGGCGGCATTTCAACAGCGGCAATCGGCTGTGGCACACCGACAGCTCGTTCCGCATTCTGCCGGCCAAGTGCTCGCTGCTCTACGCCCGCTCGATCCCGCCGACCGGCGGGCAGACCGAGTTCGCCGACCTGCGCGCCGCCTACGACGCTCTGCCCGCCGCCATGAAGGCGCGGCTTGAGGGGCTGGTGGCCGAACACTCGATCACGGAATCGCGGGCCAAAATCGGCTACGACCAGTTCACCGAGGGCGAAATCGAAGCCCTGCCGAGGGCGCCGCAAGTGGTGGTGCGCACCCACCCCGGCTCGCAGCGGCGCACGCTCTATCTGGCGTCGCACGCCGCCCGCATTTTCGGCATGGACGACGGCGACGGCAAAGCGCTGTTGGCCGAGCTGATCGCGCACGCGACGCAGCGCCAGTTCCTCTACAGCCACCGCTGGCGGGCCAACGATCTGGTGGTGTGGGACGACCGCTGCACCATGCACCGCGGCCTGCCGTTCGACGATCTGCGCTACAAGCGCGACATGCGCCGCACCACCGTCGAAGACGTGGCGCCGACCTGCGAGCAGGAAGGCATTCCAGCCGAGCAATTCGCCGCAGCGGAATAACGGTAGCGCAACTAACTACCTTATTTTTAACGACCCCCCTCCCTAACCCTCCCCCTCGTTGGGGGGCTGAGGCTGGACCGTCACGCCGGTGGCGTGGCGTAAGCCAGCCAAAGAAATGTTCTGTGGAGCGACTTTCGCCGCGCTGTTGCGCGACGGTTCGCTCCACAGCCCCCCTTGAGGGGGAGGGACGGGGTGAGGGGTAGAAGGACTATCGGTCCGGAAGCCGGCAGCAAACCGATTCTCACGGTTCGGGGAATGCTCTAGACTCCGCCGCGAACCCTATCCGGAATTCGTCGCGAGAACTCATGGAAACCACGCTGTTCGACCTAGCCGCCCTGTTGCTCACCCTGGCGGCCGCCTTCGGCTACATCAATCACCGCTGGCTCAAGCTGCCCCACACCATCGGCCTGGTGGTGATCGCGCTGCTGGCGTCGGTCGGGGTGCTGGCGCTCGATTCGGTGGCGCCGTCGCTGGGCTTCCAAGCGGCAGTGCGCGGCACCGTCGAGAGCCTCGATTTCCCCGATTTGCTGATGGAGGGCATGCTGAGCTTTCTATTGTTCGCCGGCGCCCTGCATATCGATTTGGACGAGATGGCGCAGCGCAAATGGGCGATCGGCACCATGGCCACCGTCGGCGTGCTGATCTCGACCTTCGTGGTCGGCTACGCCACTTTTTTCGTCGCCGGCTGGCTGGGGTTTACGATTCCGCTGAGCTATTGCTTGGTGTTCGGCGCGTTGATCTCGCCGACCGACCCGATCGCCGTGCTCGGTATTCTCAAAACCATCGAGGTACCGGCCTCGCTCGAAGCCAAGATCGCCGGCGAGAGCCTGTTCAACGACGGCGTCGGCATCGTCGTCTTCACCATCATGGTGGCGATTGCGCTGGGCGCGGAAGGCGGTCACCCGGTCACCGCCGGAGCGATTGCCGAGCTGTTCGTGGTCGAAGCGATCGGCGGCGCCGTGCTCGGCCTGGTCGCCGGCTACCTCGCCTATCGGACGATCGGTTCGATCGACGAGCACAATCTGGAAGTTCTCATTACCCTGGCCCTGGTCACGCTCACCTATGCGATTGCATTGGCGCTGCACATTTCCGGACCGATCGCCATGGTCGTCGCCGGCATTCTGATCGGCAATCACGGCAAAAAATTCGCTATGAGCGAGACCACCCGCGACCATCTGTTCAAGTTCTGGTCGCTGACCGACGAGGTCCTCAATTCGATCCTGTTTCTAATGATCGGCTTCGAGGTGCTCGCGCTGACCTTCACCGGATCGATCGGCCTGGCCATGGTGGCCGCGGTGCCGATCGTATTGGTTGCGCGGTTTATCGCCGTGGCGGTGCCGATCACCGGGCTCAGCACCATGCGCGAGTTCACCAAAGGGGCGATTCCGGTGCTCACCTGGGGCGGCTTGCGGGGTGGTATCTCGGTGGCGCTGGCGCTGTCGCTGCCGGCCTTTCCCGACAAGAACCTGGTCCTGGCGATGACCTATGGCGTCGTCATCTTTTCCATCGTCGTCCAGGGCCTAACCGTGGGGCGTGTGGTGCAGCGTGTGGTTCGTTAAGGTCTGTTGGACACACGATTGCGTTAGCTGCGGCTAATTTGTCGTATTAATTGGGGGAGAACACCATGACATCGGCGATCGAAACGCGCCTGGCGGAACTCGGCATCGAGTTGCCGGAGCCACAACTGCCAACGGTAGCGAAGATTTTGCCGGCAATGATCGTCGAGCGGACGCTCTATGTATCGGGCCAAGTCACCACGTGGAACGGCGATCTTCGCTATATCGGTAAGGTTGGCCGGGAATTCGACCTCGAAGAAGGGCGCGCGGCGGCGCGGCTGAGCGCGCTCAATGTTTTAGCGCAAGCAAAGCTGGCGCTCGACGGCGACCTCGACCGGGTGGCCCGGGTGGTCAACCTGCGCGGCTTCGTCAACGCGATGCCGGATTTCACCGACATCCCGGCGGTGGTGAACGGCGCGTCCGAGCTGATGATCGACCTGTTCGGCGATGCCGGCCGGCACACCCGGACCGCGGTGGGGGTCGCGGTGATGCCGTTCGATGTGGCAATCGAGGTCGAGGCCATTTTCTCCATCGACTAGGCAACGTTTTCGCCGTGTTTCAGGGGTCGTATATCGCTCTAGAGGGAATAGACCAAGGCGGCGCGTGTTTATCAATCGAAAGTCGCGGTGACGTTAGCTGATGGCGCGCCGGCATTGCCATACAGATTGCTTGGCAGTGTTCGGTCAAAGGAAAAATCGATGATGGGTGAGTGCGGTAAGTTCAAGCAACGAGATCGGCGCCGAGGTGGGTTTATCGGCGCGTTAGCGATCGCTGTCCTATTCGGCCTCACCGGTCCCGGTTGGGCGCAACAGCTGACGCCTATTCCGTTGGTGCAAACCCAAGGCCTCGATATTGCAGCCGGTACGGTAACCCTGCCCCTGCATCACGGCCGCATGCCGGGCGGCGAAGCCGTTTGGTTTGTCGTGCTCGATACCGACGACGCCGCCACGGCGGAACGGCTCGGCATCAACTGGTCGCCGAAGCTCGCCAATGCTGGTGGCGGGGCATTGCGCAACGCCGCCCCCGGTCCCAATGGCGCGCGGTCGTTCGACGTTGGCACGGTCGATTTCAGCCCCGCGCGCCGGGTTGTTCCAGGTGCTGGCGATAACCCGTTTCCGCCGCAAGCCGCCGAGCCCGGTTCGCGCGGCGACGACGATTACACGCCGCTGTTCCGCGATACTGTCACCGGCCACATTTTCAACGCCCCGGTAGTGGCGTACGGCGTCGAGGCAGACGCGCTGGACCGGTTCTGTGATGCCACCCCCGACTATGGCCAGGTGCACGACAAGGTGGTCCGCATCTGCCCGCGCGACGGCGCCGTGACCCTGAAACTAACCGCGGGGTTCAGCCACGGAAACCCGATTGTCTACATCTCCACCGAAGCCAGTAATGCCGGCGTCGCGGCGCTCGAAGGGGCGACCTATACGCCGGCCTTGGCCGATATCGAGAGCGGGCTGGACGACGCGCCGGCAAGCGCGGTCGAACCGATTTTCGTCGTCGTCAATGGCGCTACGGGAGCCGGCAACCCTGCGCGGCAGGGATTGGTGAGCGCGCTCACCGACGGTTTGGCGCCACTCAACATCGTCGGCGATATCCCGGGCTTCGGCAACGGCTACAGCCCCTTGTGGGACGCCCATCCGATTGTGTGGAGCGATCAGGCGATTGCCGGAAGGGACCGGGTGTTGCTGCGCGATGGCAACCAAATCGCCCCATTAGCAAGCCGTGGCGCGCTGACCGGTCCCGGTGGCCGTGCGGTGGGCGCCGAGGGAGTTATCGTCAATTGTCCGGTCATCGCGCACCTGCGCTAGAGCCGCCATCGATACGCGAGTTGCCTGGTCAAAAATGCTGGTAGACGGTCTGGGGCAGCCACAGGGCCACCGCCGGGATGAACACGACAACCGCCAGCCGGACGAAATGCCGCCGAGAATCAATACGAACAACACAACGATCCCCCAAACCCGGTAGAGCTTGCGAAAGCGTTCGGCCCACCCGGTTCGAACCCCGGCGGGGCCCATCTCTGGTCGGAAATGGGTGACGATGCGGATCGCGGTAATGTACAGCACGATAGAGATCAGACCGGGGATAATCCGAGCAGCGAATAGTACTGCGATGCCCTCTTCGGTGAGGATGCCGTAAATGATCAAGGCGGCGCTGGCCGGGTTGCGGACAGACGCGATCTGGCTATTGTCGCGCGATATGAGCAAAAGCGATTCGCAAACCAGTCAGGCTCACGCGGCGCCGTTGGCGCTTCATCTCGAATCAGTCGACCCGGCCTGGATCGACTACAACGGTCACATGAATCTGGCCTATTACATGCTGGCGTTCGACCACGCGACCGACGCGTTTTTCGATTATATTGGTCTCGGTGTGTCCTATCTCGAAGGTAACAACTGCTCGACCTTCGCTCTCGAGGCTCACATGACGTATGAACGCGAGCTGGTGGCGGGTGATCCGATGCGTTTTGAAACGCAGCTTCTCGACCACGACGCTAAACGGCTACATTATATGCACGCGATGTATCACGCAGAGGAAGGGTATTTGGCTTCGACCAACGAACTTATCAGCTTGCACGTCGATATGACGCAGCGGCGCTCATCGCCAATGCCGCGATCAGTGATCGAACGGCTCGACCAGGTGGCAGCGGCCCATCGCGCGCTGCCGAGGCCGCCCCAGGCTGGCCGGGTAATTTCCCTTGGGCGCTAGTTCAGCTAATGCCGCGGTGGGTTCACAGCGCGTGCTGGGTTCGGTCCGCGAGCTAGCCGCCGACTGGGGATTGACCGAGCGGTTGCAGCATGCGGCTGCGCTGGGGCCGGCGTTTCGCGAAATGCTCGATTGCGGGGTCGAGATCAGCCGGCGCGCCAAAACCCTTGCCGGCGCCGCCTATACCGACGAGCGGCGGATTGTGCTCAACGTCGCGCTGCTGGAAAAGGGCCGCGAGGGCGACCGCGATGCGACCTTCCTGCACGAGTGCGCGCACATTCTGGCCGATCTGTTTCACGGCCGTTCGTGCAAGCACAGCGAAGCGTGGCGGGAGATGATGAAGTTGTTGGGCGAAAAGCCGGCGGTGCGGCACGATCTTTCATATTTGTCGCGCGCCGCCCATGCCGTCGTAACCTGGCAATGCGAAAATTGCGACGATGAGTATCATTTCGTGCGGCGGCCGCGCCGCCGGCCGAGCAGTTGCTATTGCCGGACCTGCGGCCCCAAGCTGGGCCTGCTCCGGGTGGTCCGAAATAAATGAGCGCACGCGCCGATCCACGCGGCTCCAAAGCCCCCATCGAGCTGCGCTTGGCGGTGTGGCAGTTCGTCCGCATCATGGTGCAGCTCGAGACCGCCTCGCGCGCGCGTGGTCGGCGGAGCGCGCCCTCATTGTACGGCGCATGGCGGTCGGCGTGGCAGGAGGTCGACCGCCGCCTGACGGAACTCGGTAAGACCGATACAGCCGGGTTCTCCGATCTGATGATGGAGCAGGAGGTGGTGCTGCAGTGCCGCGGCCGCGCGCAACTCAACGAGCTGATGCGCACGCTCGACAACGTCGTCAACCAGCTGAAGGCCGAGATCAAAGCGGCTTCGGGCGACGCCCGTCAAATGACCGATCTGCGCTTCGAACGGACCGAGCTCGAGACTCTAGGCCGTCGTTTGCGCAAATTGGCGAAGAGCAGCGGCCACGACGAACCGCGGCCCCGCGCAAAGTCTACTGGGCGGCGCGGCGCGGCGCGCTGAGCGCGTCGACAAACAGCCGCACGGCTTCATCGAGAGTACGGTCGCGGTCGGCGGTTTCTCTGGTTTCCGCGGCCAGCGAGGTCGTGGCCAGCAGGCGAAAAATCTGCGCCGCCGCCAGATGAAAATTTGCCGGCAATCCGGCGTCGGCAAACGTCGCCGCGATTTCCTCCATCTCGCCGGTCCAACGTTCGGCGTCGGCGGCCAGCCATGGCACCCGGTTTTCGATTCTTTTGAAAGCTGCGGGTTGGCTGCTCGCGAGCTCGACTATTAGTTCGTCATAGACGCCGAGGCGCTTACCGGCCAGAAGCACAGCTGTCTCCAAGGTCATCGTCCCCTTATTGAGCGCCGCATAGCACATCTTCAATGCCGATGCGCGGCCGACCTCGGGTCCCAGCGAGACGATTTTTAATTCCGGTCCGCCGAGGGGCAGCAACAATTCGGCATCGCCGCCGCTGACATACAGCCGGGGTGGCGATCCCCTGCCGGGGGGCGCGCCGATGATGCCGCCATCGACGAACGCCGCGCCCGCCGCGCCGATGATCGAGCCGATCTTTTGCGTGGTCGCTGGCGCTATCGCGTTACAGTCGGCAAAGACCGGCGCGGCGTCGGTTGATCGCATGGCATCGGCGGCGGCGGTTGCAAACGCTTGCGCCGCGCTGGGCGGCATGATCGAGAGAACCAGGTCGGCCTCCGAGATCAACCGTTCGAGCGTGTCGACGTCCTCCAGCCCGCCCCGTTCGGCGCGCTGACGGCTGTGCTCGCTGCGGCCAGCAAGGGCAGTAATCACGCGGTAACCCTGCTCTTGAACAGCACGTCCCACGGCGTGGCCCATGTCGCCTGGGCTCATGACGGCTATCGTCGAGAACGTCACCAGGTCACCTCCATCTGTTTGTGTCGCGTGCAACGTTGATTTTGCCGCCGCCGCCACGTTAACTAGCGGCCAATTATAACGCTTACGATGCGGTTGCGGCGATCATGTGGCAGCGAATATTTTCGGCTCTGCTACTTCGCGACGCTAGCCCTAAGCGCACGGGAGACCATATCAACTCGTGCAAACTAAATTGAACGACGACCCACGGGGGATGAGATGACATTAAGTGGACCAGGGATCGAAGCTTACCCAACGCTATTTTCGCCGGGCAAGCTGGGCAGTGTGGCGCTCGCCAACCGCGCCATCGTGTCGCCGATGACACGCACCAGCGCGACCGACGACGGGCTGGCGACCGATCAGATGGTCGATTACTACACCGAATATGCGCGTGGCGGATGGGGCTTGGTAGCGACCGAAGCGACCTACATCGACGAAAAATACAGCCAGGGCTACAACAATCAGCCGGGCATCGCCAACGACGCTCAGCAGGAGAGCTGGCGTAAAGTTATCGACGCGGTGCATGGCGAAGGCGTGCCGTTTTTCATGCAGATTTTCCACGCCGGTGCGGTCAACCAGGGCAACCACTGGGTCGAGGGATCGATCGCGCCGTCGGCGGTGCAGCCCAAGGGCGAGCAGATCGACCGCTACAACGGGTCCGGCCCGTTCCAGACCCCGCGCGAGATCAGCCGCGACGAGATGGACGAGGTGGTTGCCGGCTATGCCGCCGCGACCCGGCGCGCCATCGAGGTCGGTTTCGACGGCGTCGAGGTGCACGGTGCCAACGGCTACATCATGGACCAGTTCCTCACCACTTACACCAACCAGCGCACCGACGATTATGGCGGCGTAATCGAAAATCGGGTGCGCTTTCACATTGACGTCATGACGGCGGTGCGCGCCGCCGTCGATCCGGCAGTGCCGGTCGGCGTGCGGATCTCCCAGACCAAGGTCAACGACCTTGAATATTCGTGGCCGGGGGGCGACGACGATGCTCAAATCGTCTTTGGCAAGCTGGGCCAAATCGGCAACCTCTTCATCGACGTCAGCGCCCATCTCGGGTGCGCGCCGGTGTTCGGCACCGACAAGAGCCTCGCTGGCCTAGCCAAACGCCATTCCGGCCTGACGCAAATCGCCAACGGCAAGCTGCACGATCCCGCCGAGGCCGAACGGGCGCTCAGCCAGGGCGAGGGTGATTTCGTCGCGCTCGCCAAGGGGGCGTTGGCCGACCCGGCGTGGCCGCGCAAAATTGCCGCCGGGGTCGAACCGATCCCGTTCGATCCGGGCATGGTCAATCCGCTGGCGACGCTCGCCAACACGGTGGCCTGGCGGCAACTGCAAGCGGCGGAGTAGAACCGGCCTGACCGACCTCGGCAGAAGAGAATATGGCACACCAGGAGTTTATGCGCCGCGCCATCGAACTATCGCGCGAAGGGATGGCAAAGGGCAGCGGCGGGCCGTTCGGAGCCGTGGTGGTCAAGGACGGCAATATCGTCGGCGAAGGCTACAACCGGGTGTTGGAGACCAACGACCCGACCGCCCATGCCGAAGTAACGGCGATCCGCAACGCGGCCGCGGCGTTGGGTCATTTCTCGCTGGAAGGCTGCGACATGTATTGCATCGGCTTATCGTGCCCGATGTGTATGGCGAGTATTTTCTGGTCCAGGATCGACCGTCTATATTACGTTCTGCCGCCCGAGGAAGCCGAAGACATCGGCTTCGACGACAAATATTTTTTCGATCAGTTGGCAAAACCGATCGACCAGCGGGACTTTCCGGTCATTCAGATGGAAGAGTTTTATGCGGACGCACGGGCGGTCTATCAAAGCTGGAAAACCAAGGGCGATAAGACCCCCTATTGATCAACGCGGCGTCGAAGCGCCAGCCGGTTTTGGTTGCTCGGTCGCCGATTCCAGCCGTCGGTCGGATAGGGGTCTATGGCGAGATTTGAACCTAGGCGGCATTGATAGTCGATTGCGTTTATTTCACGGTAAAATTGAATTGCAACCTTCGGCCATCGTTTCCGCTTACTTCTTCGATAATCGGAGTTGCGCTGGCGGCTTGGGCGACGGTGGTCCAGAATTCGATGGCGCTTGTGTTGAAGATGTGGACCTGTAGTTCCCATGACCCTGGGAAAGTGCGGAAAATTTCCGATACCGCCGCCTGGCCGAAGCCTTTGCGTCGTGCCCGGGGCTCGATATAGAACTCTGCGATTTCTGATGCCGGTGATCCGGTCGAGCGGGAATCCCGGACGAACGCGAATCCCACACCATCACGATTTGACCGAATGATAAACATGTGGCGTCCAGGCTCGGTCCAATACGCATCTAGCCACGGATAGCTCTCGGCGTCGGTTGCTCCGACGGGGATTTGTCTGTAAGCGCTCAACTCCTCAAGATAGGCATCGAGATGGGATCGTATGAAACCTTCATGCTCACGGCTGGCAGGTTGGAGTTCGGTCACCATTTGCCGTCTCACGAGCTAAACGTTTCACGATATGTAAACCGATTGCTATTTTCTGGCTATCCACACGGCTACGGTCAACAAGATAACGATGTGTCATGGTACGGCGTCATATATCTGAACCGTCCTTGTCCGCATTTGATAGGGTGAGTGGGGTCCATCCAACGACTATTAGGTGAAGCCGTTTGTGATAAAATGAATAGCCTCGCTGAATAGGGCTTTGATCTTCCGGCGTTCACCGCTGGTTTAGGTCTAACTCGCGGTGCAGGCGATCGAGTGCGTCTTGTTGAATGGCGTCCATTGGCCCGTCCACCTCGGCAACCGCAGTCAGCATTTCTAGCAGTTCGGTCTTTTCCTGCACTGTGCAAATGGCCTTGATTGGGGCAGCGGCACGGTGCAGCACGGTGCCCAAATCCTTCATGTCACGGGTCAGCCAACGCGCTTGGGCCAACGTTTCCGCACAATCGTCCTGTGCCAGTTCCAAGGCCCCCATTAACTGGTCCTGAATGGCGGTCACTTCGCTCTCGCTCAGGTCGCCGTCGCTGCTGGCGAGCGCACACATCATGACAGCGGCGGCCAGCCGCGGGTCCTCGACGGCGCGAATCTGATCCGTAATGGTCTTAGATTTCCATCTTCTACGCCGCAGGAAACCCTTAGCCTCGGAGGCTACCTCGCCCAGTTCGCGGGCTGCCTGGGCGGCCTGGTTTGCGCGAATGACAAATATCACGATGGCGCCCAATACGGCGAGAATTCCTAGAATGAACGGCATAACAGCAACTCTTGAATGAATTTCCGCCACACAACTATCGGCCAGCATTCCCTTATGGCATGCATGTAATGAACTTACCGTTACCGATAGTGGTTATCAAATGAGCCGATTCAATCGGGCTGACCAAGGTTCATCCGGTACCGCAATAACGCGATCCATGCCAGCGCCGTGCCCGCTGGGTAGGGATGGGGAATCCGCTCTGTCATCAGGGCGACACTACGGTCTCCCGCCAGCATCGCGACGACAGGAGCATCTTGGTCGTTGAACCTGCGCAGCCGCAGGCGGTGTGTCTCGACTAGAGCGGGAGGCGCCTTCACTCCGCCGCCGCGGCTTTGCTGTCCTCTTGCCCGGCGGTGAAGCTCAGCCCCGCCGCTTCGAGCTTCGCCAGCATCTCGTCGCCGAATTTCTGGGCGATATGCGCGCCGTCCTGGGGCCGCATTTCCACATCCTGAAACTCGTCGCGGTCGCCCTGGATGAACACCAGCAAATTGGCGACCTCGTCGGAAACATTGGTGAAAGTGCGCACCACGCGCGGCGGCACGGCGATCAGGTCGTAGGGATCGAGAAAAATTTCGTGTTCGCCATCGTCACCCCATGTAATGCTGAACCGGCCGTTGAGACAAACAAACGTCTCGTGGGTGCTCTGGTGGGCGTGCAGCAGCGGGCCGTTG
>JAPUHN010000362.1 GCA_027297685.1 Alphaproteobacteria bacterium | reverse complement strand
GGACATAATCGTCGGAAAAGCGGACATCGCGTCTGCGCGTGGTCGCGCTACGGGCGGTGCGGGCACGAGCGCATTGATTGTAGACGGCCCCAACAACCGGCAGAGCCTCAACACGGCGCGAACGTACACGTTGCTTGTGGTGCAGTTGCGACTATCACCGCAGGCAGGACGGGGTAAGCTGGGCGGCGCGGTAACGGCGTGTACGAGCGGAATCACGGTAGTTGATCCTGAAGATATGGAATCAAGATTTTGGATAGAATTTCTTGAGCCTGAAGCGAGAAGTTCTCGGAATAGAGTGAATCGACATGGCCCACCGTCTTCTGGATCACGCCCCGCGATACAAGATTGGTTACGGCCTGCCAGTAATCTACGTCAATGAATCGATCCATGACCGTAGTCCAGAGCGTCATCTCATACTTCCTGTCGCTAAGATTGCCCGATGCGATACGTGAGAAAATTTTTACTAGCTCTTCAGTAATCGGCTTGGCAATGTGAATCTGGTACTCGATGGAATTAGTGGCCGCCACAGAACGAGCGGTGTGGCGATTCTCAACCGAAGCTAGTTCTTGGTAATACTCTCGATTTAACCATTCCTGCTGTGATGGAGAGAGGCTCGGGATTTGCTGATCGAGCGCAACAAACTCAGCGGCCCATTTCTTGGCAAGAGATTGCCTTGCTTCGGAATTCGGCAGTGGCGCACCAGGCGCCAACTCGCCGCTCGCTAGTGTTTCGTTTGCGGAAAAGCTAACGGTCAAGCAGACCAGTACCGCGACAACAAAAGCCCGCATTTTGAGTGTCACCTCTGTTTCCATCGCTATAGCCGAGAAGTTCTTAGACCGCGCCGAAATCATAGCGGCGTCCGGCGAATAGAGCACCTACGCGCCCAAATCTCAAATGCCGCTCGACCCTACTGTCCTGTGTTAGCGTTTATGCTGGCGTCATGATGTTTTCGACCGACAACAATATCGTAGGGGGTTAAAATGACCGACCCTAACAAGCCCACGACAGACAACGAGACGGGCACAGAAGAATTAGTTTATGTGCGCCGACAACCAAACGATATTCGAACAGCGAGCTATCGGGTTTCCGATGTGGATGGAATCCATCGCTCCAGCCTTACCGGGGGCGTTGGCCTGTCTCTTTCGCATGATGGCTTGGCCGGGTAGCGTAGACAGCGAAGCCGGTATCGGCGACTATTCAGTGTGCGTGTTGCATTTCTCCAAATGAGAAAACTCAGCCCCGCCCGACCCCAAATTCGGCGGGGCTTTTCTTTGGATCGTGATAACGGCGGAAATCTGCGGCTTTTTTCATGTCCCGTGTTACCCCCAGCGTTACCCTATCAGAAAAAGGGCTAGCCAAATTTAGTCTAACCATTTGATTTTGTTTGTAGAAACGGAGGGATTCGAACCTTTGACCCCACACATTAGGTGTGCTGGCATTTGTCGTCGGGGTCGCGGCGGCCTACGGCGCCCTGGTTTTCCGTATTGGCGTCGGCAAGATTCAGGAAGTGAGTTTTGGGTTTTCGTTAGAGGAATTCATTCTCGAGGCCGGCGGACTGCCGTGGTGGCAAATTGTCGCTGTACCGGCAACTGGTGGGTTGCTGGTCGGCTTGGTCCTCAAATTCGCCCATGGTGGCCAGCGAGCACACACTATCACGCACGTCATCGAGGCATCTGCCTTAAGGGGCGGGCGGATGTCTCTCAAAGACGGTATGGTGTCGACCGTCGTCCATATTATGTCGCTGGGATTCGGCTCGTCGACGGGTCGTGAAGGGCCGGTCGTTCATCTCGGCGCGACCCTGGGTGCCTGGCTATCGGAACGTCTTGGCTTCGATCGGTCGCAATCGCGAACGCTGCTCGCATGCGGTGTCGCTGCAGCGACGGGCTCGCTCTTCAATGCGCCTGTCGCGGGGGCGGTTTTTGCGATCGAGTTGATCGTCGGTAATTTATCGCTCAAAGCCGGCGCGCCGATTTTCGTCGCCGCGGTGACGGGCACCGCGATCGGACGGTTTTACTTTGGCGACGCGCCGGCTTTTACCGTGCCAGCGAAGGAACTGATATCACTGTGGGAGTTTCCCGCATTCGTCCTGCTCGGTGTGATTTGTGCCGCCGTCGCCATTGTATTCATGCGAGCGATTTTTATTGTCGAAAGCACGGTCGAGAAGATCAAATTGCCGATCTGGCTACAGCCCGTTTGCGGTGGCTTGCTGATCGGTGCGATCGGCGTGTTCTTGCCGCAAATCCTGGGTGTCGGGTATCTCACCACCGATGCCGCATTGCGCGCCGAATTCGGATTACAATTGCTGCTGTTTCTGATTGCGGCAAAGATCGCCGCGGTCGCCATAAGTATTGGTTTCGGCTTCGGTGGCGGGGTATTTTCGCCGTCGCTGTTCCTCGGCGCGATGGTTGGCGGCGCTTTTGGCATCATCGCCGGGGGAATCTTTCCCGACCTGTTCTCCGGTGTTGCGGCGTACGCTTTGATTGGCACGGCCGCGCTGGCCGGCGCCGTGGTCGGGGCGCCCCTTGCGGCAATTTTCATTATTTTTGAGCTCACCGGATCATCAACACTGACGGTGGCCGTCATGGTCTCGACCGTTGTTGCATCGGTGGTTATCCATCAGTTTTATGCGCGCTCGTTCTTCCATCGGCAACTGGCTAATTTGGGTATCAATCTAACCGGTGGCCACGATCAGGCGCTCCTGCGCAACCTCTTTGTTGGCGCGGTCATGCGGCGGCAGTATGCGGTCATCGAATCATTGGGCGATATTGAATTGGTGCACGCGCGCCTTCACGAATCGCCCGACGGAGAAGTCTATGTTTTGGGCGACAACGGTGCGGTGCGCGCCGTCATTAGCTACGCCGATGTCGATGAAGCGATGATGAACGCTGAAGACGGCGCGCCGCTGGATGCCGCGGCAATTGGTCAACCCTTGGTCGACGTACTGCTACCCGACGATAACCTGGAATCCGCGCAGCAAAAAATTGCCGCTGCCGGTCGCACCAATCTGCCGGTCGTCCGCGACCGGGAGTCGATGGCAATCTGTGGGGTCATCGGCGAGTTGGATATGGCGCGCGCCTACAACCGCGCGTGCTGCGCGTGCGCGCCGAAGAGCACGCCTGAACCGGGGCAGGGTGCTGCGCTAAAAACTCGGATTGAGCCGTAGCCAATTGCGCCGATCGTCGGAACGCACAGTCACGCTCCGCAATTGGCCGCTTTTGTTGAGCACCGTCATGTCGATCGTGTCGCCGGCGCGAGCGTCTTTCCAGACTGCCCGCAGGAAGCTCGCCATATCGTCGACCGTCGACCCGCGAACGTTGACGATTAAATCGCCTGGCTCGATCCCGGCCGCTTCGGCGGGACCATCGGGCGCTACTCTGTCGACGAAAACACGCCCGCGAAACTCCGATGAATAGATGCCGACCCACGGACGAACCTTTCCGCCGCGCCGGCCGGACGCGACCAATTCGTCGAGAATCGGCCGCAATTCATCGATCGGCACAAACATATTGCCTGCCACCGGTTGCTGGAATATCGCAGCGTTGCCGACGAACAGGGATCCGATGCCAAGGAGTCTACCGTCGCTGCTCAATAACGAGGCGCCGCTGAAATTGGCGTTCGGCGGTGAGGTGTAAATTGCGTCGTCGAGCAAATATTCCCAACTACCGACAAACGGCCGACGGGAGACCACGAATACGCCCTGCGCCTCATGTTTGCCCAGACGATTGGCGATTAATGCTTGCGATCTCTCCAAGATGCCGTCGGACTCGCCCAGTTCGAACGGGGTGACCCCGAGGGGCTGAAGCGCGCGTACCAAACCAAATCCGGACGGATGGTCGTAGGCGACGAACTTTGCCGGGACAGTGCGTCCGTCGTGGGTGGTCAGATCGATGCTGACGGCCTCCAAAATCAGGTATCCGATCGTCAACACCAAACCATCGTCGGAAATTACCGCGCCGCTGCCCTGACGATGGGTGCCAAGGGTGCCGGCAGTGCGGGCGTTGCCCGGTACCTGAGTATCGATGCCGACAACCGCGTCGAGTAATTTGCCCGTACCCGTCTGCGATTGCGCGGCTGCGTGACCCGAATAGCCGATTGCGGTAATCGCAAATATTGCCGCCGTGGCCAGGATTACCCGCGAAAATGCGCCAATATGCGGTGTGAAACGAAAATAAACAGGTCGATGAAGCATTGTCATGTCCCCATATTCGTCAAGGGTCATCATTCCCAATATAAAGACTAACACCGGAGTCGCTGATCCGATATGGGTTCACGCGATTGTTTACTCCAAGCCGCCGTGCCGCCATACCGACGACTCATGACTTTCCCGTGGTATAATCCGCCTTCCCATGACCGACCCATTTCACATCGAAGACGAAGAGCCACAACCGGTTCCCGCCCTCAGCGACAGCGTCGACACGGCCTATCTTGCACAACTCAACGATGCCCAACGTGACGCGGTCGAGGCGCTCGACGGGCCAACTTTGGTGTTGGCGGGGGCGGGAACGGGCAAAACCCGCGTTCTCACCACGCGTCTCGCCCACTTGCTCCGGTTGCGCCGGGTACGGCCGTACGAGGTTCTAGCGGTTACGTTCACCAACAAGGCCGCGCGCGAAATGCGCGAGCGGGTGGCTGAATTGGTGGGCGGTCCGGCGGAGGCGATCTGGCTTGGAACGTTTCACGCGCTGGGCGCGCGAATGTTGCGCCGTCATGGCGAATTAGTCGGTCTCCAATCCAATTTTACTATTCTCGATACCGACGATCAGGTGCGGCTGTTAAAGCAGCTACTCGAAGCGCGTAATATCGACAGCAAGCGCTGGCCGGCGCGGGTCATGATGGGCGTGATCCAACGTTGGAAAGACCGCGGGCTTACCCCCGACAAGGTTTCGGCGGCGGAGGCCGGTGACTTGGCCGGCGGCCGGCTGGTCAGCCTATACGAGGAATATCAAGGCCGCCTGCGCACGCTGAATGCGGCTGATTTCGGCGATCTGTTACTCCATTGCCTGACCATATTTAAAGAACACGAAGATGTTCTCAAAGAGTACCAGCAACGCTTTCGCTATATCTTGGTCGACGAATACCAGGACACCAACGTTGCGCAATATCTTTGGCTGCGCCTGCTCGCCCAAGGCCATCGCAACATCGCGTGCGTGGGCGACGACGACCAGTCGATTTACGCCTGGCGGGGTGCCGAAGTGGGCAACATTCTGCGCTTTGAAGAGGATTTCCCGGGTGCCAAAGTGGTCCGCCTCGAGCAAAATTACCGGTCGACCGCGCCGATACTCGCCGCCGCCTCGGCGCTGATTTCCCATAACGAGGGCAGGCTGGGCAAAACCCTGTGGACCGCCGGCGAGGGCGGCGATCCCATTCTTGTGCGGGGGGTGTGGGATGGCGAGGAAGAAGCGCGCTTCATCTCCGATCATATCGAAAATTTGCAGCGGCGCGGGCGCGATGGCACGCCGATACCGTTGCAGGACATGGCGATTTTAGTACGCGCAGGCTTTCAAACTCGTGAGTTCGAGGAACGGTTTCTCACACTCGGTATTCCCTACCGGGTAATCGGCGGCCCTCGTTTCTACGAGCGAATGGAAATCCGCGACGCTTTGGCCTATCTGCGTGTCGTCCATCAGCCCGACGACGATCTGGCGTACGAACGCATCGTAAATCGTCCGAAGCGCGGCATCGGCGACGCGACGCTACAAACGCTGCATACGGTGGCGCGCGCCGGCGGTACAAGCTTGTATCGGGCAGCAGCGGAAATTGTCACGACCGACGAACTGAAGCCGCGCACCCGCAGCTCGCTTGCCGGTTTGATGACCGATTTCGCACGCTGGCGGGCCCTGTCCGGCGAGGGACCGGATGCGCTGCCGCACTCCGAATTGGCCGAAATAGTGCTCGACGAAAGCGGTTACACCGGGATGCTCATGAACGACAAATCCCCCGACGCGCCAGGGCGTTTGGAGAACTTAAAAGAGCTGGTCGCGGCGATGGAGGAATTCGAAAACCTCGCCGGGTTCCTCGAGCATGTCTCGCTGGTCATGGAGAACACCGAAAACGCCGGTGCCGATATGGTCAATATCATGACGCTGCATGGCGCCAAAGGGTTGGAATTCGACACCGTGTTTCTGCCGGGCTGGGAGGAGGGACTTTTTCCCCATCAGCGTAACATGGATGAAAACGGCGCGGCTGGGCTGGAGGAAGAGCGGCGGCTGGCCTATGTCGGGCTGACGCGCGCGAAACGGTCGGCGCTCGTTTCGTTCGCCGCCAATCGGCGTATCCACGGCCAATGGCAAAGCGCTATTCCGTCGCGTTTTGTCGACGAACTGCCGCCGGAGCACGTCCTGGTCGAAAGCGAACCGGGACTTTACGAGGGCGGCGGCTCGTCCGGCGATCGTTTTGCGAGCTTCGGGCATTCTGGCGGCCGGCGGGGCGGTTGGAACAGCCGCCGGTCCGACCGGCTGATCGAGTCGGATGCCACCTTGATCGAAGCCGAGCCTGTCGGATTCGCGGTCGGCGAGCGGGTATTCCATCAAAAGTTCGGCTATGGCCGGGTCACATCCATCGATCGCAATAAACTGGCGATCGCCTTCGACAAGGCCGGCGACAAGAAAGTTCTCGACAGTTTCGTCATTGCCGCCGACGCGGTGTGACCGGATCCGTCGTCACGCCCAGTTGGAAAGTGGAGGTCATCGTACCGGCTGCCGCGGGCGACGCCATTGCAGAGGCGCTGGAGGGTCATTCCGGCGCAATCAGCATGTTTCCCGCGCCGTCCGGCGACGCTGTGCGGATCAGGGGCTATGCCGCCAACCCGCCCGACGAGGCAATACTAGAAGCCGACCTCGAGGCCGCTTCGCACGCTGCCGGTATCGCCACACCGGCCGTCGATGTGGTTTGGCTGCCGGCGATCGATTGGGCGGCGGTCAACCGGGAAAGTTTCGCACCACTGCGCGTCGGTGGCGTTTGGATTCGCGATTCCTACCACGAGGAACCAGCGCCGGTGGGCGCCGTCACCATTGTGGTGGATGCCGCCACAGCGTTCGGCACCGGCCACCACGGAACGACCCAAGGTTGCCTCATCGCTCTCGACCGGTTCGCTTGTCGACCGCGTCTGCTGCCGCCAGGACCCGTGCTCGACATCGGGTGTGGCACCGGAATTCTTGGCATGGCTGCGGCGAAGCGGTTGCGGCGGTGGGTGGCGGCGACCGATATTGACCCCGTGGCGGTGGCGGTGGCGCGCTACAACGTCCAGCTGAACCGACTGGGCTCCTTTGTGCGGCCGATCTGCAGCCGCGATTATGCCGCCCACACGATTAGCCGTTCGGGACCCTATGCATTGATCCTGGCAAATATATTGGCGCGGCCGTTGGTTCGCATGGCGCCGGACTGCGCGCGCCACCTCAGGCGCGGCGGCTATGCCGTTTTATCGGGGCTACTGATGGCCCAAGAACGCGCTGTCATTGCCGCCCACCGCCAGCAAGGCCTGGTTCTTGCCGCGCGCCATCGCATCGACGGCTGGTCGACGTTGGTCGTGCGGCGCCCTATTTGATCTAGCGACCGATGCTTACATTGTGTTCGCAGTAACCCTCGATTAGCTTCCGATAATGGCCAAACCGAAATCCGATAAACCCGCCAAAACTAGCAGCGCCGCCGACCGCCTTGCGGCGTTGCGCGCCCATTTGGCAACCGCCGACCTGGACGGCTTTATCGTTCCCCATTCCGATGAGCACCAGAACGAATTCTTACCGCCGCGCGCCGAGCGGCTGGCGTGGCTGACCGAGTTTAGCGGCTCGGCCGGCATGGCCGTTGTCTTGGCTGGTCAAGCCGCGATTTTCGTCGATGGGCGCTATACGTTGCAGGCGCGCGCCCAGGTCGAGGCCGAGCTCTACAGCTTCCATCATCTCATTGACGAGCCGGTGACCGGTTGGCTCGATGAAAATCTGAACGAAGGCACGCGGCTTGGCTACGATCCTTGGCTTCATGGGGTGCGGGGGGTCGATCGATTGCGCAAGGCCTGCGATGGCGCCGGGGCCGAACTCGTCGCCGTCGACGGCAATCCAATCGATGCGGTGTGGACCGATCAGCCGGCACCGCCGCTAACGCCGGTGGTCGCGCACGAGATACGCTTTGCCGGGCGCGCCAGCGCCGATAAACGCCAGGAACTCGCTCAACAGCTCACCGACAATGACACCGCCGCCGTTGTCCTGACTCAACCGGATTCGATTGCCTGGTTGCTCAACGTACGTGGCAACGACGTGTCCCATACACCGTTGCCGCTAAGTTTCGCTATTCTAAATGCCGACGCCACCGTCGATTGGTTTGTTGACCCGGCGAAGGTGTCCGACGCGCTGACCACGCATCTCGGCAACGGCGTGTCCCGCCATGTCCCGGACCGGCTCGGTAAGGCGCTCGATCGCCTCGGTAAAGCCGGTTCGCGGGTGCAAGTGTGCCCGGACACCGCGGCATCGTGGGTATTCGACCGCCTGGCCAGTGCGGGGGCGGAAATTCGCCGGGCCGCCGACCCCGTGACGCTGCCGAAGGCGATCAAGAACGATACCGAACTCGATGGAACGCGGGCTGCGCACCGTCGCGACGGCGCCGCCTTGACGCGGTTTTTGGCCTGGCTTGCAGCCACGGCGCCTGGCGGCGCCGTTACCGAGATCGGTGCGATGGAAAAGCTCGCGGACTTTCGCAGCGCGGGCGATCTGTTTCGCGAACTCAGTTTCGGCACCATCTCCGGCGCGGGCTCGAACGGCGCTATCGTTCACTACCGGGTTACGCCCGAAACCGATCGGCCACTACGCCCGGGCGAACTCTACCTGGTCGATTCCGGCGCGCAATATCTCGACGGCACCACCGACGTCACGCGAACCATTGCAATTGGCACGCCAAGCGAGGAGATGCGCGACCGTTTCACGCGTGTCCTCAAGGGCCATATCGCGATTGCCATGGCGCGTTTTCCGGCCGGCACCACTGGCGCGCAACTCGATCCGTTCGCCCGGCAATTTTTGTGGCAGTCGGGCCTCGACTACGACCATGGTACCGGACACGGGGTGGGGAGTTATCTCGGCGTCCATGAGGGTCCGCAACGGATTTCAAAGGTCGGGACAACCCAAGCTCTGCATCCCGGCATGATCGTCTCGAACGAGCCCGGTTATTACAAGGAAGGCGCTTACGGCATCCGCATCGAAAACCTGGTTACCGTGGTGTCGGTCGACGGTATCGATGGCGCGGAACGGGAAACCCTGGGCTTCGAAACCCTCACCTTGGCGCCCATCGACCGGGTGTGTATCGAACCATCGCTGCTGAGCCAGTCAGAGCGCGCCTGGCTCGATGACTACCATGCTGGCGTGATGGCCGAGATCGGCCCGCTGGTCGATGACGACATAAGCGACTGGCTTGCCACGGTTACACAACCTTTGAAATAAGCCAGCTTTTATACATCTTAGCCGCCGATCAGATCGAGCCAGGTTTGTTCGTCGATGGTTTCGACGCCGAGTTCGGCAGCCTTGCGGCCTTTCGCGCCGGCGCCTGGCCCGGCGACGACGAGGTCGGTCTTTTTCGATACCGAGCCTGAAACCTTTGCGCCGAGGGCTTCCGCGCGAGCCTTCGCTTCCGGCCGCGACATTTGATCCAGCGTTCCGGTGAAAACAATGGTTTTCCCGGCGATCGGCGAATCGCTGGCCGGTTGTTCGAAGGGTACGATATCGAGCGCGGCGTCGAGATCGTCGAGAACGCGCTGATTGTGGGCTTCGTGCAGAAACGACAAAATATCAGCGGCGACCAGCTCACCGATCCCGTCGATGCCGATTAACTCTTGATAGGCCTCGCTTTCATGGTCCTGCGCTGCCGCGATTGCCGCGCGCCAGGCCTCCAACGTGGTGTAGGTCCTTGCCAGCAACCGCGCCGTCGCCTGGCCGACTTGACGAATACCCAAAGCATAGATGAACCGGTCGAGGGCGATGTGTTGGCGATCGGTAATTGCGGCGACCAGATTGGCCGCCGACTGCTCACCCCAGCCCTCACGCTCCGCGAGCACCTCGGAAGTGAGGCCGAAAATGTCCGCTGGTTCCTTGATCAAGCCATCTTCCCAGAACGCAACGATGTGTTTGGCACCCAGTCCTTCAATATCGAAGGCGTTGCGCGACACGAAATGCTTCAGCCGTTCCACAGCTTGGGCCGGACAGATCAATCCTCCGGTGCAGCGCCGCACGGCCTCGCTATCGGCGCGTACCGCCTCGGAATTACACACCGGGCAATGGTCGGGAAACTTATAGCGTTTCGCTTTTTTGGGCCGCTTGTCGAGCACCACCTCCACGACCTGGGGAATAACGTCTCCGGCGCGCTGTACCACCACGGTATCGCCGGCACGGACATCCTTGCGGGCGATCTCGTCTTCATTGTGCAGAGTGGCGTTGGACACCACGACCCCACCCACGGTGACCGGTTCGAGCCGGGCGACAGGAGTCAGTGCACCGGTACGGCCGACTTGTATGTCGATACCCTGTAGCACCGTCGTCGCTTGCTCGGCGGGAAATTTGTGAGCGATGGCCCAGCGCGGCGCCCGGCTGACGAAGCCAAGCCGGGCCTGCCAGCCGAGCCGGTTGATCTTATAGACGACGCCGTCGATGTCGTAGTCGAGGGTCGGCCGGGCTTCGGCTATTTTATTGTAGGCTGCCAAGGCCTCTTCCACCCCGTCGCAATGCTGCACCAGCGGGTTCACCGGGAACCCCCAACCGCGCAGCCGCTCGAGAAACGACCAGTGGGTGCCAAACGGTTCCTCGCTGATCTCGCCCCAGGCGTAGGTGAACAAGCGCAGGGTTCGCGACGCCGTGATCGAAGGATCGAGCTGGCGCAAGCTGCCCGCCGCCGCATTGCGCGGATTGGCGAACACCTTGTCGTCGGCCGCGGCCTGGCGCGCGTTGAGCGCAGCGAATTCCGACTTCGGCATAAACACCTCGCCCCGCACCTCGAGGATATCCGGCGCGTCCTCGGGCAATTCCGCCGGAATATCGACGATGGTACGCAGATTGGCAGTGATATCCTCGCCTTCGGCGCCGTCGCCACGCGTCGCACCGCGAACGAAGGTGCGGTATTCGTAGCGCAGCGAGACCGAAAGGCCGTCGATTTTGGGTTCCGCCACGAGGACGACGGGCTCGTCATCCGGTGGGTTGAGAAAGCGCCGCACACGGGCGACGAAATCGATGACATCGTCGTCGTCGAACGCGTTGGCCAGCGATAGCATAGGCACGGCGTGGCGAACCTTGGCAAATCCCGATGTCGGTTCTGCACCGACCTGCTGGGTTGGGCTTTCGGGCGTGACCAATTCGGGAAACCGCGCCTCGATGTCCTGCAGGCGGCGGAACAAAGCGTCGTATTCCGCATCGGAAACACGTGGCGCATCGTCCTGGTAGTACAGCCGGTTGTGTTCGCTGACCTCGACTGCAAGACGCGCGTGTTCGCTGGCCGCCTGCGCGGGCGTGAGATCGTCAGGTTGTGGCGGTGTATCGGTCATCGCAAGGGTCCATTGCGCCAATACATACACCGCTCGGCGTCAACAGGCAGCCCTCTTATTCGGGGCTGCCGGAGGCGGGAACCGGCGTCGGTGCCGACTTCGCGTGCCGTGCGCCGAGCACCGCGGCCAGCATGCCGATAGTCACCAATACAATGCCGCCGCTGGTTAGTCCGGTGAGCGGTTCGCCAAGCAAGATCAGCGCCGCGATGGCCCCGCACGCCGGAACGAAGGCCGTGATCGTTGTCGTCAGCGACGCGCCCAACAGGGCTATGGCGCGGGTGAACAGGAGCAAGGAGATGATCATGCTGAGCACGCCGTGAAACAGGGCCTGCCCGCCGATATCGATCAGCGGTGCGGTGTCCAATTGTGTCGGCAGAAAAGCGATATGAATGGGCACGAAGATGATCATCGAGATAACGGCAATCAAGGCTGTACCCCGCACTGGCTCGACCCTCCAAGCCCTCGCCAGAACAGCAACAACGGCCCAGGCAAATGCGCCGCCGAGAAAGAGTAAGTCGCCACGCCACTGATTGCCGTCGAAGCCAGTGAAGCTGTCGGAAATCAGAAAGATGACGCCGGCGGCTATGGTGAGCAAGCCGAGTATTTTCCAACCGCTGAGATGTTCGCCGAGCGCTATTGCGGCCATTGGAACGGCGAACAGGGGAATCGCACCGGCCAGGATCGCGGCACCATGCGCTGCCGGAGCGAATTGAAAACCGATGAAGGCGGGTAACCCGAACCCCGGACCGGCGATTAGCGCAAGAACGATAGCTTGCCATAGTCGTAGATGGCCGAAGCCGCGGCTCAAGAGCACCGGCAGCATAATGACTCCGGCGACGCCGACGCGAAGTGTCACCAAATCATATGGCGTGAGGGTTGTTTGAACGCCGATCCGAGATATCAGGTGAAAGCTCGACCACAACACGACGACCGACAGGGCGCAGGCGATGCCGATGGAGAATTCGCGGGTGTTCGCCCTCATGAAGCCGAAAACGGGCAAGGAGAATTAGGTGGCACGGGTGAAACTATGCCGCATCGCGCGGCGATGCGGTGAGGGAGCGTGCGTCACCGGCAAGCAGGCGTGCAGCGGCGGCGCGCGCTTCGTCGGTAATTTCCGCTCCGGCGAGCATGCGTGCAATCTCTTCACGGCGCGCTTGGTCGTCGAGCGGCGCCACGCGCGTGACGACCTCGCCGGCGTCGCCGTCTTTCGATACGCGCCAATGGCGCGCGCCCACTGCGGCGACCTGCGGGCTGTGGGTGACGACAAGAATTTGCCGCCCGGAAGTGGTTGCGAGTGCGGCAAGCCGTTCCCCCACTGCGGCCGCCGTCGCGCCGCCGACACCGGCGTCGACTTCATCGAAAATCAAAGTCGTAGCGACCCCGGCATCGGCGAGTACGACTTTGAGGGCCAGTAGGAACCGGCTTAATTCGCCACCCGAGGCGATTTTGCCGAGCGGTCCCGGTACGCTGCCCGGGTTGGTTGCGACGCGAAATTCGACCGCATCGAAACCGGCCGCCGACCAAGCGGATTCGGTAAGACGCTCGATCCCGCTTTTGAAGGTCGCATTGTCGAGTTTGAGCGGCGCCAGCTCGCGTGTAACAGCGCGGTCGAGTGCTCGTGCGGCTTTCACGCGGCCCGCCGACAGGCGCTCCGCGGCGGCGATGTAGGCGCGCCGCGCTGACTCTGCGGCTTTGGCCAAGGCGGTCAGTCGATCGCCGTTGCCGTCCAGTGCCGCCAGCCGGTCGGCCAATGTCGTGTGCACTTCGGCAAGGTGATCGACATCGCTATCGTGCTTGCGGGCCGCTGCGCGCAAGGCGAATAATCGACGCTCGACAGAATCGAGTTGACCGGAATCGGTTTCGATGGCGTGGGCGAGCGCTTGCAGTTCCTGCAGCGCATCCTGCACTTCCGCCGTGCCCCGGTCGAGCGTGGCAATGATCGCATCGAGCCGGCCGCCACTGAATTCCGCGGCCCGCGCGAGGGTGTGTGACGCACGCTGCAGGGCCGGTTCGGCGCCGGAATCGCCCGATAAATCGTCGAGCGTTTGGTTGAATGCCGAAATCAACCGCTCGGCGTTCTGCAGCAGTTGGCGCTGACTGGCGAGTGTTGCTTCCTCTCCCGCCGACGGTGCGAGATCGTTCAACTCCTCGACATCGTGGCGTAATTGGTCTTCTTCGGCGCGGGCGGCAGCGACGTCGGCTTCTGCTTCGGTCAGCACGGTGCGGGCCTCCGACCAGGTCTTGAAGCGATCCGACACCTCGGTCGCCCTGGACGTGAGATTGCCGAATAAGTCGAGCGCTGTGCGCTGTACAGCGGGTGCGGCCAGGGCGAAGCGCTCGAATTGACCTTGAATTTCCACCAATTGTTCACCGAATTGCCGCAACAGTCCGGCGGTCACCGGCTGATCGTTGATGAACGCACGGCTGCGGCCGTCACGGCCAACGATCCGGCGCAACAGAATGCAGCGCTCATCGATCTCGAGGCCATGTTCGATGAGCAAACTGTTCGCCGGATGATCGGTGGCGACGTCGAACGTTGCTGCGACGATTGCTTGCTTGGCGCCGGGTCGGATCAAGCCGGCGTCGGCGCGCATGCCCAGCGCGAGACCAAGCGCTTCGAGCAATATCGATTTACCAGCACCAGTTTCGCCCGTCAGCACGCCCAATCCTGGATCGAAAGCTAATTCGAGGCGGTCGATCAGGACGACGTCCCGAACCGACAGGTGGCGCAGCATTACCGGCTAAAAGGGCCAGAGCCGGCTGAAGAAACTGCGCTCTTCGGGTACCGGGTCCGCAACACCGTCACCGTCGATATCGCGAACCACAACGCCTTCCACGAGCTGATAGCTGTCGACATACCATTGGTTGCCGGGGAAGTTGTGGCCCAGCACGGCCGCATTCTCGCGGGCCTCCGGCTCGATGCCGACCGCGGTATAGGCTTCGGATAGGCGATGGAGCGCTTCGGGTGTGTGGGTTGTCGATTGATACGTGTTGATGACATTGCGGAACCGGTTGATCGCCGCCAAATATTGACCACGGCGTAGGTAGAACCGGCCAACTTCCATTTCCTTGCCGGCAAGGTGGTCCTGCGTCAAATCTATTTTTAGCTGGGCGTCGCGCGCGTATTTGCTGGTCGGAAAGCGCCGCGCAACATCGCCGAGCGATTGCCGCGCCAATTCGGTGTTGCGCTGGTCGCGGCCAACATCGGAAATTTGCTCGTAATAGCTCAAGCCTTTGAGATAGTAGGCATAGGCGATGTCACGGTTGCCTGGGTGAAGCTGAATAAAACGGTCGAGGCCGAGGATCGCGTCATCGTACTGGCCGCGGGCGTAAAAGGAATAGGCGCCCAGCAGCTGGGCTTTCGTCGCCCAGATCGAGTACGGATGTTGGCGCTCGACCTCGAGAAATAATTCACTCGCTGCGGCGTAATCCTCGACCGCCACCTGATCGACGGCGTCGTTGTAGAGTTCTTCCACCGGACGCTCTACATAGACCTGTTCGTCGGTGCCCGAACAGGCGGCGAGCAATGCGGCGGCAAATACGAGCGCCACGACGGGTCGACCCCGCCGAGGTAGAATTGCTTCTCCGCAAGAAATCGGCGGTTTGTTGGATTGTTGCCGGACGATCGGCAGTCGACTGTCGCTCACAGTAGCCTTCCGCACTTTTGGACTGGTCACGCGCGTTTGGCGCGTCGTCACCTTCGCGTCGATTATACCATCAGCGCGCAGATTTCCAATGTGTCGTAAGTTGTTTGCGGTAGCGCTAAGCGGTGACCATAGTTGGCAATTCATCGAGCTCTTCGATCACGTCGTCGCGGTCGCGCAGCACGGTCGTATATCGCCAGGATCCTTGGTCGGCCAACAATGACCGCACGATACTGTGGTTGAGGGCGTGGCCCGACCGGTGACCCTTAAAGTGTCCGATGATCGGTGCGCCGGCAAGGTACAGGTCACCGACACAATCAAGAATTTTGTGGCGTACAAACTCGTTCTCGTAACGCAACCCGTCTTCGTTCAGCACCTCGTTGCCGCTAACCACGACGGCATTGTCGAGGCTGCCGCCAAGCGCTAATCCCATGGCGCGAAGTTGATCGACTTCCTCAATGAACCCGAAGGTGCGGGCCCTGCTCAACTCGCCTTTAAACGTGCCGTTGACCAAATCGACAGACATGTCCTGCCGCCCGATAGCGTCGGACTCGAACTCGATCTCGAAATCAACTGAAAAGCCATCGCCCGGCAAGAGTTCCACCTGGCGATCTTCGTCCTCGACCCGAACCGGCTTTAGAATTTCAATCACGCGCCGCAGGGCGTCTTGTTCAACGATGCCGGCACATTCGATGAGAAACACGAACGGGGCGGCGCTGCCATCCATGATCGGCAGTTCGCTACCCTCGACCTCGACGTACAAATTATCAATTCCGCAACCGCACAGGGCGGCCATTAGATGCTCGACAGTGGCGATGGTCGCACCCTCGCCGTCGCCCAATGTCGTACACATTCGGTCGTCGACGACATTCTCGACAAGGGCCGCAACCTCAAGCCCGTTACCGTCGGTATCGGTCCGACGAAAGATAATTCCCGTATTGGGCGGAGCGGGCAAAAGCGTCATTGAGACATTGACGCCGGAATGCAACCCGGTCCCACTACAACTAATCTTGCTCTTCAAAGTCTGCTGGAGCGCATAACTGGAAGATTTATCAACCGATGCCGTCACTATCTGTTCCAAGACCAGGTACCCTTTGGATTGACTAACCGGATCCGGTCAAAGCGACCGGTATCCATAATTACCGCGCGCGGCGTGTTAACCATGCACGCCAGACACCCTCGTTTAGCAATCTCCCCAGATAGGCACAAATCACTCTTTGTTACAGTTTGTTACGCTGTAAGCCGCGGGAACCCTAAAGATTCCCGCAGCTTTAAAGTGCTCGAACTAGTTCGCTTGGCGGCGCAGAAATGCCGGAATTTCCAACATGTCGTCGTCGCTTGCTGCTTCCGATTGAGCCGCCGGCTCGAGATTGGTGAGCGAAGGCTGCGCCGGCGCTGCTGGTGCCGTTTCGGCCACAGTTTCACGCGCGGTTTCGGCCACGGATTCGTGCGATACCGGCGGTGGCGGTGGCGTTGGCGCGGACTGCGGACCTGCCGTTAGCTCTGGCGCAGGAGCGGTTATACTTGGCGCTGCTGCCCCGGCAGGTTCGATCGGTGTGCGCTCACGCGCCGGCGCGGCCGTTGTGGCGACCTTCTCGTCCTCGGATACCAGGCTATTGACCGCGCCGGTAACCTTTTGAAACAGACTGCGGCCGCGCCGCTTTTCCGTTTGTGCAGCGCCATTTTCGATTGCCGCTTCGGCAAAGGCGTTTGGCGTGGGCTGCGGGGCGCGCAGTTGCGGCTCCCGGGCGGCGGGCATTGCCGGCCGTGGCGGAATGAAGGGCTGACTGGCAGTCACAACCGGCTGGGGCGGTTCCGGTGCCGGTTCGGAAATGGCCTGAGCCGTTGCCGCAGACGCTGGTGACGCCGATGCTGTTGTGTCAAGGAAAGGTGCCGGATTGGTCGCCAGGGGAGGGCCCCCGAGAGGGGATGCTTCGCCTGCGGTACCCACCGGCGGTGTCGCGTCGGTTGCGGGCGGTGTTTGGCTGGCGTCCTCTGGCAGCTCTGTGGCGCCTCCAGCGGGCTGGTTATTAGCCGAGCGGTCGGCGTCGTGGACCAGCGAGATCATTGGCGAGCGCGGCATCGCCGCTGCGTCGACGTCAATACCGGTTGAAACAATCGATACTCGCATCAAGCCTTCCATCTTTTCGTCGAACGTCGAGCCGAAGATGATGTTAGCGTCCGCATCTACCTCTTCGCGGATACGGTTCGCCGCCTCGTCGACTTCGAACAAGGTCATATCGAGACCACCGGTGATGTTGATCAGCACGCCGCGGGCGCCACGCATCGAAACATCGTCGAGCAACGGATTGGCGATCGCTGCCTCTGCGGCGGCGATCGAGCGGCCTTCGCCGCTGGATTCGCCGGTACCCATCATGGCCTTGCCCATTTCGCTCATCACAGTGCGGATATCGGCAAAATCCAGGTTGATAAGGCCCGGCATTACCATCAGGTCGGTAACGCCGCGAACGCCCGAATGCAGCACATTATCGGCCATGCGGAAGGCATCGGCGAACGTCGTATGCTCATTGCAGACCCTGAACAGGTTTTGGTTTGGGATGACGATCAGCGTGTCGACGAAGTGCTGAAGTTCCTCGATACCTTCCTCGGCCGATTTCATCCGGTTGTTGCCTTCGAACTGGAACGGCTTCGTGACAACGCCAACGGTCAATATGCCTTGTTCGCGCGCTGCGCGGGCAATAACGGGCGCTGCCCCGGTTCCGGTACCGCCCCCCATTCCGGCGGCGATGAACGCCATGTGGCTGCCTTGCAGATGGTCGATGATTACATCGAGCGCTTCCTCAGCGGCGGCCCGTCCGATATCCGGCCGCGCCCCAGCACCCAACCCGTTGGTGATGTTGACACCAAGTTGAATGCGCCGTTCGGATGCGCTGAGAGCCAGCGCTTGCGCATCGGTATTGGCGACCACGAACTCGACGCCCTCGAGATTTGCCGCGATCATGTTGTTGACAGCGTTGCCGCCAGCGCCGCCGACGCCGACCACGACGATACGCGGTTTCAGTTGGGTTTCGATTCCAGGTGCGCTAAGGTTTAGCGTCATGTCAGCCTCCAATTTGTGACGTCCGATGGCAAAGAACAGGGTGAAAGTATCTGCGACCGCGGGCTCAGCAGTTCGCTTGACCGCTGTTGGCCGGGGCAGAGTGGCAACAACGTGCCGGATATCCAGGGCCTAGAAATGTTCATGGATCCAATGGCCAAGCCGGCTTCCAAGGCCGACTGACTCCCCTTTCATGATTGTTGCTGGATTGGTGACCGCCGACGGGTTTTCCATCGCGAAGGCGATAATTCCAGCGCTGGTTGCGAACGCGGGTCCGGACATTGATTCCGGCAACCCGCGCAGTCTGAGGGGGCGGCCCATGCGAACCTGCTTGTCGAGCACGATCGCCGCCAGTTCGCGCACGCCTTGCAGTTGGCTGGCGCCGCCGGTGAGAACCACACGGCGTCCGGCGACCGGGTCGAAGCCGCTGTCGGTCAGCCGCTCGCGAACCAGCTCGAATGTTTCCTCCAACCGGGGCTGGATAATTCCGTTGAGCAAGGAACGCGGAATGTGATTTGGGCTGTTGTGCTCGTCTTCGCCGACATGGAGCACATCGATCAGTTCGTGCTCATCGTCGTTTGTTGCCATAGCTGCGCCGTGTAGGGTTTTCAGACGCTCTGCATGCGCAATCGGCGTCGACAGACCGCGGGCAATGTCGTTGGTCACGTGCGCGCCACCGACCGGCACGATGTCGGTGTAGACGGCGTCACCGTCGGAGAACACCGCGATACTGGTGGTGCCGGCGCCCATGTCGATCACGGTCACGCCGAGATCCGTTTCATCTTCGACCAGCGTCGACAGGCCAGATGCATACGGTGCAATAATAAAATCATCGATCTGGAGATGGCATTGTTCGACGACGTTGCGCAGGGTTCGGATAACACCGTTGGCCGCAGTTACCAGATGCATGTTGACCGATAGACGGTCGCCGAACATACCGCGCGGGTCACGAATGCCGCGATTGCCATCGACGGTATAGGCGACCGGAATCGAGTGAATGAGTTCGCGTTTCGAGTGGTGTCCGTTCCGTTCGCGGTGACCGTTGGTATGACCGCCGGCGTGACCATTATCGCCGCCGTTTCCAATGGTGCCGATCGCCAGCGTTTGTTGGAATACCCGTTGCAGGTCTGCATCGTCGATTTGCAATCCGCCGATATCGACGTCGACCCCGACGGTCCGCGATGCTGGATGGCCGCCATTGAGATTGACGGTGACCGAGCGGATGTTGTCTCCGGCCATCTGTTCGGCGGCGAAGACGGCCTTCCGGATCGCGGTTTCCGCAACATCGACATCGACGATCACACCATTTTTCAGACCTGCGCTGACTTGCAGTCCGGTGCCGACAATCCGCGGCTGAGCAACCACATTGCCGCCGTTTTCGATCGCCGGCCGGTCGACCCGAGCGATCAGGCAACACACTTTGCTGGTGCCGATATCGAGGGCGACAATGGTGCCAGTGCGCAGCTTGCTGAGGCGTTTCGTCACGACAGTGCTTCCTTTCCGCCTCAGGTGTCTTCGCCGGTGGCGCGTGCGCGCCCAGCAGCATTGCTGCTCACGCGGACGATCAAACGATCGGGAACGCGCAAATCCACGGCAATGACGTCACGCTCGAACAGCGCGTGTTCGCGTTGGTACTCGGCCAAGCGCTCGAGCGCTGTTGCGACATCTTCCGCCGGCAAACGAATATCGATCCCGTTTCGCAGGCGTAAGTTCCAACGTCGGCCGGATACCCTGACTGCTGCCTCGACCTGGCCGGACACCGCGGGGTAGGTGCGCAAAAGGTCAAGCAGCGGTGCGGCGTTTTCCGGCGCGTCCTCGCCGACGACCAGCGGCAGTGCAGCGAAGCCTTCTAACTTGCGGCGTTGGATCACAGCCCCTTCGCGATCGATCAAGGCGATGCGGCCTTTGTGCTGCCACAACGCCAACGCCTGCCGTTCCTCGATTTGCAGATAAATGGTGTCGGGCAGGCGCCGCGCGATGGTCACAGATTTAACCCAGCCAAGGGACTCGGTCCGCTGGCGTGCCTCTTCCATATCGATCGCCAGGATCGGCATACCGCTGTGGATATCGAGCGCGGCAATCAGATCATCGCGAGATGTTATATGGCGGCCGCGAACGAGAACTTCCCGCACCGCCAGTCCAGCGTCTGCGCTAGCCTGCAAAACCCGTTTTTCGGCAAACTCCATCTGTCGTTCCAACCAACCTGACTCAACGGCCGACCAGACGGCCCCGCCAGCGCCGCCCACAAACGCAATGACTACGACAGGGACCGCGATTCGCCGTCGTTTCATTCGGCTCATTGACCGTCGACGCGCATCATTTTTGCGCTTGGAAAAAGAGGGAATCAGTCGCATTGTGCCGTCTCCACCAGCCAGTCAACTAGTTCTGTGAACGCGATGCCCGTGTGCGCCGCCTGTTCGGGCACCAGGGAAAGCTGGGTCATACCTGGCTGAGTATTAACCTCGAGCATCACCAGCTCTTTGTTATCGTCGTCGTAACGTAGGTCGGACCGGCTAACGCCGCGGCAGCCCAGGGCTTGGTGGGCGGCGGCGGCCCAGTTCATCGCCCGATCGTAGACTTCGGACGACACCGGCGCCGGTATCAGATGTTCGGTTTTGCCTTTGGTATATTTGGCTTCGTAGTTGTAGAAGCCGGACACCGGTCGTAGCTCGGTGACGGCCAGCGGGCGCGCTTTTTCCGAGGCGGCGCCCATGACCGCGACCGTCAGTTCGCGCCCGGGTATATAACGCTCGACCAATAGCTGCCGGGTTGTATCGGGCAGGTCGTCGAGCTGCGGCCGGTCGTCGCCTTTGAGCACGATGTGAACGCCGACGGACGATCCCTCGTTGATCGGTTTGATCACATAGGGCGGTGGCATTACGTCGCCCGCCTCTACGTCCATGCGTGTGGCGACAACCGCGTCGGCGATACCAATATCTTGCGCCGAAAAAATGGTGCGGGCGGCGAATTTGTCCATCGCCAGCGCCGACGCCAGGACCCCGGAATGAGTATAGGGAACCCGCAGCAAATTGAGCAGGCCCTGAATGCAGCCGTCTTCGCCGTAACGACCGTGAAGGGCGTTAAACGCGACGTCGGGAGCCGGCTCCAGTGCCGCCAATAGGGCATTGATATCGGCTGTCACGTCGATTTCCTCGACCGCGTACCCGGCTTCGCGCAAGGCTGTAGCGCATTGCTGGCCAGAATTCAGCGACACCTCGCGTTCGGCCGACAAACCACCCATCAACACGGCGACCCGGCGCGTCATGACGTTGCTCCTGTCGGCACGCCGATCCGCTCGAGTTCCCATTCCAACTCGACCCCGGTAGCCTCGCGAACGCGCCGGCGGACTTCTTCGCCCAGCCCTTCGATATCGGCCGCTGTCGCGCCGCCGAGATTAACCAGGAAATTGCAGTGTTTCTCGGAGACTTGGGCGTTTCCCAAGCGTAGGCCGCGGCAGCCTGCCCGTTCGATCAGTTCCCAGGCCTTCTGGCCGTTGGGATTCTTGTAGGTGCTGCCACCGGTGCGGGTTCGGATTGGCTGCGTGTCTTCACGCGCCTCCTGAATCAATTCCATCGCTCGGAAGATATCGGCGCTGTTGCCCCAAGCACCGGTCATCGCGCAACCGGTGAATATCCAGTCGGTTGGCACGCCACAACCGCGATACCGTGGCGTCCAATCTTCCGGCGATAGAGATTCGATGTCGCCCTGCGGGGTCAGCGCCAAAACCTGAATTACGATGTCTTTAAACTCACGGCCGTAGGCGCCGGCATTCATGCGCAAACCGCCACCGATGGTGCCGGGAATACCAGCGAGAAATTCGAACCCGGCGATCGAGGCGTCACGCGCGGCCTTGGCGATGTTGTAGTCCAGCGCCATGGCGCCGGCGTGAATCTGCGTACCATCGACGCGGATCGTCGAGAACGGGCGGCCGAGGCGGATCACCACGCCGGGAATACCGCCGTCGCGCACCAACATGTTCGAGCCCACGCCGAGCACCGTTACGGCTACGTCGCCGGGTTTGCCGGCGAGGAAATTGGCCAAATCGGTCACATCTGCCGGCCGGTAGAGAACTTCCGCCGGGCCGCCGGCACGAAACCAGGTGTAGCGGGCAATTGGCGCTTGTGCGTCGTAGCGGCCGCGGACTTGGGGCAGCCGTTCGAGCAGCTCTTTGGGGCGCTGACGTTCAGCCATCATCATGCTCCCGTCCCCGTCTCGCGCTCGATCAGCGGCGCTAGTTGTTTGGGTAAATCTCGGGCCCAGGTGGTGATGTTGCCGGCGCCGAGGCAAACCACCATGTCGTCGGGGCGCGCCGCCGCGGCGATCAGTTTGGCGAGGTGGTCCGGCTCGGGGAGTGGACGCACGTCACGATGGCCGTGATCGCGTAGACCCGCCACCAGCGCATCGCGGTCCACTCCCTCGATCGGGCTCTCGCCGGCCGGATAGATGTCGGTTACAAAAACGATATCGGCGTCGTTGAAGCAGGTGCAGAAATCATCGAACAGGCTGACGACGCGTGAATACCGGTGGGGCTGGAAAACCGCGATCACCTGTCCGGGCGTGCTGTTGCGTGCGGCATCGAGCACGGCGGCGATTTCGACCGGATGGTGGCCGTAATCGTCGATGATGGTCACGCCACCAACTTCGCCGACTTTGGTGAAACGCCGATTGACGCCGGCAAATTCTGCGAGGCCCTTGCGGATTGCCTCGTCGCCGATGCCCATTTCCAGCGCAACACTAATCGCGGCGAGGGCATTTTGTGCGTTGTGGGCGCCGTACATCGGCAGTTCGAGCGCGTCGATCGTGCGGGCCGCACTGACGCCGCGTTCGGCAATCTCGACGTCGAAGGTCACGCCGTCGTGGCCGGTGGCGATGTTGACGCCGCGCACATCGGCCTGCCGGGAAAAGCCATAGGTGATGACCCGCCGATCCGACAGCAACGAGATGAGCGTCTGCACTTCCGGATGGTCGATGCACAAGATGGCAAAGCCATAGAACGGTATGTTCGATACAAACGTCGCGAAGGCGTCGCGCACAGCATCGAAGTCGCCGTAGAAATCGAGATGCTCGGGGTCGATATTGGTGACCACGGCAATGGTGGCTGGCAGCTTTACAAAAGTACCGTCGGATTCGTCGGCCTCGACCACCATCCAGTCGCCGCCGCCGAGGCGCGCGTTGGTGCCATAGGCATTGATAATGCCGCCATTGATCACCGTGGGGTCGAATTCCGCGGCGTCCAATACCGCGGCGATCAGCGACGTCGTTGTCGTTTTGCCGTGGGTGCCGCCGACGGCGATCGACCATTTCAGCCGCATCAATTCGGCGAGCATTTCGGCGCGGCGCACCACTGGCATCAGTAATGCTCGGGCACTTACCACCTCCGGGTTATCGGCGTTAATCGCCGTCGATATGACGACCACCGACGCGCCGTCGATGTTTTCGCTGCGATGTCCGATCGAAACTACGATCCCAAGCCCGCGCAACCGCTCGATATTGGCGCCTTCGGCGACATCGCTGCCTTGAACGGCATACCCCAGGGCATGCAGCGTCTCGGCGATGCCGCTCATACCGATGCCGCCGATGCCGACGAAATGGATAACACCGATATCGAGGGGAAGCGCTTTCATTCCGCCGCCTCCCGCAGCGGCGCCATCGGGTCACCGGCGTCACCGTTCAATGGCAGTAAGCCCTCGACCATGTCGGCGAGCCGGTCGGCCGCCGATGGATTGCCGAGGGTTCGCGCGGCGTTTGCGACCGAGGCCAGCGCTTGCGGATCTTCGAGGGCGGCCTCGAGCCAGCCGGCCAAAGCGCCGGGGGTAAATTCGGGTTGCGGGAAGACCCATCCGCCGCCACCGTTCTCGACGGCACGGGCGTTATCCGTTTGGTGGTCATCGGCAGCGTGAGGGAAGGGGACATAGAGGGCAGGTCGGCCCGCTGCCGTCATTTCAGCCACCGTCGACGCGCCGGCGCGGCAAATCACCATATGGGAGCGGGCGAGCCGCTGCGGCACGTCGTCGAAGAACGTCGCCAATTCAACCGGCATCTGCAGCGTTCTATAGGTTGCGCGCACGCTGTCGATGTCTTCCGGGCGGCATTGCTGGGCGACACGAAATCTGAGGCGCGCTTCGGGCGGCATCGATTCAAATGCCGCGGGGACGATTTTGGAGAAGACTTGAGCACCCAAGCTGCCGCCGAGCACCAATACCTGCACGATGTCGGTCGGCGGAGTGTAGGGATGCGTTGCCAGCGCGGCGATCTCCTCGCGGACCGGATTGCCGACCACCTGCGCACGTGCTGCTCCCGCATCGCTTAGTTTCGCGGTGCGCTCGAACGACAACGCGAACGCCCGTGCACCCCGTGCCAGGCGTCGATTAGCGCGCCCAAGGACGGCGTTTTGTTCGTGGATGATGGTCGGTACACCGGCCAGGCCTGCCGCCAGGATCGGCGGTATCGTGGGGTAGCCGCCGAAGCCGACAGCGAGCGAGGGTTGCAGACGGCGCACCAGCCGGCGTGCCTCGGTAAATCCCATGATCAGCGCAAGAAGGCCCCGGCCGGTGATGAATATGCCGCCGCCGAGCCGTCCGGCCGACACCTCGTAACGCTCGATTTCCGCCGGAAGGCCGAGATTTTCCCGGCTCACCGCCGCGCCGCGCGCATCGCTGACAAAGACAACGCGATGGCCGCGCAACGACAGCGCCCGCGCCAACGCCACGCCGGGGAACATATGCCCGCCGGTGCCGCCGGCGACAATCATGATGGGCTGGGCGGATAAGTTACTCATGACCCTTCCGCCTGACCGCTGCGCCGGCGCGTCAATGCCAACACCATGCCAATGCCCAACGCGATCGCCAACAACGACGAACCGCCATAGCTGATGAACGGCAGTGTCATTCCCTTGGTCGGGATGAGCTGCAGGCTCGATGCCATATTGATCAGCGTCTGCAGGCCGAATTGGACGAGCAGGCCCGACACTGCGAGCAAGACGAACAGATTGTTTTCTCCCATCGTGCGCACGAGGCCGCGCAGCACGATGAAGGCGAATAAGATGACAATGACCAAAGTTAGGATGAGCCCGAGCTCTTCGCCGGCGACGGCAAACACGAAGTCGGCGTGGGCGTCCGGCAGAACGTTTTTGACGGTACCTTCACCGGGACCTTGACCGAACAGGCCGCCATTTGAGAATGCCTCGATACTGCGCTCGATCTGATAGGTGTCTCCGGTGGCGGGATCGATGAAACGGTCGATGCGGCTGGCGACATGTGACATGGTCATGTACGAACCTGCCAGCCCGGCGAGACCCAGCACGATCAAGCCGACAACCAACCACATCGGTAAGCCTGCCAGGAAAAACTGGGTCATCCAGACCGCGCCGATAACCGCGGTCTGTCCCATATCTGGCTGGGAGATCGTAAGCCCGACGAGCAGAGCGAAGGAGATCACCGCAAGTGAATAGCCAGGGAATTTCGCGTCGCGGAGCTTTTCGGCAAACAACCAGGCGGTCACCACCGCAAAAGTCGGTTTGGCGAATTCGGTAACCTGGATGGAAAGGCCGGCGAGTGAGAGCCAGCGGCGCGCGCCATTAATTTCGACACCGAACCACAAGGTCGCGCCAAGCCCGACCAAACAGCCGGCGAATGCAACCAACGCCAGGCGGCGAATTTGTAACGGGGTCATTAGCGACGTGGCGACGATCACAGCGGCTGCAACCGGCAGAAACACCAGGTGCCGCTTGACGAAATAGAGGCTGTCGATCCCAAGCCGCTCCGCCACCGCCGGGCTCGAGGCCAATGCCAACATCGTGCCGAACGCCATCAACGCGACGACGGCGGCGAGGCTCCAACGGTCGACCGTCCACCACCAGCGGCCCATCACGGAAGTATCGGTACGCGAGAACGTCGTCATGCGGCGCCCTCTGTCGGTGCGACGCCGGTCTGCGGCAGGCCCATAACAGCGGCGCGAAAGGCTTCGCCGCGCGCTTCAAAGTCGGGAAATTGATCGAAAGATGCGCAGGCCGGTGACAGCAGAACGACGCTGGGTTGCGGGCCCGACAACGCTAGATCCGCGGCGCCAACCACGGCGGCGGCCAGCTCGCCGCTGATCGTGTATGGCACTTGGCCATCGAGCGTTTTCGCAAATTCGCCGGCGGATTCGCCGATCAGAAATGCGTGGCGTATACGCGAAAAGAAGGGCGCAAGCACTTCGATTCCGCCTGCTTTCGCGCGGCCGCCGGCGATCCAGATGATGTTGTCGTTACAGGCGAGCGCGCGTGCCGCGGCGGCGGCGTTGGTCGCCTTTGAATCATTTATAAACCGGCTGCCGTCGACGACCGCAACCAATTCTTGGCGGTGGGCGAGACCGGGGAACGTCGCAATGGCGTCGGTCAACGCGGTATCGTCAATCGAGGCGTCGTCGGCGATGATGACCGACACGGCGGTGTAGGCGACGGCGGCATTTTGTGCGTTGTGGGGGCCAGGCAGCGTTTCCAGGTCACTCAGATCGATGATGCGCCGCGCGTCGCCGTCCCGGTCATCGATCAACCATCCGTCGACGACATAAACGCCCCCGGCGATCGGCCGTTCGACCGAAACGGCGATTGCCGACTGCTGCTGAGCGACGAGACTGTCGTAAATGGCTCGGCTGGCCTCATCGTCGACCCCGACGATGGCAAAGCTTGCCGCCGTTTGCCTGGCAAAAATACGCTTCTTGGCGGCGATATAGCCGGCCATACCGCCGTGCCGGTCGAGATGGTCCGGGCTGATATTGAGCAATATCGCCACATCGAAGGTGGCCGATGACAGCAGTTCGAGTTGATACGACGACAGCTCCAGCACATAGAGGCCGCCGGAGCCCATCGGCGCGAGGGTTAGCGCCGGTGCTCCGATGTTGCCGCCGATCGCTGCGCGCTTGCCAAGCTGGTGTAACAAGTGGCCGATCAGCGCCGTCGTCGTCGATTTGCCGTTGGTACCGGTGATGCCGATATAGATGGCATCGTGTTCGACGCGCGCCAGTAGTTCGATATCGCAGACAATCTCACATCCCGCCGCCCGCGCCCGCGTTACCGCTGGGTGCGGTGCAGGATGGCTGTGGGGAATACCGGGGCTCAGCAGCAGGGTCGGCACGTCTCCTAAATCCGCGGTGGCCAAATCGACCAACGGCATGCCGTGGTTCTGCGCCGTCGCGCGCCGCGCCGGATTGTCGTCCCAGGCGCGCACGTCGGCGCTGTATTCTTGTAGCGCGCGCGCTGCCGACAGCCCTGACTTACCGAGGCCCAGCACGGCGATCGGCGTGCCGGTAAAGGCAGACAGATCGATACGTGATTGCGCTGCGGGGTTCATTCCGGCCTCACCGCAGCTTCAAAGTTGCCAGGCCGGCGAGCGCCAAGATCGTTGCGATGATCCAGAAACGGATCACGATCGTCGGTTCAGCCCAGCCTTTTTGTTCGAAATGGTGGTGCAACGGCGCCATGCGAAACACGCGTTTTCCGGTCAGCTTGAACGAAACGACCTGGACGATGACCGAGACGGTTTCCAGAACGAACAAGCCGCCGATAATGGCCAGCACCAGTTCGTGCTTGGTCACCAGCGCGACCCCGCCCAGCGCGCCGCCCATCGACAATGAGCCGGTATCGCCCATAAAGACCATTGCCGGCGGAGCGTTGAACCAAAGAAATCCCAACCCGGCGCCCATCAGAGCGCCGCAAAAAACCGCCAACTCGCCAGATCCCGGTACGGCGAATATCAGCAAATAGTTGGCGAATACGGCGTTGCCCACCAGGTAAGCGATCAACCCGAAACTGACCGCCGCGATCATCACCGGAACGATTGCCAACCCGTCGAGGCCATCGGTCAGGTTGACCGCATTCGACGAACCGACGATGACGAAGATGGCGAAGGGCGCGAAGAACCAGCCCAAGTCGAGCAAGACGTTTTTAACGAACGGCAGCGCCAGTCCGGTCGACAGCGGTTCGCCCATCAACGACATAATCCAAACGGTAGCGATCGCGGCGACGATTATTTCGAGCAAAAGGCGCAGTTTTCCTGGCAAGCCGCCCGAGTCTGCGTGGGTTAGCTTTCGGTAGTCGTCGATGAAACCAATAGCGCCGAAACCGACCGTGATGAGCAATACCGCCCAGACGAAGCCGTTCGTAAGATCGGCCCACAACAGCGTCGACACGATGATCGCCAGCAGAATCAAAAATCCCCCCATGGTTGGCGTGCCGGCTTTGGCGAAGTGCTGAGGCGGACCGTCTTTGCGGATCGGTTGCCCGGTCGGTTGTTGCTGCTTCAGCCAATTGATGATCCAGGGACCGAAGACAAAGGCGACAATCAGCCCGGTGACGACGGCGCCGCCGGTGCGGAAAGTGAGGGAGCGAAACAGAAAAAACACACTGTATTCGTCAGCCAGCGGGGCGAGCAGGTTAAACAGCATTCCTGATGCCTCCTTCGGCTGCATCCGGTGTCTCGGATTTTTCGCTGGCGTAATTTATCAGCGCATCGGCGATCGGGCCGACCCGGCTGCCCAACGATCCTTTAACCAGCACTACATCGCCGGCTTGCACCGCTCTCACCACGATCGGCAGCAAATGTTCCGGCGTTGCCGCGTGGTCGCCACGCATATTCTGTGGCAGCGCCTCATTGAGTGCGGCCATGAGTTCGCCGGTGGTAAAGACCTGATCGATGCGGTTGGCCGCCAAGTTTCGAGCCAGTCCGGCGTGAATCCTCGAGGCGTCGGGGCCCAACTCCAGCATGTCGCCGAGCACCGCCATCCGCCGGCCCGTGCCTTCTGGATAGGCGCCACCGAGCACATCGAAGGCGGCCCGCATTGAAGCTGGACTGGCGTTGTAGCTATCGTCGATCACCACAAACTCGCCGGCCGCGATGGAGATCCGGTGGCGACGGCCGCGTCCGCGCGCGATGGCGACATCGCCCAAAGCCGCAGCCGCGGCATCGAGATTTGCGCCAAGGCCGGCCACTGCCGCCAACACTGCCAGCGAATTGATTACCCGGTGACGCCCGGGCGCGTTTAACCGGTAACGGACGGTATGGCCGTCGACGTCGGCGGTCACATCGCTGCCTTCGTCGTCAAATTTACTGGCAACGAGGCGGGCATCGGCTTCTGGGTCGGCGCCGAAGCCGATGATCCGTTTAGCGCCCTGATCGGCGGCAATCGATGCCAGAAACGCGAAATAAGCGTTGTCGCGATTGAGCACGGCAACACCGTTGTCACTGAGCCCGGCGAAGATCTCGGATTTCGCCTCGGCGATTGCCGCGACGCTGTCGAAGAATTCTAAATGCACTGCCTCGATATTTGTAATGATGGCAACATCGGGGCGGGCAAGCTGCGATAACGGCGTCAGCTCGCCGGCATGGTTCATGCCAAGCTCGAGCACGCCGTACACGGCTTCCGCGGGCGTCCGGGCCAACGTCAATGGCGTGCCCAAATGGTTATTCAGGTTGCCGACCGTGGCATGAGTCGCACCGCAAGCGCCGAACGCAGCTGCCAGTCCGTCCTTGGTACCGGTTTTGCCGACTGAACCTGTGACGCAAATGAACTGCGCACCGGAGCGATTGCGTGCGAACCGGCCAAGTGCGGTCAGGGCGGCTTCGCAATCGTCGACCGCCACCAGCTTCGGCGAGCCCTCCAGTTCCACCGGAATCCGATGCACAACCGCCCCCGCGGCACCGGCCGACAGCGCTTCGCCGACAAAGTCGTGGCCATCGAAATTGGGCCCCGCGATGGCAACGAACAAATCGCCGGGGGCACACGTCCGGCTATCAATTGACACGCCGCCCGCTTGCCAGTCTGCCGATGGCGCGCCCGACGGGAGCCGACCATTTGTCGCTGCGACGACATCGTCACCGGTCCACAACGCTTGAGGCCGAGCGGTCATGGCGTAGCCTCGCCACCCAATTCGGCGATGACATCACGCGCCACCTCTGCGTCGTCGAACGGCAGCACTTTGGTGCCGACGATTTGTCCGGTCTCGTGGCCCTTGCCGGCGATAATCAACGTGTCTGTGGGGGCCAGATCGCCAATCGCCGCGGCGATTGCTTTGGCCCGATTGTCGAATTCGGCGGCGTCGGGACAGCCGGTCAGAATCTGGCGACGTATCGATGCCGGATCCTCGCGCCTCGGATTGTCATCGGTAACGATGGCCCGGTTGGCGAGCCGTGCCGCGACCTTGCCCATCATGGCACGTTTGCCGGCATCGCGATCGCCGCCGGCGCCGAACACCACTACAAGTTTGCCGGCTACGTGGGGACGAATCGCCGAAAGAGCGGTCTCGAGCGCATCGGGCGTGTGGGCGTAGTCGATATAGACCATTGCCCCGTTCGGGTGCCGTCCGACCAGTTGCATGCGCCCGCGCACGCCTTTGAGCAGTGCCAGCACAGCGAACGCGTCGTCGACGGGAGCCCCGCAGCCGATCACCAGGCCCAACGCTGCCAATGCGTTGTAGGCTTGGAATGCACCGACCAGCGGCAGGCGGGTTTCAAATGCGCGGTGGGCGATGGTGACGCACAAGCGCAACCCGTCGGCCAGCGGCGACAGGTCGTCGATACGCATGTCGCTGGTGCTTAGACCGTAGGATGAAATCCGGTGCCCGGCTTGGCGGCATATAGTGCGAATTTCTTGATAATAAGGGCTGTCGGCGTTCAGAACTGCCGTGCCGTCTGGCCTCAACAGCTGCTCGAAGAGGCGTCGCTTGGCGGCAAAATATTGCGCCTCGGTTTCGTGATAATCCAGATGGTCGCGCGTCAGGTTGGTGAACGCGGCGGCGGCGATCTCGACCCCATCGAGGCGATACTGATCGAGACCGTGGGATGACGCTTCTATGGCAAGATAGCCGATCCCGGCATCGGCAAGGTCGGCCAACGTCTGGTGCAACGCCACCGGATCCGGTGTCGTTAGGCTTGGGCCGGCATCGAATTTGTCAGCGTCGATCCCCAGTGTACCGATGCTGGCGGCGGCCATGCCAAGGTGCGACCAGATTTGCCGTGTGAAGCCGACAACCGATGATTTGCCGTTGGTCCCGGTAACGGCGGCGACGGTCTTTGGTTGACGCTGGTAGAACCGGGCCGCCAGAAGAGCGAGTTGACGGCGTGGATTATCGTCGACCACCAGTTGGGCCGCGTTATCTAGCACGGTGCCTGGCGGCGCCAGGACGGCTACGGCACCTCGCGCCAGCGCATCGCCGATATACGAGCGCCCATCGGTGCCCGATCCCCGTGTCGCGCTGGGCAAAGCGGCGAACAGATATCCCGGTTCGACCCGCCGGCTATCGGCGGTCAGCCCGGTAATCTGCACATCGTGCAGCGTATCGATTTGCGTGGTCATCGGCGTCATGAGCTCAATTAGTCGCAATCCCTCGTCCCCTCGCGCGTGGCGCAGTGACGTTGACGGTTAAGGCACGGCGAATTTCGGCTGCGCTTTCGTCGACGGGCGCGATGCCGAACAACGGCGCGATCAGAGAAATTACCCGCCCGACGACAGGCGCTGCGGTCCAACCTGCCGTGGCATAGCCGTAGCTTTCTTTGATGCCCTTGGGTTCATCGAGATGCACCATCACCACGTAGCGCGGCGCGTTCATCGGGAACACCCCGATGAACGACGAAATTAGAGCGTTTCGCTTGTAGCGACCGTCGACTTGCTTTTCGGCGGTGCCGGTCTTGCCGCCGACCAGGTAGCCCGGCGCGTTGGCATTGCGCCCGGTGCCGTTTTCGACAGCCATGCGCAACAATTTGCGCATATTTTCAGACGTTTGCGCTGAAATAACCCGTTTACCGTCTGCTGGCACTTCGCTGCGCCGGATCAGGGTGGCGGGATACAGGATACCGCCATTGACGACGGCGGCGACGGCGGTGGCGGCGTGCAACGGGCTGACGGCGATGCCGTGACCGTAGGCGATGGTCATGGTGTTTATTTCGCGCCAGGTTGCCGGATAAATCGGCCGTGCTCGCTCCGGCAGCTCGACGCTCGACCGCCGCAACAGGCCCAGATCGGACAGAAATTTGCGCTGTGCCGCGCTGCCGATATCGAGCGCAATTTTTGCCGAGCCAATATTCGACGAATACGTGAATATCTCGGGAACTGTCAGCCAGCGATTCTCGGGGTGAAAATCGGTAATCCTGAAACGGGCGACACGGATCGGCTTGCGGGCGTCATAACGGCTGGCCAAGTTTGCCGCGCCGGTTTCAAGCGCGATGGCGTGATTGAAAATTTTAAAAACCGAACCGAGTTCGTAGGTGCCGAGCGTGGATCGGTTAAACCGCGCTTCGTCCGGTACATTGCCTACCTCGTTGGGGTCGAAATCGGGAAGGGACACCAGCGAAACGATCTCGCCGGTGCGAACGTCGAGGACAATACCGGACCCGCCGATCGCTCGGAACTTCTCGATCTGGGCGGCCAGTTCGCGGCGGAGGATCTGTTGCACGCGAACGTCGATCGACAACATCACGGGTTTGCGGCGTTCGGACAGAGCAGCGTCGAAGCTCTTCTCGATTCCGGCAAGCCCGTCATTGTCGATACTTGAAAACCCGACAATATGGGCGGTCAGCCGACCCAACGGATAGACCCGGCGCTGTTCGTGGCGGAAGTCGAACCCGGGTATTCCCAGGCGGTTGACTTCGTAATGCTGGCGCGGCGTGAGATTGCGGCTCAGCCAAACGAATTCCCGATCCGATGAAAGCTGCCCTGCGACTTCGGCTTCGCTGAGTTCGGGCAGCACGCTCACCAGCGCGCGTGCCGCCGCTTGCGGGTCGAAAATTTTGCGGGGATTGCCGTACAGCGAGGCGGTTGTCAGACTGGTCGCGAGAAGGACGCCGTTGCGGTCGACAATATCGGCCCGATCCATTTGCGTTTCGACTGCGATATTGCGCGCGCTGGTCAGGCGCGACGGTCCGCTCTCGCCGAACAAGGTGACGTCGACCAGCCGTACGCCGATGACCAGAAATGCCGCCGCCATTAATGCGCCGCCGACCAGCAGTCTTGTTCGCGCGGTGTCCAACGCCTTTTTCTGGGCGCTCTCGAAAGAGATGCGTTCGGTCATCGCGACGCGCCTCCGGCGTTACTTGCGGTGTTGCCGAATATTGCGCGTAGCGCTTCGTCGAGCGCCGCTTTGTCGGACGCTGCCGTGCCCGTTGCCGTCGCAGGCGAGACCGGCTGAGAGGCAAGTCGAACATGACGGGAAGGCCGGTGTGGCGCCGCGGGTCTCTGTTTAGGGGCGGCGTTTAGGGCGCTTGCAATCGGCGCATCGGCTGAGAGCGGCTTGGCCGGCGCTGCATCGGCCAATAAGGCGGCCAGCACAGGATCCGCTGCGGGATCCGGCGCGCGGCGCGCCGGAAGGGCGGCGATCTCGGACAATTGGCTGCCCTCGAGCGGTTGTAATTCCAGATAGCGGCGGCTCAGGTCTTCGAGACGCTCGGGTTGGTTCAGATAGCTCCATTCGGCCCGCAAGACGTGGATGGTGTCTCGATCTTGAGTGATCTGCTTGTTGAGAACGGTCAATCGTTCCTCAAGCGCCGACACTTCGAATGCGATGCCGAACAACACGCCGCCTGCGACAACGGCGAGTGAGAACAGGATAAGGGTCGCGGGCCGTTTCATGCGGTTGACTCCTCGCTGACCGGACCCCACCCGGCAGCCTCCGTCCGTTCGGCAACCCGAAGACGTGCTGACCGCGCTCGCGGGTTCTGCGCGATTTCCGTATCACTGGGCCGGATCGCCCGGCGCCCGAGCAACCGCCATGCAGGCGCGGGGTGCGCTGCGATGTCGGGCCGGTGGCGCGAACCGCGGCCCTCATTGCCGCTGCGTTGGCGCAGGAAAACTTTGACCCGCCGGTCTTCGAGCGAGTGAAACGAGACGACGGCCAGCCGTCCGCCGGGCTTGAGGATCGCCTCGGCAGCGCCGAGCCCACGCTCCAGCTCGACCAGTTCGTCGTTGACCTTAATTCGGAGGGCCTGAAAGGTGCGGGTGGCAGGATCGATCTTACTGCCGCGGCTTGTGCGGCTTCGCTTTCGTGGCGCGGCGACGGCGCGCACGATCTTGGCAAGCTGCGCCGTGGTCTCGATCGGGGTTTGGGTACGCGCGGCGACGATGGCGCGGGCTATGCGCCGGGCCAAACGCTCCTCGCCAAAGGTGTGGATGATGTCGGCCAATTCACCTTCGTCTACCGTGTTCACCAGGTCGGCTGCGGTTTGCCCCGATTTGTCCATGCGCATATCGAGGGGGCCGTCCTTGGCGAACGCGAACCCGCGCGCCGGATCATCGATCTGCATCGATGACACACCGAGATCGAGGGTCACGCCGTCGACGGCGCCAACGCCGCGATCGGTCAGAAGCGTCTGCATGTCGCCAAAACGGCCGGATACCAAATGCAGGCGGCCGGCATAACGCGCCGCCAGGCCGCTATTGCGTGCGATCGCGTCGGGGTCTCTGTCGATGCCCCAAACGATGCAATCGGCCGCCGCGAGGAGGGCGCTGGTATAGCCGCCGCCGCCCAGCGTGCCGTCGACGTAGACGGCGCCAGTGCGCGGTTCGAGCGCGGCGATGACGGAATCGAGAAGGACGGGTGTGTGACCGGTGGCAGGAGCAGGTTTGGCGCCTGACCCGGTCGATTTAGAGCGACGCCGTGACACGGCCGCCGCCATCAGCCTGCTCCCCCGTTGCCGCCGGGCGGACCGGCGGGCCGCAAGGTCAACCCTTGCTCGGCGGCGCGGCGCGCCGCTTCGTCCTGATAGGTGGCGAAGGCATCGGGTTGCCAGATCTCGAAGATCGGACCTCGACCGACGAAAGCCGCTGTATTGGTGATGTTGGCGTGCTCGACGAGCGCCGCAGGCAAAACAACGCGGCCCTCGCCGTCGAAAGCGAGTTGCTGAGCCTTGGCGAACAGGGTCGCGGTCAGGGCATCGTGCTCGTCGGAAAAGAAATCGTAAGCATCGACACCGCTGCTGAGCTGTTCCATCCACTCCATGCCGCCGCACTGGATTGCCGCGTACTTGAAGGACGGCAGGGCGACGATGCCGTGAAATGGCTGTCCGGCCAGCGCGGCGCGAAACGCCGCTGGGACGGAGACCCGACCTTTGGTATCGACCTTGTTGGTCGTCTCTGACAGAAACAACGCCATTGTCTTCGTCCGCCAGCCGCATCGACGCTACGCACCGTCATTTTCCGGCCGGCACTCGCCTCCCCCTCGTTGTGACTGTCGCGGACCCCCAGTAGGTATGCAGACGTCAAAATGGGATCAGATGGGATACCATGGAAATTCATGGGCAGTCAACGAGGAAACAACTAATAAATGGTTAAAAACTCCGATAGAAAGTAAAAAAATACGCTACCTTCCAATATTGTTCTGGGTGGTATTTGCATTCGTCAATGCGCCACCAAATGAACAGTCGCATTAGAATATGGCGATAGTTTGTTCTTGTAATGTTCTTACTTGGTCAAAGTCGATCACAGTTGTGGATAAATTTCTGCTCTCAAGCCATAAATTCGCCGGTTCATGACATATCCGGGCTCAGATCGCCGGCGTTAACGTCGAGACCGAGACCCGGCATGGCGGGATCCAAGTAATTCTCTGGCTGGAGGACGCCGGCATCGCCGAACATGAGGCACGGTGTGGCCAGGTCGCGTCGCAGCAAATGGGTACCGAACGCGCCCTCCATGGCGTGAAGATTGCCTTTCGCAGCGTGGGCGACGGTCAGTCCGGCGCGGGTGAGCAGGCTGGTTTCGCCGACCTGAGCGCCGACAATGATGCCAACACCGCGCCGTGCCAGTTCCTCGGCGAGCGCAAGCGAACGTATCAAACCACCCATCTTCGAGACCCGTAAATTGACGATCCATAGCTCAGGATCGGCGAGCGCGTCGATCTGGTTGGCACGGCGAAAACTCTCGTCGAGGATAATACGGGTCTCGCACGCGCGGGCGACCTTGGCGAACCCCGACAGGTCGTCCACCTGCAAGGGTTCCTCGATCGCGAATAGAGGAAACGATAATGCCTGTAAGGCGGCGATACAGTCGTCGGCCGTTCGCCAAAGATTATTGGCGTCCAGCCGCACCCGCACCTCTGTGTCGCCGCGGCTGCGAATGGCGGCGATTTTACGCCGGTCGCGGGTGCGGTCGCCCGACACTTTGATCTTGAAGTCGCGAAAGCCGGCGTTCCAGTATCGCCGCAGCTGCAGCCAATAGATCGGGCGGGCACTGTCGCCGAGAACCGCTGAGTATTGGAACGGCCCGCGCAACGGCGGCAATCCGAGCAACGCCTCGAGAGGTTGGCCTTCGCTGCGGCCGAGCAGATCGAGCAGGGCCAGCTCGATGGCGCAAAACGCCGCGGGGTTAGCGTCGATTTCAGCCGCGTGGTCGCCAATCCAGCGGCGCAGATCATCGAGCGATTGCACTTCTTGGACCAGCGCCTGCCGGTGCCTGGCAATAAATTCGGTCGCCGAGGCGACACTTTCTCCGGTGACGTAGGCGCGCGGACAGCCTTCACCATAGCCCAGAGCGCCGTCGTTCGAGCGCACCGCTACAATCACGTTTTCCGCCACCGCGCGGCTGGCCGAAGCATGACGGAAGATCTGTTTGAACGGCACCGGAAAGCGGAAGCTGTCGATCCGCTCGATCTTCATGCCCGCCCGCCTTCCGCTGCGCCGCCTTCCACCACCCTGTCTTCCACCACATAGTCGGCGAAGGCGAACGATACCTCGTGCGCGTATTGAAGATGGCGGACTTTGAACTGCGCTTCGCGCTGTCCGCTGGCGACGCAGTGGCGCCGGTAGGCGTCGCCGCAGCCCGGGCGCAGGCGTCGCACCTGTATTGGATTCAGCCGCCCACTCGCCTGTTTGGCGCTGTACTCGCTATTGAGGGCGCGAAGGTTTGCGTCGATGGCTCTGGAAAATTTGTCGCCGGGCGGTGGCTTATCTCCGGTGGCTTCCAAATAAAGCACATATACGGCGCGTTCTTCGTCGGCCACGGCGACGAAGAAACCGGTCAGCAGGCCGAATTCGCCCGCCCCCCGTTGGACCGCTTCCAACAGTTGCGCTTCGGTCACTTTTTCGCCGGTTATGCTGGTAACGCCCTTGCCCTTCTGCACGAACGCCAGTGCCGGCGTGGCGCCGACCTTACCGGTTACGCAGACGATATCGTTGATGTTGTAGCGGTACAGGCCGTCTGCGGTCGTGACGATTGGATAGTAAAATTCGCCGGCCTCGAGTTGATCCAAGGTCTGAAAATTATCATCGCCGCGTTCCCAGTCGTCGCGCTGGACGAACTCGAAATAATGATCGAGCAGGGTGGGAAGGCCGACATTGCGGTTCACATCGACATTGATGGTGCCGCGAAATTCGC
>JAPUHN010000361.1 GCA_027297685.1 Alphaproteobacteria bacterium | reverse complement strand
GTCCAGAAAAACTCCTGGGTGACGTGAAACACGACCGCGCCGAGAACCGGTCCCCACAACGTTCCCTTGCCGCCCAGAATAGCCATCAGCACCATCCACACGCCGAAGGTGGCGCCCGGGAAGGCGACGTCGAGGGGATCGATGAAGCCGTTCAGGTGGCCGAATCCGGCGCCGGCGAAAGACAGGAAGAACGCCGACACGCACCACGCCACGGTCTTGGCGCGGGTGGTATGCAGACCCATCGCCTCGGCCTTGTCCTCGTCGTCGCGGATAGCGTTGATGACGAGCCCGAAGCGGGTCGAATAGAGCCATCTCAGCACCAGAAACGTGACCGCCGAAAGGACGAAGAAGTAATAGGCGTAAAACAGACCGGCCGGGCCCATGGCCCGCGGAAACAGCGGCGCCGAAATACCGGAGCCGGCGCCGATATAGTCGATGCCGCCGGCGATCTCGCCGACGGCGACGCCGAGGCCGAGCGTGCAAATGGCGAAGTAATGGCCGCGCAAGCGCAGCACGCCGGAGCCCAGAAGCCAGGCCAGAAGCACGCAAACGACGGCGCCAACCACCACCCCCAGACCCAGGCCGAGAATATATTTGACGGGCGTCAGTTGCAGGTTGATTTTATCGGAGATGACCTCGAACTGGCCGATGTCGAAATACAGCTCGTGCTGGGTCATCACCGCGGCGTACATGCCGACGCCGAAAAAGACGATGTTGCCGAACGAGTTGTAGCCCATGCGGCCGCCCAGGATATCCCAGGTCAGGGCAAAGGTTACCAGCATCCACATGATCGCGATCTGGGTCTGGAATGCCGGCAGCGCCAGCGGCAGGAATACCCCGGCCACCAACAGGCCGCCATACAGCATCGTGTTTTTGTCGATACTCATTTTAGATATTCGCGCTTACGGTCGAGCAGGTAGCTGCGGCCGACCAGAATGACGACGAGAAGAGCGAAGATGAAGCCGACCTGGAATTCCGTACCGAGGATGAACCCGGCGAAATTCTCGGCCGCGCCCAGGCTGACCCCCGCTATCACCACGCCAACGAGATTGCCGAGCCCGGCGACGATCACGATCAGGAATGCCCGGATGGTGTAGATCAGCCCGATAAACGGCTCGATCACCCAAATCATCGCCACCAGCGCCCCGGCTACGCCGCAGACGGCGGCGTTGATGCCGTAGGTGGCGGCATAGACCTTGTCCGTATCGATCCCCATGGTGCGCGCGGCGCGGGCGTTCTGCGCCGTCGCCCGAATGGCCTGGCCGAGCCGCGATTTTTTCAAGAAATAGATTAGAAACCCGCCCCACGCCAAAGAGGTCACGGCGCCCAGCAGTTTGATCTGCTCGATTGTGACGATGTTATCGAAGAAGGGCCAGGTTGCGAACCCATGATCGGCGCGCCGGATGTCGGCGCCGAATACCTGGTTCATCAGTTGCTGCAACAATATGGAAATGCCGAAGGTCGCCAAAATCGAAACGAACAGGTCCTTGTCGACGATGCGGAAAATGACCGTCCGGTAGAGCGCCCAACCGAAGGCGTACATAACGACCGGCGCGACGAACACGCCAAAGAACGGATGAATTCCGATATCCACTAAAAGGACGGTGACGTATCCGCCCAAAACGACGAATTCGCCCTGGGTGATGTTGATGACGTTCATCACCCCCCAGACCAGCGCCATGCCATACGCGACCAGGGCGAACAACGCGCCGACCATCAGCCCATTGACCAGCAGCTGCAGCGACAGCGGCGGCGCGATGACCAATATATTGAGATTGCCGATGATCGTGTCGATGGGAGTTCTCCGCTTTCGGCGGATGCAAACGCCGGATGCCCGGCCCCCACTCAAATGGGGACCGGGATCACCGGAACATTAAATGACCCGACAGTCTTATTGGGTCATACGCGGATAGTTCAGCTCGGAATCCGCCCAAGCCGTCGGCGCGACCAGCCGGTACTTACCGTCCTGTACCTGGCGCAGAATCATCGGCTTGGCGATGTTCTGGCCGCTCTTCGCGAACAGTATGTTACCGTAGAAGGTCTGCATATCGGTCGACGCTAGAGCGTCGCGGACCTTCTCCGTATCGAAGGAATTGGCCCGCTGAATGGCATCGGCGTAAACCATGACTGCGGCTGTCGATTCGGCCGCCTGATACGGCGGAACATAGCCGTAGGTCTTCTCGAAGGTATTGGTATAGTCCATCGCCGTGCCGAAAATGTTGTCCTTATAGGCTAGCTCCGGCGCCCACTGGCCGGCGCAAAGGATGCCTTCGCTGGCATTGCCGAAGATCTTCGTGTCGGTAACCTTCGCCGATTCGCAATGGGTCATCGCCACCATAGGCGCGCTGACCTTCTGCTCGTTCATCTGGCGGACGAACACGGCGCCGCCAACGGTGTGCGCGGACACCACGAGGACATCCGGCTTCAACGCCTTGACCTTGGTCAGGAAAGACGTCATGTCCGTCACGTCCTTGGGAAACTTCTCGTCGATGACGACCTTCATGCCATAACGGGCCGCGTCCTCGCGGACGCCGGCGCCGATATCGAGAGAGAAGGGGTCATTGCGCACGCCGATGGCGATTCTCACCGACGACAGGTCCCGACCCTCTTTCTTGGCCACTTCGGCGGCCAGATCGACGGCCGACTTCAGGTACTGTTCGGACGTCGACAGGACGGCGAAGGTATAGCGAAAGCCCTGGTTGAAAATTGAACGTGACGCGCCGTTGCCCTCGACCATCGGGATCTTGTATTTCTCCATGACAGGTGCAACCGCCTTGGTCATGCCGGAGCTGTAAGGTCCGAGGACGAACTTGATCTTGTCCTGCTGGATCAGCCGTTCGGCCAACTGGGTGGCGCGTGCGGCGGTCGATTCGTCGTCGTAATACTTGACCGCCAGCTTGTACTTCTTGCCGCCGACGGTGACACCGCCTTTTTCATTGATCAACTTGACCGCCAAATCGTAGCCGTTTTTGGTGTGTTTGCCATTGACGGCATAACGCCCGGTCAACGAAACCGCGACGCCGAACGTAATGGTATCGCCCTCGACTTTGGCCTGGGCCGGCGCCATGGCGCCATAGGCCATCGCGGACACCGCGACCGCCGCTATCGACAGTTTTAACCTGTTTGACATGTTCTCCTCCCTTATTTGATCGCACGCATTGCGACCCATTAACGATAAATGGTTGTGATTGGGGATGAGGGTATCGGTGTATCCGGCGGGAGTCCATCGAACAATGGTTGGACATCGGCGCAATGGTGCGGCCTTCACTTGCACCCTAATATATTGTCGCTAGTATGCCGCTCCAGCAGCCGGTGTCGGTCACAACAAAGAAAATCGGCATGCCGGCAGCAGATTGGGGGGAGGGCAGTACGCCGGGCGCTAAGTCGGAGCGATACCGGAGCCCTCTGATGGAGAATTCGGGGGTGAGGTTAGCCCGGTGCTTTATTTCGCCAGTGCAGTCGCCGTTACTTACGCATTTTGGCTCGTGCTATCGGGGCACTTTACGCCAACGCTGATGATCATCGGTGCCGTATCGTCGGTTGCCGTGGTTGCGCTGGCGAGCCGCATGGCGGTGATCGACCGCGAAGGCCATCCGATCTATCTACTCGTTCGCGCTACCTGGTACTGGCCCTGGCTGATTTGGCAGATCATTAAATCGGGGCTCGACGTCTCGCGCATTATTCTGTCGCCGTCGTTGCCGATTAGCCCGACCCTCATAAATGTCAAAGCAAGCCAGAAAACGGTGGTTGGCGTCGTCACTTACGCCAATTCGATCACGCTGACGCCGGGAACGGTGTCGGTCGAGGTCGAGGACGACGAGATCACGGTTCACGCGATCACCCGCGATGGCGCAATGGATCTGGCGGGCGGCGATATGGATCGTAAGGTTACCCGATTTGAAGGCGGGGCGCCGGCATGATGTTTGCCGCGGCCTTGGTTGCCGTTCTGGTCAGCTTGGGATTGGCAATGGTGCGGGCGATCCTGGGCCCGACCATGTTCGACCGCGTGTTGGCGGCCAACTCGACCGGTACTCTGGCGGTATTAACGCTTGCGTTGATTGGTTTCGTCGCCGGCCGTCCCGAGTTCCTCGACATCGCCATCCTTTACACCCTGTTGAACCTCATCGGCACCATCGCCGTGCTGCGCTATTTTCACCCCAGTGAATATTGAGCGATGGCGGTTATCGTCGACATTTTGAGCTGGATTTTTCTCGTCGCGGGCGGCGCGTTCTGCGTCATCGGCATGATCGGACTAATCCGCATGCCCGATGTGTTCGCCCGGCTCCACGGCGCCTCGGTTACCGATACGCTGGGCGCGGGCTTTATCATTACCGGGCTGGTGCTTCAGGCCGGCCTTACCCAGGTATCAGCTAAATTGATCATCATCATGGGGCTGATTCTGCTCACCAGCCCGGTGGCGACCCACGCCCTGGCCCAAGCAGCGCTTCATGCCGGTATCCGGCCCAAGCTCGCCCACGACGAGACCGGTGGCCACATTGCTGGGGCAGAGGCAGGAGCAGGGGAGGACGAGTCATCGAACTCCTGACCGACACCGTATTGCTGCTGTTGATGGTGGTTGCCGTCTTCGGTGTAATCCGCGCCCGCAACCTGTTTGTGGTGGTAATGCTCGGCGGCATCTACAGTTTTCTGATGGCGACGGTCATGGTTGCGCTCGACGCGGTCGACGTGGCGATGACCGAAGCGGCGGTCGGCGCCGGCATGTCCACCGTCCTACTGTTGGCCGTGTTGGGTTTGGTCAAGACGCGCGAGGCTCCGTTGCGCCATAGCCCGGTCGTCCCGTTGATTGTTTGCGTGCTCACCGGTGGCGCGTTGATCTATGGCACGGTCGCGCTGCCACCGTTCGGGCAAGCCGACAACCCGCAGAACCTACACGTCGCGCCATACTATCTCGAGAATTCCGAACGTGAGACCGGCTCGCCAAATGTTGTCACCGCGGTGCTTGCCAGCTATCGCGGCTATGACACGCTGGGCGAAACGGTAGTTATTTTCACAGGTGGTATTGGCGTGTTGATCCTGCTCACTTCGGTGCGCCGCCGCCGGCGGCTGGTTGGCGATCGCGAAAAAGGGTCGCCGCCATGATGCGCGATACGATCATTCTGCGGGTCGTGGTGAAGCTGTTGCTGCCGGTGATCCTGCTGTTTGCGCTT
>JAPUHN010000360.1 GCA_027297685.1 Alphaproteobacteria bacterium | reverse complement strand
GAGATATTATAACAGGTGTTGTGGGGCGGAACATGGACGGCCCGCGACCGGAAAAGGCTCTAGCTGCTGGGCACCCCTAGAACCGCGACGATCTGCCGTTCAAGCGCTCCGGTGGGCCGGCAGTCTATAGTGGCCAACTTCATCGTCGCCCCTTGGCGGATTTCCTCTGTAATGCTGGCCTGACCATCACTACCGAAATCCACGGTTTCGTCGAGCGAGCGCGGCGTAATGTTCCTGCCGAATTCGCGGGTCCTGAACCGCATCACATATTGAGCGTCCACGGACACCAGGGTGCCGCCTCTCATGGGGCTAAGTTTGACGCTGGCCAAGGCGTTCAAGGTCGTTCGCCGCTCGACGTCGATAAGTTCATCGACCTCCTCATCGGCGACAAGATAGCGGACCGAGTTGGCGGCGAGGAAATTATAGCTACGATCGCCAAATATCTTGTGCTTCGAGACTACCGATACGCTGCCGCAGTCGACCCATTTGGAGGGGGCCTTCGACTGCAGTAATACTCTGATCGTCGAACGTTCTCTGATCGTCGCGTTGATCGTAAAGTCGCCAGCGTCGAGCTCTCGGAGCAATACCTTCCAGGTGGTTGGCAAATCGGTGGGAACGATCGTTTTTATCGCCGTTGTTACGCCCGCCGCGCGCGTCTGGGGGGCGGTACCAATGGCCGATATTGTCAAGGCGACAACAGCGGGCACTGCAAACAATGTTTTAATATTCATGACCCCTAACCTACTTTTTTCTGCAATAATTAATTAAAATATACCAAAACATTGATTTAAAATCCATTTAATCTTATAGTTAATCATACAATTTTATTTAAATTTTTCACAATTATTTTTATGGTTAATAAAATTCAAATTTTTTACTTAACTACTCTATCCAACTTAGTTAACGCTCGAGGAAAGCTGCAGCAAACAGCTCGACAGGGCGGGTTAAGGCGGGGTCAATGCGGTGGATTATCGCGGTGGATTACCGCGGTGGGTTAACGCGAACTCATAAATATCAGTTTTTGCACACTCCAGGGTACCTGGGTTGCTAAGCCGGAACACCGGCACCCAGATTTTGTGGGCAACAGGGATTGTCACCCTTTGTTGATTTGGACTCTATTATCATTCTCAAAATGAGTCGAGTCGAGCGCCGATCTCAGGCCGCAAACTGGGTCAGAGCCTTTACCGATAGGGTCAAACCCAGGCCGGGCCTATCGGACATCACCACCTGCCCCTCTTCCACGGCAAGCGGATTTTCGAACAACTCTTCCCACCACTCCATGTGCTCGAGCATCAGTGCGTGGGGTTGAGCGGCGAGTACATGAGCCGAGGCCTCAGTGAAAAGATGCGAGGAGACGGGCTGGTTGTAGGCAGCGCACAGGGTGGCGGCATTGAGGTACTCGGTAATTCCACCCATACGCTGCAGGTCAGGCATCAACACGTCGGCGGCCCGCGCGTCCAGGTGCTGCTTCACGGAAGCCGAGCCGTAGGATGTCTCGCCGGTTGCCACCCGCATGTCGAGGGCCGCTGTGACCCGCGCGCAACCATCGAGGTCGGCATAATACACCGGCTCTTCCAACCAGAAGATATCGAGGGCTTCGAGCAGCCGGCCGGCGCGGATCGCCACCGATTCCGGCCACGCCTGATTAACGTCGACAAGTAACTCGATGTCGCTCCCCATCGCCTCGCGGACCAGGCTTACACGATCGATATCGGTCATGAAATCGGGCCGGCCGATGCGCATCTTCATCGCCCGGTGGCCCTGAGCGTAAAACGCTTCGGCCTCGGCGATCACCTCGTCGACGGAATAATTCAGCCACAGACCCGACGACGCATAGGCCGTGACGCGCGCACTATCGCCACCAAGATAGCGATAAAGCGGTAGCTCGGCGGCCTGCGCGGCCAAATCCCAGCACGCCGTGTCGAGCGACGATAGCGCCATCATCGCCGCGCCGGCATGACCGAGGAAATTCAAGTCGCGCCATGCGGCGGCAAAGTTCGCCCGCACCGCGCGCGGATCCCGGCCCTGGTAAATTGTTGCCAAATCTTCGACCAGCGCCGCCAATGCCGCCGCCTTCGACGCTTCGAAGGCGAAGCACCAGCCCATACCGGTCAGCCCGGCGTCGGTGCGCAGACGCACGAGTACGGTATGGATATACGTGAAGTCATGGACCGAGGTGCGGATCGGTTTGCGCAATGGGATGGCGAGCCGCTCTAATTCGATGGCGCTGATCTTCATTGCTCGAACCTCACAAAATTCGCTTGCTCGCAGGTGTTGACCGCCCCCTGACGCAGGCGTCAAACGGCGTTAAGTTACCACCCTGAAGGACGTGGATATTGGCGCCCACTAGGATAGGCGGGGTTAAAGAACAGGACCATGAAAATACTCATTCTGGGCGCAGGCGCCATCGGCGGCTATCTTGGCGGACGGCTAACCGAAGCCGGCGCCGATACCACCTTTCTGGTGCGCGCCGCGCGGCGCGCCCAACTTGTCCGCGAAGGATTGCACCTGCGCTCCGTCTTTGGCGACCTGGATTGCCCGGTGACAACGGTCGGCGCCGACGAGTTGGAGCCCGACTATGACTTGGTGATTCTGACTTGCAAGGCCTACGACTTGGACAGCGCCATCGAGGCCATAGCACCCGGTCTGGCGAAAGATGGCGCGGTACTGCCGATCCTCAACGGGCTCGGTCACATCGCCGCCCTCAATTCGGCCTTCGGGCAGGAGCGAGTGCTGGGTGGGACGGTCAAGCTCTCGGCCTCGCGCCTTGCCGATGGCACCATCAAGCACATGAACGACTGGCATTGGTTGCGCCTTGGCGAACAAGCGGGCGGGCTGAGCGAACGTGTGTTGGCGGCAAAGGCGGCGTTCGACGGCGCTGTTGGGCTCGAGGCAATCGCGCTGGAAAATGTGATGCAGGAGATGTGGGAGAAATTCGTCCACCTCGCCACCGCCGCCAGCATGACCTGCTTGATGCGCGCCAATGTCGGCCAGATCGTGTCCACCGAAGAGGGTGCGGCGCTTTTCCAGCAGATGCTTGAGACTTCGGCCGAGGTGGCGCGAGCCAGCGGTTACCCGCCGAGCGACGAATTCATGGAGTCCTATCGCACTCTGTTTGCCGACCGCCAGGCACCCTACGCCACCTCGATGTTGCGTGACATTGAGGCGGGCAACCGTACCGAGGGCGAGCAGATCGTCGGGCTGATGCTGCAACGTACCCGCGAGCTTGAGATCGACAGCACCCTGCTGACCGCCGCCTACGCCCACCTAAGGGCCTACGAAGCCCGCCAGGCAAATGGTGGCGCGATATGAGAAGAGTAGCGAGATGACGGACGCCTTCGATAAAGTTTCATCGCACTATGGCGAGGCCGGCATCGGCGAGAGGATTCTCGCGGCATTGCAGGAAGAAGGCATCGATATCGATGCGCTGACGCCCGAGATCCTGGCGCCGATCGATCAGTTCCACACCCGCGGGATTGTGGCGACCCGCGAGCACGCGGCGTTGGCCGCACCGAACGCGGATATGCATGTGCTCGATGTCGGCTGCGGCGTCGGCGGCCCGGCGCGCTTCCTGGCTTCGACCTATGGCTGCCGAGTCTCCGGCATCGACCTGACGGCGGAGTTCGTCGCCGTCGCCCAGATGCTGACCGAACGCTGCCGCCTCGAGCATTTAGTCGATTTTCGCCAGGCCAACGCGCTCGACCTGCCGTTTGCCGACGCCAGATTCGACATGGTGTGGTGCCAGAACGTGACCATGAACATCGAAGACAAGGCCTCCTTTTATCGCGAGATCGCCCGGGTTTTGAATTCCGGCGGTCGTTTCACGTCGACCGAGATGGCCGCCGGCACTGCCGGGCCACCCCATTTCCCTTTGCCCTGGGCGCGTCAGCCGGAAATAAGCTTTCTCGTGCCCCAGGAGGACATGCGCGTTGCGCTGGAGGCCGCCGGGCTTCGCATCCTCGAGTGGCGCGATACCAGCGCCGACGTCGTTGCGGCAGCACAGTCGCAATCCGAACGGGCCCGCCACGGCAAACTCGGCATCCGCCTAATTGCCGGAGACGACCTGGGCGAGCGCGTGGCTAATTCGGGACGTAGCCTCGCCGAGGGCCGCCTCGCCAACGTGATGATCATGGCCGAGAAATAACCACTGCGCTTCGGGTGTCGGCGCGCTAAGCGATGTGCTCCGGCGGCAACGGGGCGCGTCCTAGGATCATGTCAGAAGCCTTTTCTGCAATCATCACCGTCGGCGCGTTGGTATTGCCGCCGATAAGGGTCGGCATGACCGAGGCGTCGACCACGCGCAGACCTTCAATCCCGCGTACTTTCAAGCTCTCGTCGACCACTGCGCGCTCGTCGGCACCCATTCGGCAGCTGCCGGCCGGGTGGTAGACGGTACTAGCGGCGCTGCGCACGAAGGCATCGATCTCGCCATCACTGGCCTCGCCGGGTCCGGGCCAGATTTCGCCCGTGCTGAGGCGCGCCAGCGCTGGCCGGGTCATCACGTATCGCATCGCCTTGAACGCCTCGCGCAGGGTCGCGCGGTCGCGTTCGGTCGACAGATAATTCGGCTGGATCACCGCGGCTGCCGCCGGATCGGCCGAGCGCAGGGTAATCGCGCCACGGCTTTCCGGCCGCAACACGCAGGCGTGGCACATGAAGGCATCGGGCCGCGTGTGGTCGGTGGTCGGCGGTGAAAAAGGCTGGCGGATCAGCGACATCAAATTGCCGGCGCTAAAATGGAATTGAACGTCGGGCATCTCAAGCTCGGGCGCGGTGCGGATAAAAGCACCGCCTTCAAGGGGAAAACCGGCCGCCGGGCCAGAGCGAAATAGCACAGCACGAGCCACCGCAAACGCGCTGCGTTCGAACCGGGTTAAATCGTCGGTCAGGGTTTTGATGGTGGCGGCGTGGACAGTGTGAATGTTCGAATGATCCTGCAGGTTGCGGCCGACTTCGGGCAAATCGACCACCGGCGCAATACCGTGGTCGCCTAGGTGATCAGCATCTCCAACACCCGATAGCATGAGGATCTGTGGCGAGTTGACGACGCCGGCAGCGAGCAGCACTTCGCGCGCCGCGTAGGCCGTAATAACCCGCCTGCCCTGGCGATAGACGACGCCCTC
>JAPUHN010000036.1 GCA_027297685.1 Alphaproteobacteria bacterium | reverse complement strand
AACGGCGTAAATTGCGCACCCCCCGTCTCCGCCAATACCTTCGTTATCGCCGCCGTCAGCGTCGTCTTGCCGTGGTCAACATGGCCAATCGTGCCAATGTTGCAATGCGGCTTCGTGCGCTCAAATTTTTCCTTCGACATCGCCTATTCCGTACGTTGCGTCTGTTATGGCTGGCAGGGCCAGCCGTTTGGTTTCGTCTCCGTTCGGCCCCACCTACCTGCAGCCCGGCCCTAAATCTGGAGCGGGTGAGGGGAATCGAACCCCCGTCATAAGCTTGGAAGGCTTCTGCTCTACCATTGAGCTACACCCGCAATGACGTGCTGTTCGATTGTGCAGATTTGCCGCCCGATACTCCATTTTCGCCCGCATATACGCTTTCCGGTGATAGCGCTACTTCGCCACAGGCACATTAACTAATTTCGTTCAACACCACCGACGCCGGGAGAGGGAATGGTGGAGAGGGTTGGATTCGAACCAACGTAGGCATAGCCAACGGATTTACAGTCCGCCCCTTTTAACCACTCAGGCACCCCTCCGTTCGCCGGACGCTTTTGACCAGCAGCAAACGCGCCGAACGCCTGAGGCGACGGCTGAGCCGCGAAATATCTGGATTTCTTTACGACTGTCAACCGCTAATCAGCGTAAACCGGTGTAAAGAGTACACATTTTTGTAATTGCCGGCCCTCGAAGGCATATATCGGCGGCTTGTGCCGCCAATGTCACTATAATAGTAGGGTCCGTCATGCCTCGCCACAAGAGCCCGTCGCCCCGTCACACCAAACGCAAGGGCGCAAAATCACGCCCGCCCGATTCGCCTACGTGGCTGTATGGCATTCACACGACCTTGGCCGTATTGGCCAATCCGGCGCGCCAGTGTTCGCGAATAATTACCTGCGAAGTGGCGTTGGCGAACCGTATTGCTGTCACCGTAGCGGCCAGGCCGCAAAATATTACTGAAACGGTATCCCGCGACATTCTCGAGGCGATGTTACCAGACGGCGCCGTACACCAGGGCATCGCGGTGTTGGCCGCGCCGTTGGCGCCGGTGGCGCTGGAGGAAATCTGCGAGCGGATAGACAGCCAGCCGCGCTCACCCATCGTCGTGCTGGACCAGGTTACCGACCCCCACAATATCGGCGCCATCGTCCGCACCGCTGCCGCTTTTCAAGCTAGCGCGGTCGTCGTCCAGGATCGGCACACACCACCGGTCACAGGCGTTCTGGCAAAGGCGGCTTCGGGCGGGCTCGAACAGTGCCCGATTGTGCGTGTGACAAATCTGGCACGCGCGCTCGACGCCCTGAAGCGCGCCGGGGTGTGGTGTATCGGGCTCGACAGCGAGGCATCACAGTCCGTTCAGGAGGCCAAAGTGTCGGGCCCTACCGCTTTGGTGCTCGGCGCCGAGGGCGGTGGCTTACGGCGATTGACCCGCGACAACTGTGATGGGCTGGCGCGTATTCCATACTCTGGACCGTTGGCCAGTTTGAACGTGTCCAACGCCGCCGCGATCGCCTTGTACGAAATTACCCAATACGAGATCGACCCATAGGATGAAACATGCAACTCCCGAGCTTTACTACGGCAGAAAAACATTGGTGGCATTGACCTGTTAAGGTTAACCAACCGTTAACCTTTTCGCCCGATCATCGCCCTTGTCGACTATTCGTTAGGGGAAGCTCAGATGACCGTCCGATCGGATACGATTATTGCCATAATGCTGCCAGTCATTGCCATAAGTTGGGTCTTCGCAGACGCAGCCGCCGGACTGGTCTCGGCTGAACAGGGCCTTCGCATGGTCCCACCCGTCGTTCAAATCGTCGGCGAGAAGGAGACAGCTGCCACCGTCATCGCGGGGAATATTCAGACGCCGACAGTCATTTGTGCGCGCAATGGCGCCGTGGCCCATCGCAACGCTCAAACTCAACCGCACGGCCTGCCGCAAGTTAACTTGCAGCTACTATGCCGAGCCGGACTGAAATTTACGTTCAGCCTGCCAAAGATTTAATCTCGCGCATCACGCGACGATTTGGCCACATTCAACGCCGGCTCAATCGCCTATTTCGAATAGCCGGATATCGACTTTACGACGTAGTCTCCGCCGCCGTTGCGAACGATAAACCCGTCGAAGCCGTCGCGAAACCCGCGATCATTGGCGGTCAATACGACCGTACCATTGATCGAAACGCTCATATCCCCCGCATCGTCGCGCGTGAACAACACGGTTTTGGGCTGCGCGGCCTGTTGCGGGGCCCACGTCGCGGCCGCTATTTGAGCACTATCGACAACGCTGCTGCCGCGAGAGCCAACCCGCAACATCTCGACCGAAGCGTTACGCGCACCGGGTCGAATGCCAATTCGATAGCCCAAACCATTGGTCCCCTGGAATACGCCAAGTTCGATATAGCCGTTCACGGCATCGGCAAAAACGATGTCTGCCTGCAACGCGAATTGATTGGCGATGCCCACCGATGTCGCCAGAATAGATTCCTCGTGGCGTTTGGGGGCGGGCGTTTGTTGTTCGGGTTCGTTGCTGCGGCTGCTCTGCCTGAGCAATTGACCGAGAATCTGAACCGCAATATCGCCGGAGTCGGTGGACTGTCGGGTTTGCGTCGTCGCCTGTGGCGCCTCCATCGAAACGCGGGTACGCAGGCCGTCGAACCTGTCGACGTTCACCGGCGCGCCACCGACCGTCCACACCGGGTTTGCGGTTACGTTGCCGTCGGAAAAATCGTCGAACAGGACCCGCTTGCGCCACGGCCAATCAAACCGCCGCGCCAGATCGCGAAGATCGCGTAAAAAGTTCGGGTCGGCGGCCCGTGCCGCGGAGGCTGAATCGACAAGTTTATTGAGTTCGTCGACCAGGCCTTGAACCTGGCTCGTCCCCGTTTGCGCCGGCGTGCTATCGGGGTTTCGATAATTGCTCGAGTAGGTGCTCGACTGCGCGAATGCCGCACCGCTGCTCAACGAGATGAGCGCGCCAACGGCCACAGCGGTAATCGATACTCGAAATGTTCGGATCGTAAAAACCATGGTTTGCCTCCTTGAAGCCAAGACAAATCCAGCTTAACCGATCACTGATCGCCGCGTCGACACCACCGAAACAGACCGATCGCTCTTTGCTTGCCTCCTATAATCAATGTTCATTGAAATTACGATCGAATGTGACTTTCGTTGACGCCGTCATTTTTCCCGTCTATTGCCGTCGCCTAATCGCCATTGCTGCGTGCAGCCGGCTTAGCTCAGTTGGCAGAGCGACTGATTTGTAATCATCTGAAAACGGTTTCCATCCGGTTTCATACCGTCCCAAAACCCCTCTGAAACTCCCGACAATCAAGCATTCTACGTTCTAGAGCATTTCAGCTTGTTTCATGCTGTCCTGATGCCCATGTACCTTTTGTGTACCTAATCGTACCTTGAGGGAACTAGGATGCCGCAATCCAAACTGACAGATCGAACGCTAAAATCGCTCAAGCGCCCGAAGCGGGGCCAGGTTGACTATTACGATACAGATCGCTCGTCGCCACGTGGGTTTGGCGTCCGCACCTCGCACACCGGCGCCCAGACTTTCTTCATCAAGTACATCATGCCGGACGGCTTCGGGGGCACGCGCCAACGCCGCAAGATGCTGGAAACCGAAGGGAGCATTACCGCCCGTTATCCTGAGGTGTCGCTGGCCGACGCGAGGGAGCTTGGCTTTGCCTTCAGGCGCTCATTGGCGGCGGGTAAGACAGCCCAAGACAATGGACCCCGCCTGCCCTTCGGCGTTCTGGTGACCCACTACATCAATAACCACGCAAAAGCGAAGAAACGGTCCTGGAAAGAAGATCGGCGCATCCTCAACAAGTATTTCGCGGATTGGCACCGACACCCAGCAGACGCGATCACAACGGCGGAGATCGTG
>JAPUHN010000359.1 GCA_027297685.1 Alphaproteobacteria bacterium | reverse complement strand
AAATACCTTGCTGCGCACCGGCCGCTCGGGCGTTCTCAACCGGGCGAAAGATTTCTCCTGCTGCATCCTCACCGCCGACCACCAGTTATTGGCGGTGGCCGAGAGCCTGCCGATCCATGTGCTGTCGGGTCCCGACATCATGGCGGCCTCGATGGTTGAATTTCACCCGGAGCTGAAGAAGGGCGATGCATTTTTGCATAACTCGCCCTATCACGGCTGTTCGCATCCGGCCGACCACACCATCATCATGCCGGTGATCGACGATGACGGGACGCACCATTTCACCTTGCTGGCGAAGGCCCACCAAGCCGATATCGGCAACTCGATCCCAACCACCTACCACGGCACCGCGCGCGATGTGTACGAGGAAGGCGCACTCATTTTCCCCGCCGTGCAGGTGATGAAGGACTACCAGACCGTCGACGACATCATCCGTATGTGCCAGATGCGGATTCGCGTGCCCGAGCAGTGGTACGGCGATTTCCTGGCGATGCTGGGTTCGGCGTTGATCGGCGAGCGCGAATTGCTGGCGCTGGGCCGCGAAGTCGGCTGGGAGACCTTGCACACCTTCACCGGCCGGTGGTTCGAATACTCCGAAAAGCGCATGATCGATGCGGTGCGCGAGGTTCCCGCCGGCACCGCGACGGCGCAATCGACCCACGATGCAATTCCCGGCACACCGCCCGACGGCATCACCGTGACTTCGACGGTAACGGTCGACCGTGAGGCGGCGATCATTGAAGTCGACCTGCGCGACAATGCGGATCAGATGAATTGCGGCCTCAACGTGTCGGAAGCGTGTACCCGCACCGCCGCCTATATCGGCATCTTCAACTCGATCGATCACACGGTGCCGAAAAATGCCGGATCGCTGCGCCGGGTGACCCTGCATCTGAAGGACGGCGGCGTGGTCGGCATTCCGCGCCATCCGATCAGCTGCTCGGCGTCGACGACCAACCTCGCCGACCGCATCGTCTCGGCGACCCAACGCGCGATGGCTGAACTGGGCGACGGATTCGGGATGGGCGAAGTCGGCTGTTTCTGCCCGCCCTCGACATCGGTCGTTTCCGGCGTCGATCCACGTACCGGTAAGCCCTATGTCAACCAGCTGTTCCTCGGCCACACGGCGGGCGCCGGGGCGCCGCACCAGGACGCCTGGCTGACCATGCTCCATGTTGGCAATGGCGGCATGTGCTTTATCGACAGCGTCGAGCTCGACGAGGTGTACACGCCGATCCACGTCCACACGCGCCGGCTCATCCCCGACAGCGAGGGCGCCGGCCGCTACCGAGGTGCGCCGGCCATCGAGGTCGAATTCGGGCCGGTTGACTGCCGCATGGAGGCGGGATTTGTCGCCGATGGGAAAATCCATGTGCCCCAGGGCGCGCGCGCCGGCCATGCGTCGCAGCCGTCCGAACAGCTCAAGCGCACGCGCAATAAGGAGCTAGAGGTTCTCGACCAGTGTTCGATCGTGTGGATCGAAGACGGTGAAACCCTGGTCTCGATCGCCCAGGGCGGCGGCGGTTATGGCGATCCACGCACCCGTGACCCGGAGCGGGTGCGCCACGATGTGCGCGAAGGCATCGTCAGCCGCGAGCGCGCCGCCGACGTCTACGCCGTCGCAATAACCGAGGTCGGTGAAATCGACCACGACAAAACTGCTGCGTTGCGTGGTGGCTGAGTGCCACAAGGAACAAGGTTCACATATGGGAGGCGAGTATGAGAATGCAGGATAAGATTGCCCTGGTCACGGGGTCATCGGTCGGTATCGGCGAGGCGATCGCTAAACGGTTTGCCGTCGAAGGCGCCAAAGTGGCGATCAATTACAAGAGCAACGACGACGCTGCGAACGGCGTGGTTCAGGCGATTACCGATGCCGGCGGCACTGCCAAGGCATTCAAGGCGGATGTTTCGAAAGTGCCGGAAATCGAGCGGTTGGCGCAGTCGGTGATCGACGAGTTCGGCCGCATCGACATCGTCGTCAACAATGCAGGTGTGTTCCGCACCGTGCCTGTGATGGAGACGACCGAGGAAATTTGGGACGAGCAGCTTGACCTGAACCTCAGAGGCTATTTCTTCATGGTCAAGACGTTGTTGCCGCATTTCCGCGAGAATGGCGGCGGCAAGGTTATCAGTATCTCCTCGATCGCTGGAACCGGCGCGTTTCCGAACTGCCCCGGCTATTGCGCGTCGAAGGGCGGCGTCGTCAACATGACCCGCGCGCTCGCCGCCGAATTGGGCAAAGAGAACATCAACGTCAACTCGATCGCACCGGGCAACGTGGCGACCCCGCTTAACGCCCATGTGCGCGGCCCTGGCAACGAAGAATATGTAAAGCTGATGGAGACGTTGACCCCGACCGGCATCGCTTTCATGGAGCCTGAGGATATGACGGGGGCCGCGGTGTTCCTGGCCACCGACGATTCCAAAATGGTCCATGGCGAGACCATCCTCGTCGATGCCGGCTGGTCGGTCTGGTAGGCTGTGGAGCGAACCGTCGCGCAAAGGCGCGGCGAATGTCGCTTCACAGATATTTTTGTGCTGGCGTTGGCGCCAAATACCAAGTCTCGCTAATCCGTCCCCATGAAAGGTGTTCGTGTGAACGAGATTTGGTATAAGTTTAATCGGCTAAATCGGAACCGGTTTCGACGGCTTGGTCGAGGGTTTGTCCTTGCCGTCGGTGGCCCAGCCATACCAGCGCACCGGGTAGGCCGATGACGATCCAGCTTAGGCCCATCAGAACCGAAACGGCGAGGGCGTCGGTTGCGGCCACGCCCATCGCACCTAGGGCCAATACCATCGACTGCTCGCGAACACCCCAGCCGGCCAGCGATATCGGCAGGCTGCTGATCAGCAGCACGGCAGGCAACGCGATCATAATGGCCGTAAAGCCTACGTCGACACCAACGGCGACGGCGATGGCGTGGACCGAGGCGATCTGAACGAATTGCAGGACCACAGAGATAACTAGGATGACCCCACCGGGCGAGAGCGACAGCAGGGTCGTGCGCGCATCGCGCGAAAGGGCGCGCACCAACCGTCCCAGGCGGATGTTGTCGAGCCGCTCGGCGAAGCTGCCGGATACCAGAAATAATACGGCATAGCCGGCGAATCCTAAGCCGATGAAGACGACCAGAAACCATTTCTGGAAATCGGCGCTCAGTCCAGAGAGAAGTGGCGGCAGAAAGATTGTTGCCAGGGCGAGCACCACGAACAATCCCATGAGACGGTCGAGAACGATGCCGTGTATGGCGCCGGCTTTACTGATGCCTGTTCGGTAGGCAAGAACGACGCGAACGGCATCGCCACCGATTGTCGAGGGTAGCGTCTGATTGAAAAACCAGCCGATAGCGGTGATCGACAGCGCCTCGCGTGTTGACACCGGCTCGCGTATCGCCCGGGTCACCAGCCGCCAGCGGATCGCGGCCATGGGTAACACCGCAGCTGCGAGGAGCAGAGCGATGAGCAGCCACAGCGGATCGGCGCCGGCCATTTGCTGCCCCACTGCGTCAATGTCTATGCCCCGCGCAAGCAACCACAGCAAAATTGCCGAGACGGCGAATTTGATGGCAAATGATAACAATCGACGGTTCACGTGCTTTACCTTGGAGTGCCGCCGGTACGGACATTACCGTTACCGGTCGGAGCCTTAGTTTCCTGCATTCTGCATACGCGCGAACATAGCAACCTCGAAGGGTCGGCGTCGCGCACGCATTTGTGTCCCGAATCAAATTATGGCGGGCAGGACTAAAGAAAAAATTTACGCGTCCGAAAACGCCTTAAAGCCTGTTTCCAAAGAGATTTTTGGCTCCCAGCCGGGTAATCGCACGCCTTCCCAGGGCACCAAAATCTCGCCGGGACGGTCGGGACGGGTGCCCCAGGCGACGTCGACGGAACGCCCTGTCGCTTTTTGCCATGTGGAGACGATGGATTTCAGCGTTACCGGCTTGCCCGACGGCAGGGTGTAGCTGTGGTGCCCGTTTGCCTCATTTGACGCCAACATCGCGCCGGCATGGCGGAAGGCCGCGACGATGTCGTCGACGTGCACCAAGTGCATTTGTTGTTTGCCCGAAGTAGCGTTGAGGGTATTACCTGCCGCGGCTGCGGAATCCAGCGCCGTCAGAAACTTCGGTCGAGGGTCGCCGGGGCCGTAGGAATCGTAAATCTTCAACGCAATCGATGACAGTGCACCGGTTTGGGCATAGTAGGCGATAATGTCTTCGGCGGCTTGTTTGGTGGCCGCGTAGAGCGAGTTGGGCGTCGGGACTGGGTCGCCCGGCGGACTATTCGCGTGCTGCCAAACGGTGCCCGCCGCGACCAGGCAGCGGGTCTCGGCGGCGACCATTGCCTGACACACCTGCGCGGTAAAAGCGACATTGTCGGCGACCAGCGGCGCAACGTCTTCGCTGGTGTGAACGCCGATAAAATTCGCTGCTAGATGAAATACGATCTCGGGCGAAAAAGCCTCGACGAACCCGCTCAATTGGCTGGTGGTGCCATCATGGCGCAGCAACTCAACCTGGCCTGCGGCATCGCCGAGTTGATCGAGCGGCGAATCGGGTCTGGCGACAACGGCAACCTCCCTACCCTCGGCGACCAGGCACTGGGTCAGGCGCGAGCCGATGAAGCCGGTCGACCCAGTGACCAAAGCCCGTTTTAGGTTGGCGGCTGTCATGATTTACTTGCTTTCATAGTTTGCGGGTCAAAATCAAGATAGGTCGCGTCTTTATCGGACATTGTCTCGGGCGCAAAGGGCCAAGCGATCGTGAAGGCCGGGTCGTTCCAGCGCACCCCGCGCAAGGTGCCACGGCGGCGGTTGCGCGAAATATTCGCCTGCAC
>JAPUHN010000358.1 GCA_027297685.1 Alphaproteobacteria bacterium | reverse complement strand
TTGCGGCGAGTTCTGGCCGCGGGGCAGGGTATTCGGCAGCGCCTCGCTGGCGAACCTGTTGCCGAAGCCCGATTGGTACTCGAGCTCGGTGGTGTTGACGGTATCCATCTCGCCCTCGCTGGGGTTCCCGGTTCGAATTTTGATATTAGTTACATATGTAACTAATTCCAAGCCCGAATTTATTTCGCAAACGTAAAGATCGTTTGCGGGTTGGTGCAGTTCCACATGAAGGTCAGGGGACCGTGTAGCCGCCGTCGATCAATAGATCGCTGCCGGTCATAAACGAGGCATCGTCGCTCGCCAGAAACGCTGCGCCGGCGGCGATCTCGTCGGGTCTACCGAGGCGGTCGAGCAACGTGTTGGAGGTCGCCTGCGCCTCGGCGGACGAGGGGAAAGTGGCTAGGTAACGGCCAGTTTCCACCGGTCCCGGCGACAGGCTGTTGACGCGGATATTTTGCTCGGCATGGTCGAGCGCCATCGCCCGGGCGAGGTTTATCAGCGCCGCCTTTTGGGCGCAGTACCACGGCCGGCCGGGCCGCGCCGTGCGGCCGAGTTGTGAGGCGATATGGATAATGCTACCGCCGCCGCGTTCGACCATCGCCGGTATCGCATGTTTCGACATTAAGAAGGCGCCGTTGAGATTAACGTCCATCGTGCGTCGCCAATCGTCGAGCGATATTTCGGTCAGCGGCGCCAGCGGAATATCGAACACAGCGTTATTGACCAGGATGTCGAGACCGCCAAATTGCTCGTGCGCGGCTTGCACTGCCGCCTCCGCCGTCGCTTCTTCGGCCACATCGGCGGCGACAGCAATTGCCCGGGCGCCGCTGTCGGTAAGCCCGGTAACGGTCGCCTCGACCGTCTCGTTGTTTATGTCGACACAAACGACCGCCGCCCCTTCTTGCGCAAAACGGCGGCAAATGGCACTGCCGATGCCGCCGCCCGCCCCGCTGACGATGGCGACCAATTTTTCCAGTCTGTTCATTTGCTATCTCCCGTTGTTGCGAACAGCCGCGTAAAGCTTTGTGAGCAGCGATTCACCGGTAAAACCGCGGCATTGTTATAAAATTTTTAACGAATTGGAATTGAAAGAAATTCCACCGATATTCCACCCGAACTATAGTGGTCTTCATGACTAGTCGACCTCATCCGAGGCCGGCGGGACTGTGATCACGGCAATCGATCCCCCCATTGTCTGACCGCAGTAATCCCTTTAGTCCATTTCTCCATGATGTTAGGCGGGGCCCTTTATTAACGCAGGGGGCCCCGCCGTTTTTTTGCCGGTTGCGCAATTGGTGAGCCGGTCTGTCCGATTTTCCGCATCATACAAAATTGCGCCGCAGGACAGACTAGGCAGAGCTTCTCCAACGAAGCGTGATATACTCCGCGGTTATGACTCATACCGCAGTCCACGCCACAGATGAGAAAGCCAAACTGCGCCCGTTCAACGAGGGTGAGCGGACGCGCTTTCACAATCTGCTGAAGCTTGCCGCCGAGAGTCCCTTCAAGGGCGAGCGCTCCGCGGCCTTGGCGGCCGCCGGACGTTTGGCTGCGCGCCATGGCATGACGCTCGATGAGGCAGCCACTGGTGGACCGGCACCGGAGCTGCCCAACAAACCGGTTATCGTTCGTCGTGGACCGCGCGATGTACCGGTCCGTGACGTCGGGCGCTATGTCCATTTGATAGACAACTGGGTTTCGAACGACAAGGCGCGGCGCGATGCCGCGCTGGCTGAAGCCTATCAGCGCGGCCTGGATAGCGACGCCCGCAAGGGCAAATCCGCCCAACCACCCCGGCGCAACGCTTCGAGACGCGATCCCCATAGTCACGCCCGGGTATTGCTGCGGGAGACAAGTTTGCCGATGCTCGAGATCTGCTCGCTGACCGGCCTCGATATTTACGAGGTAGTCGGTCTAAAACTAAAAATGCGTGCGCCGAAGTCGATGTGAACGCCACTTAGATCTTGATTGCCGAGCCCTGAAGCTGACACGATAGAATTCGACCAGGTGCATGAATTGCCGGCATAAAGACCGGTAACGTCGGCGAACGGGGGGAAGGGCCTTATGCAGTACGAGTCTTACGACGCCATCACGGCCGAGCGCCGCGGTCGTATTCTGACATTGACCATGAACCGGCCCGAGCAACTCAACGCGATCGACCAACAGTTGCACGAAGAGCTGTCGCGCATCTTTTACGATGTCGCCGGTGACGCAGAGACCGACGTAGTCGTCTTTACCGGCGCTGGCAAAGCATTTAGCGCCGGCGGCGACCTCGAATGGCTCGACGCCATGTACGGCGACCCCAAGGCCTTCGCGCGCACGGTGTGGGAGGGCAAGCGGGTGATCAACAGCCTGCTCGATATCGAGCAACCGGTGATCGCGCGCCTGCCGGGCCACGCCATCGGCTTGGGCTGCACTCTGGCTCTGTTCTGCGACATCATCTACGCCGCCGACACGGCCAAGATCGGCGACCCTCATGTCTCAGTTGGCTTGGTCGCCGGCGACGGCGGCGCGGTAATCTGGCCGCAATTGATCGGCTATCCGCGGGCCAAGGAGTATCTGATGACCGGCGACCTGTTGTCGGCGGCCCGCGCTGCGGAGATCGGCCTGATCAATCACGCAGTGCCGGCCGATCAGCTCGATGACGTGGTCTACGCCATGGCCGAACGATTGGCAGGCGGCGCCATCAACGCCATCAAATGGACCAAAGCGTCGATCAATTTGGGCCTCAAACAAGTTGCCAACGCGGTCCTCGACACCGCCTTCAACTTCGAGGCGATGTCGCAAATGACCCAAGATCACAAGATCGCCACCCAGGCTTTCCTGAACCGGGAAACGCCAAAATTCACTGGCCGCTAGGCCGCACGGTAGGACACCATGGGCCAGTTCCACGAAGCCGAACACATCGTCATCCTGCGCGACACCATGCGCCGCTTCGTCGAAAACGAGATGCCACGCGAGTTGGCGCAAGCGTGGGACCGGGACAACCACTTTCCGCGCGACGTTTTCGCCAAGCTTTGCGGATTAGGGGTTGCCGGGCTGACGGTGCCGGAAGAATTCGGCGGCGCCGGCCGCGACATTACCGCCACCATGATGGTCATCGAGGAATTGAGCCGCCGGTCGATGGCCGTCGCGGTGCCCTACATAATGTGTGCGTGTTATGGCGGCATGAACATCGACGAGGTCGGCAGTCCCGAGCAGAAAAAAGCGTTGTTGCCCAAACTAGCGGCGGGTGAACTGCTTTTTTCCTATGGCATTACCGAGCCCGATGCCGGTTCCGACGTGGCCAGCGTGCGGACCACGGCACGGCGCACGGGCAATGGCGGTACCGTGGTGATCAACGGCGCCAAGCGGTTTTGTTCGGGGGCCAACGTTGCCGACTATATCTATACGGTCGTCAAAAGCGACGCCGACGCGCCGCGCCACCAGAACCTGTCACTAGTCCTGATCCCCACCGGCGCGCCGGGAATTACCATCGAATTGCAGAACGCCATGGGCATGAAGGGTGCGGCGACTTGCGACGTCACCTTCGAAGACGTGGAAGTGCCGGCGGAAAATATCGTGGGGGGCGAAGAGGGCTGGAACACCGGTTGGCAAAAGATCGTCGGTCCGGGACTGGATGTGGAAAAAATCGAGGTTGCCTCGATGGCGCTCGGTGTTGCCGCCGCCGCGCTCGACGATGCATGGGACTACGCGCAAGAGCGCAAGCAGTTCGGCAAGCCGGTGTCCGCGTTCCAGTCGATCCGCCACATGTTGGCCGACTGCAAGACCAAGCTGCAGGCCTGCCGGCTGATGACTTACCACGCCGCGTGGCTGCTCGATCAAAGGAAACCCGCGTCGGTCGAAACCTCGATGGCCAAGCTGTTCGTCTGCGATACCGGCAAGGAGATCGTGCTGACCTGCCAGCAGGTGATGGGCGCCTACGGGTACATCAAGGATTTCGACATGGAGCGCTATGTGCGTGAATCGCTGGTGATGCCGATCTTCGGCGGCTCGTCGGCGATCCAAAAGAACAACATCGCCAACCGCCTGCGCTTGGCGACCGAATAAGGCCCGGCGGGAGGCGACCTTAAAAATGCGCCAGGATGTGAGCGGTTGGCAGACCCGGCTGAGCGATGCGCTGATCGCTGAAAATACGCAAAGCGGCATTTGGCGAAACAAGACCCTGGCCGACCTGCTGGATGAACAGCTAGCGCGCGACCCCGATCGGGTTTTGATCATCCAGGGCGACAGTCAAATGAGCGCGCGCGACATCAACATCCAGGCGCGGGCCTTGGCCAGTGCCTTGCAGCAGCGAGGTCTGGTCGCCGGCGACGTGATCAGCTGCCAGCTGCCGAATTGGCCAGAAGCAGTGGTGGTCGACATGGCGGCGGCCATGCTGGGGTTGGTTACGAACCCGATAATCCCGATCTACCGCGACGTCGAGGTCGCCTACATCTTGAAAGATGCGGGTACCAAGGTCTTTTTCATCCCAACCGAATTCCGCAATTTCGATTACGTGGCGATGGTCGAGCGCCATCGGGGAGAACTCCCTGATCTCGCCCATGTGGCCACGGTGCGGGGTACCGCACCCGGCTGTATCGCTTTCGACGAATTACTCGGCGACGGCGTGGTGTTCGAGCGGCCGGCGGTCGACCCCAACGCGGTCAAGCTGATCATGTACACCTCGGGCACGACCGGCCGGCCCAAGGGGGTGCTGCACAGCCACAACACCATCGACACCGAGAACCAGGCGTTCAGCAAGTTCCTCGGTCTCGACCAGGACGACGTTATTCTGATGCCGTCGCCGCTCACTCATATCACCGGCTATCTCTACGGCATCCAGCTGCCGATCGTCCTCGGCGCACCGGCAGTGTTGATGGAAATGTGGAACGCCAAGGTTGCCGCCGACCTAATCGACAGCCACGGTGTCACCTTCACCATTGCGGCGACCGTTTTCCTGCAGGAGTTGACGGAATTCGCCCGTATCAATGATCGGCCGTTGCCCAGCTTGCGATATTTCCCGTGCGGCGGTGCGCCGGTGCCGCCGGAGATCATCTTCAACGCGCACAAATCCTTCGCCCGCTGCGTATGCGCGCGCTGCTATGGATCGACCGAGGCGCCGACGGTGACCCTCGGCGTCAACAGCCGCGAACAGGAACGCCTCGGGGCGGCCACCGAGGGATTGGTGGTCGGCCACGAGATCAAACTGGTCGACGAAAAGGGCGTGCCGGTTCCGGTCGGCGTCGAGGGCGAGATCATTACGCGCGGGCCGGAATTGTGCCTGGGTTACGCCGATCCCGCCCACAATGAGGCGTTCGACGACGAGGGCTACTTTCATACCGGAGATTTGGCCGTGATGACCGCGGACGACTGCCTGGTTATCACCGGCCGGTCGAAGGATTTGATCATCCGCGGCGGCGAGAATATTAGCCCACGCGGGGTCGAGGATGCGCTGCACGAACACCCGGCGGTATACGAAGCCGCCGTGGTCGCCATGCCCCATCCGCGTATGGGTGAGACCGGGTGCGCCTATATTGTGTTGGCCGAGGGCGCTACCCTAACGTTTAAAGACATGATTTCAGCGCTCGATAATACTGGCATGGCCAAGCAGAAATATCCCGAGCGGCTCGAGATCATCAACGCCTTTCCGCGCACGGCGGCGGGAAAAATCCGAAAAAACGTGCTGCGCGAGATGATTGCCGAGAAAATAGCGGCGGAATAGGGCGTCCTCTGGTCGGGTCATTGCCGGTTGACATGTGCCATCCGAGCCGACACCCTTCGTTGCAACAATAGATGATATTGGACACAAAATCAGTATCACACATCGGGAGAAAACAATGGAACGCAAGGTAGAATTCAATAGCTGCGGCGACACGGTTCGCGGCGTTTTGCATATCCCCGACGGCGCCAGCGGACCGGTGCCCATGGTCATCCTCGCCGGCGGCTGGTGCTACGTCAAAGAAATCGTCATGCCCTATTACGCCCAGGCGTTTATGGATATTGGCGTGGCCTGTTTGGTGTTCGACTATCGCAATTTTGGCGAAAGCGGCGGCGAGCCGCGCCAGCATATCGACCCGTGGGGCCAGATCGAAGATTACCGCAACGCGATCAGCTATGCGCGGACCCTCGATGAGGTCGACAACGACAAGCTCGGCATCTGGGGCATTTCCTACAGCGGCGGCCATGTCATCATCACCGCGTCGCTCGATCCGCGGGTTAAGTTCGCCATCTCGACGATACCGGTGGTCGACGGTTTTCCGACCATGCGGCGTTGCCATGGCGAGCGTAAATTCGCCGCCCTCATGGCCCATATCCTCGCCGACCGCGAACGCCGCGCAACCGGCGAGCCGAGCGCGATGATGCCGATGTCGTCGACCGATCCGGACAACGAGCTCAGCTCCTGGCCGTTCCCCCATGTCTGCACGATCTTCAACGACATCAAGCAGAACGAGGCGCCGAACCACGAGCACATCAACACCGTGGAATCGGTGGAACTGTTGCTCGCCTATCAGGTCCAGCCCTACGCAAGGCGCATCCATGAGACGCCGATCATGATGGCGGTGGCGAAATCCGACAATATTACGTTGGCCGATCTCGAGATCGAGACGTTCAATGCCATCCCATCACCGAAAAAACATCTGGCAGTGGTCGAGGGGGTCGACCATATGAGCCTGTATTCGAACACCGAGCATCTGGGCAAGGTGTCGAGCGTGCAGGCGGTGTGGCTGCAGGACCTCTTGTTCGGCGGCGCGGCGGGTTTGGCCAAAGCGGCCGAGTAGCCGGCGCTTAAAAAACACGAGACCATGCGGCGGCGGCCCTCCGGGGGCGTCGCCATTTTTTCTGCGGACGACCGGCGAGCGCTGTCAAGACCGACCGCGGTTACCCCGAATACGCGAGTTTCACTGCGGCGGGTCTTCGGCGACGATGAACACCGCGTCCATGGCCTGCTCGCGGATCGGAATCGCCGCTTGGTAGGCGTCCGACGTGTACCAGTCGCGTGCCGCCTGGGCGTCGGCGAAGCGCAGAATGATGGCGCGCTGGTGGTCGTGGCTGCCCGCCAACACATCGACGACGACACCGGCCGTGATCACCTCGCCGCCGGCCGCCGCGACCGAGGGGCCGGCGAGGGCTCCGTATTCCGGCATTTTCTCGGGGTCTTTGATGGTTGCGTGAACGATGACGTAGGCGCTCATGGTCGATCTCTCCCTGGGGCATGATCGGTCGATTGACGCGATCCGATCGTAATTGGATTATGGCTCATTGCGGCGTCCAGAATAGCCGAACGGGTCGGATATCGTAAACGGTCGCTAGAAGTATAACGTCTGCAGGACTACCTCTCACTGGCAGACGCGCACTGATTTTCCCTAACGGTGCTATTCATTGCCGGGAAGGGCGGATACAATGGCAGCAGCAGCGACTTCATAGCGGAGGAGCCAAGCCATGGAATCGGCGAATTATGATTTTTCCCTGAGCATCGGCGGCGCAGCCGGCCAGGGTATCGCTACCCCCGGCAATATCCTCGCCCGTATGTTCACGGCGCTCGGCTTGCGCCTCAACGCATATAATGCGTTCCAGTCGATCGTGCGCGGCGGCCACATTTTTCTCACCCTGCGCATCAGCGACCAGGAAATCCACAGCCATGGCGATAGGCTAAACCTTCTGGTGTGTCTCAACCAGGACACCATGGACCGGCATTTAGGCCTGATGGGACCGGGCAGCCGGGTGGTCTTCGACGGCGACACGATCACACCCGGAGCCGCTGCCGAGGGGGTTCAGATGTGCCCGATGCCGGTCGCTGAAATATCCGACGGCAGCCGCAACAAGGTGATTCAAAACACCATTTCGCTCGGCGTGATGACCTACCTGCTGGGCCTCGATTTCGATGTTCTCGACCGGTCACTGACGGAACAGCTGCAAAGAAAGGGCCAGGATGTCGTCGACGAAAATGTCGGTGCGGCGCGTGCAGGTTTCGACCATGCCGCAGAGCATTTCGAAGCCTATCCGGACCCGATCCCGAACGGGACGAAGCCGCTGGCGTTGTGGACCGGCAATACGGCCCTTGCCATGGGCGGCGCCGCCGCCGGGGTCAAATTCTACTCTGCCTATCCGATGAGTCCATCGACCGGCGTTCTGCATTGGATGGCCAATAATGCGCGCGAGCTCGATATCATGGTGCGACAGGGTGAGGACGAAATCGCCGTCGCCAACATGGTGATCGGCGCGGCGCACACCGGTTGCCGGGCCATGTTCGCCACCTCGGGCGGCGGTTTTGCCCTGATGACAGAGGCCATCGGCGCCGCCGCTATGATGGAAATTCCCTCGGTTTTCATCAACGTCCAGCGCGCCGGTCCGTCGACCGGCGTGCCGACCAAGACCGAGCAGGGCGATTTGTGGCAAGTGCTCGGCGCCAGCCAAGGTGACTTCGAGCGGTTTATCGTGGCGCCACTCGACGCGCTCGATGCGTTCAACACCATCCCCGAGCTGTTCAACCTGTGTGACCGCTACCAGTGCCCCGGTATCGTGATTTCCGACCTGCTGATTTCGGAAGGGACGTTCAGCGTCGATCCCGACGACATCGACATGCAGCCGAAGATCGACCGCGGCGAACTGATCACCGAAGGTACGGCGAATGGCGGCTATCTTCGCTACGAAGATACCGAGAGCGGTATATCGCCGCGCGCGCTGCCGGGCGTTGAGGGCTTTGTTCATGTGGTGGCGACCGACGAGCACGACCAGGATGGCGTCTTGATTAGCGATGAGTTCACCAATCCCCACAAGCGCCGCCAGATGGTCGAGAAGCGGGCGCGCAAATTCGCCCACGTCATCGACGACATCGCGCCGCCCGAACTGGACGGTCCGGAAGATGCCGACGTCACGCTGATCGGCTGGGGATCGACCTATGGCGTCATCAAGGACGCCATGGCGTTGTTGCAATCGCAAGGCGTCAGCGTCAACCATCTGGCGATCAAATGGATCGTCCCGCTGCACGACGAGACGGTGATCGACGTGGTTGCGAAAGCGAAGCGGACGGTCATCGTAGAGAATAACTATTCTGGGCAGTTCTACAGGTATCTGCGCAGCGTTACCGGTCTCGCAATCGACGGCCATATCCGTAAATACGACGGCGAACCGTTCATGCCGCACCATATCGTCGATTGCGTCCTGGAGCAGCTTGCCGGGAAGACCGACGTTTCAGTACCGGTGCAGGAAATCATGGTCTGAGGAGGCCGCAAAATGGACACGCTTGAAACTCATCATCTCGTAGCCGACCCGCAATCGATAGCCGATTTCAAAGGCAAGGTAGAACCCGACTGGTGCGCCGGCTGCGGCGACTTCGGCGTTCTGAACGCACTGCGGCGGGCGTGCTTGGAGTTGGAGCTCAAACCGCACGAGCTGTTGACCATCAGTGGCATCGGCTGTTCCTCGAACCTGCCGGGCTATTTCAATTCCTACGGCATGCATACCTTGCATGGGCGGTCACTCGCGGTGGCGACCGGCGCCAAAATGGGCAATCACGAGTTGAACGTGATCGTGACCGGCGGCGATGGCGACGGCTTTGGCATCGGCGGCAACCATTTTACCCATACCGCGCGCCGCAATGTCGACCTGACCTACATCGTCATGGACAATGAGATCTACGGTCTTACTACCGGCCAGGCCTCGCCGACCAGCACCCAGGACATGAAGACCAAAAGTACGCCCCACGGCAACGTCGAATTTACGTACAATCCGGTTACCGCGGCGATCATGAACGGCGCCACCTTCGTCGCCCGCGCGTTCAGCGGCGACACCAAGCATCTGACGATGCTGATTACCAAGGCGATACAACATGAAGGGTTCGCACTCGTCAGTGTGTTCAGCCCATGCGTCACATTCAATCACGTAAATACCTTTCAATTCTTCAAGCCGCGCGTGCGCAGGCTCGAAGACGAAGACCACGATACCAGCGATTGGAAAGCCGCCTGCGAGAAGGCCATGGAGTGGGGCGACACCATCTACACCGGGCTGTTTCTGCAGAACACCGAGCGGCCGGCCCTCGGCAAGCTGGAACCGGTTCTCGAGCAGGGCGGCGCCTTGAGCGGGCGGCCGCTAGGTCTAAGCGCAGAGCAGGGCGAAAAAATTCTCAGCCGGATGATGTAAAACCGCCGCAGCTGCCGGAACAAGCCGTTCCCCTCGGTAAATCGGAAGTTTTGATCGAGGTGCGATCAGGGCGTCGATGCCCGGGCCTACAAATTTGTCGACCATGAATAGAATTAACAGTTACCGGTACAATTTTATCGGGAAAAGCGGACCGTATTTTGCGGCCCGCGTCTTTAGTTTCGGCGGCTTAAATGCTGAGTCACGAAATCTCGATGACCTGTCGACCGACATTGCTGGATGAATGCCAGTAGCCTATAAATATCAGTTGGGAACTAAATAAGGGACATAAACGGGAGGACTAAATGCCTAAAATTTCAATACCGCGTGTTACTGCTTTCGCAATCGCTGCCGCGGCCACTGCGACAGTCGCCTTTAGCGTTCCGGCGACGGCGCAGCAGACTATCAATCTGACTGCGGTCTCGGGTTATCCGCCAGCGGCAACGTGGATCGGCGCGCTGATCGATGCGTACCTGCCTACCGTCGATGCGGAGCTGGCGAAGACCGGCAAGTTCAAGATCAATTGGAACAAAGGCATCAGCGGCCAGATCGTGAAGCCGCGCGGCGAACTCGAAGGTGTCGAGACCGGCCTCGGCGATCTCGGCGTCATCGTAACGGCGTTCCACGCCGACAAGGTGCCGCTCTACGACGTCGCCTTCAAGACGCCGTTCACCACCAAGGACCTCGGCTTGGTCATCGCGACGACGGCGAAGATGGAAGCCCAGTTCCCGGCGTATGGCAAAACCTGGGCGACGTTCAACCAGGTCAACCTCGGTCCGGGCGGCGCCGTCGACAACTACATGCTGTGGTCGAAGACGCAGATCAAGAGCCTTGCCGATATCAAAGGTCGTAAGGTCGGCGCGGCTGGGCCGAACCTGCCGTGGGTCATTGCCGCCGGTGCGGCCGGCGTGCAGACCAATCTGGCCGAAGCTTACAACAGCCTGAGCACCGGAATTTACGACAACATGATCGTCTGGCGTCAGGCCGCTGGCGCGTTCAAGCTCTGCGAACCGGCGCCGTTTGTCATCGACGCCGATCTGGGCGCGGTCAACGGCTTCTCACTCAACGTCAACAAGGATGTTTGGGACGGACTGCCTGACGAAGTCAAAAGGGCGCTACGGGCTGGTATCCCGGCTTGGCAGAAAGAGCAGGTCAAGCGCGTCAACGAAGGCGCCGAAAGCGGCCTGGAACGGTGCAAGAAGGATTTCGGCACCGTTTACACCAGGATGAGCGATTCCGAGATCAAGCAATGGGCAAACCTATTGCCGCCGCTCGGTAAGGAATGGGCGGCCGCTCGGGATAAGAAGGGTGAGCCCGGTACGGCGATCCTGAAGGCGTGGATGGACGAAATGCGGGCGAAAAAACAGTTGGTCGCGCGCGATTGGGACGTGAATTAGTCTCGCGAGAACGTTCGTCAGTCAGATCAACAGGTGAGGGGAGCCGCTGCAAGGCGGCTCCCAACATTCTTTGACCGCAATCCTCAAATACCTCGACCTCCTGCGGCGCCTCTTCGATTGGATCGTCGTCATCGCGAACGCCGCGGCGTCGGGTTGGATCTTTGTGATGATGGCGCTGATCACGACCGATATCATGATGCGGTACGCATTTAGCGCGCCGATCAGCGGGGTCACCGAGATTATCGAAATCTCCATTGTCATCATCGTTTATTTGCAGTTGACGCACACCCTGAAGGTCGGCCGGATGACCCGCTCGGATGCGCTGTATTCGAGCATCCTGCGGCGCTATCCACCGGTCGGGAACATCATGGGTATTCTGTTCAGCGCCGCCGGCATCGGGCTGATGATCGCCATTATCATAGGCGGGTGGCCGAAGTGGTTACAGGCCTATCATGGTGATTTTTTCGTCGGTAATACCGGCGTTTTCACGTTTCCCGAATGGCCCCAGCGCTTAGTCCTGGTGGTCGGTTGCGGCATGTTGGCGATCCAGTTCGCCTTGCTTGCCCTCGACAATTTTCGTGGTCTGTTTGGCAAGCCGCCGCTCGGCCATGAAGAGGCCGTCGAAGTTGAAGTCGATGTGATCGAGGAGAGCCAGCAATGAGCAGCCTGGAAATCGGTCTGGCCTCGGTTGTTGCGATGTTGGTGCTGATTTACATCGGCATGTATGTGCCGATCGTGCTTGCGTTGATCTCGTTCGTCGGCGTTTGGGTGGTCAAGGGCAATATCAATATCGCGGTCGCCCTGCTGTGGATTGCCTCGGCGAAGACAGTCGGTAACTTTCTGTTCGGCGTTATTCCACTTTTCGTGTTGATGGGACTGTTGGTCAGTGCCGCCGGCATGGGCCGTGACACTTACGATATTGCCCACAGTTTCCTGTACCGCGTTCGCGGTGGGCTTGGCATGGCGACGGTCGTCGCCAATGCCATCTTCGCCGCGATTACCGGGGTGTCGATCGCCTCAGCGACGGTATTTTCGCGCATTGCTGTGCCCGAGATGCTGCGCTACGGCTACAAGGGCCGGTTCGCTGTCGGCACTGTCGCCGGCTCGTCGGTGCTCGGCATGCTGATCCCGCCGAGCATTCTGCTGATTATTTATGCGCTGATCGCCGAAGAATCAGTCGGTGACCTGTTCATCGCCGGTGTTGGCCCCGGCATCCTGCTGACCATCGCCTATTGTGCACTGATCGCGGTTATGGCGTACGGCTTTCCCAATAGTGTAGCGATACCCGAAACTTTTTCCGATAAACACGACACTGAAGACCGCCTTTCCAGCAAGGAACTGGTGTTGAAGGCGATTCCGATCTCCATCCTGATCCTCGTCGTGCTCGGCGGCATCTACGCCGGTTTCTACACGCCGACCGAGGCGGGCGCGGCGGGCGCGTTCGTCGCTTTGCTGTTCGCCCTGGCGCGGCGAACTCTGACCTGGCGGCGCCTGTGGGACATACTCGTCGAAACCGGCCACATCTCGGCGACCTTGCTGTTCCTCATTATTGCCGCCAGCATGTACAGCCGCATGCTCGGGATAACCGGATTGCCGACCCAACTCGGCACGTGGATTGCGTCGATCGATGCCAGCTTCGGGTTGCTACTGTTTATTTATGTGGTGGTCGTCCTGGTCCTCGGCACGATCATCGATTCCGTCTCGATCATGCTGATCACGGTACCGCTGTTCCTAGTTGTGTTGGTGCCGTTTAACATAGATCTGGTCTGGTTCGGAATTGTAACGATCATCGCCACCGAGATCGGCCTGCTGACGCCGCCACTGGGGTTGGCGGTCTACGTGATCAAAAGTTCGCTCGACCGCGATGACATTTCGCTCGCCGATATCTTCATCGGCGCCGCGCCGTTCGCGCTGACCATGCTGATCGTGCTGATCCTGGTCATCCTGATCCCGGATATCAGCCTGTTTCTGGTCGAACTGCGGCGGTCGCTTCTCTAGAGCAGCATCCAGGTCGTCCAGATAATTGCTACCGGCGCGCCGGTTTCGGCGTTTTCCAATCTGATCTGGCCGAAGGCCGCGCATTTGCGGGCTTTGACGATTTCGCTGCACCCGTTGCTGCTGATCCTTGGCATCGACGATGCGATGGTTCGTTTCGCCGAAGTGAGCTCATTGTTCGAGCGGGCCGGTGAGCCGAAAAAACAGTTTACGATACCCGATATCAACCACGCCGACGTTTACGGGGCGCGCAATGCCGAGGCCTTCCGCACCGTCGTCTGGTTCAACGTGTATCTCTAGATTGGGAAATACTCTTTCTGAAGTAAGCTAGCGGCAACGGCGGGCCGAAACCGCCAGCAAGCAGGGGGAACGATGGAAAAATTGTTCGATCTGGACGGTCAGGTGGCGATCGTTACAGGCGCTTCGAGCGGCCTCGGCGCCCATTTCGCCGAAACGCTCGCGAAAGCCGGCGCCAAAGTCGCCATCGGAGCACGCCGTGTCGACCGCTTGGCCGCGCTGGCCGAACAAATTGCCGACAGCGATGGCCGTGCGCTGCCGATCGAACTCGACGTCACCGACGCCGGATCGGTCGCCGAGGCCATCCGCATCGCCGAAGAGGAACTGGGTCCGATCTCGGTGCTGGTGAACAACGCCGGCATCCCGTCGGCGGGCCGGGCGATCGAAATGCCGGAGGATGAGTGGGACCGCGTGCTCGACACCAACCTCAAAGGCGCCTGGCTGATGGCGCGCGAGGTCGGCCGCCACATGGTCGAACACGAAACCGCCGGACGGATCGTCAACATCTCGTCGATTATCGGCGTTGGCACGGCCGCCAAGCGGGTGCTCGCCTATTCGGTGTCGAAAGCGGGGTTGGTCAGCCTGACCAAAACCATGGCGCTGGAGCTTGCTGGTAATGGAATTTGCGTGAACGCCATCGCACCGGGCTATATCGAGACCGAACTGAACAGCGACTTCTTGCAGAGCCCGGCCGGGCAGCGCATCGCCACGCGGGTGCCCATTGGCCGATTCGGTGAGACCGGCGACCTCGACGGCGTCCTACTGCTGTTGGCTGGACCGGCGGCACGCTACATCACCGGTTCCGTCTTTACCGTCGATGGCGGCCTGTCTCTATCGACCCTCTAACCAATAAAAACGTCCGAAAAGGAGAGAGCCATGGATTTTAGCTTGTCGTCCGAACAGCAGGACCTACGCCAGCGCGTTGCGAAATTCGTTGCCGATGAAATTATGCCGGTGGAGGCCGATCCGTCCAGTTTCGACGCGCACGAGAACATCGCCGAAGAACCCCTGCAGCGCTTGCGCGAGAAAGCCAAGACGGCCGGCCTCTGGGCGCCGCAGATGCCTGTTTCGCGCGGTGGGTTGGGGCTCAATACCGTCGGCATGGCGATATTCTACGAGGAAGCGGGTCGTTCGCGCTTCGGCCCGGTCTGCCTGAACTGCGCCGCTCCCGACGACGGCAATATGATACTTCTCGAACGCTGCGCCACCGAGGAACAGAAGGATCGCTGGCTGCAACCGATTATCGACGGCACAGTGCGATCGTCGATCGTCATGACCGAGCCTGCGCCCGGCGCCGGCTCCGACCCCACCTCGATGCTGACCACGGCGACACCCAAGGGTAACGACAGCTGGGTCATCGAAGGCCGGAAATGGTTCATCACCGGCGCCGACGGCGCCGAGCATTTCATCGTTTTGGCGCGCACGTCGGACGAGCCGCGGCGCAACCTGACGACCTTCCTGTTCCACCGCGACGATCCCGGCTGGGAGATCCTCCGCCGTATTCCGATCATGGGACCCGAAGAACATGGTGGCCATTGCGAGCTTCGTTTTGACGGATTGGAAATTCCTGACGAAAACCGGTTGATGGGGGTCGGCGAAGGCATGAAAACGGTGCAAATCCGCCTCGGCACGGCCCGGCTGACCCACTGTATGCGCTGGCTCGGTATGGCCAAGCGGGCGATCGAGGAGTGTCTCGATTATGTGCGCGAACGCGAGAATTTCGGCATGACCCTGGCTGAGCATGAGGGGGTGCAATGGATGCTGGCCGATACAGCGATGGAAATCGAGATCGGCCGTTTGATGACCATGCGCGCGGCGGCCAAACTCGACACCGGCGACCAGGCGCGCAAGGAAGTGTCGATGGCGAAGATTTATGTATCGGAGCTGTTGCACAAGGCGATTGCAACGGCGATCCAGTTGAACGGCGCGCGCGGTTATTCGAAGGATTTGCCGCTCGAATGGATGTACCGCTACGCGCCCCAGGCCAAGCTGGTCGACGGCGCGTCGGAGGTCCACAAGATGGTCATCGCCCGCCATTTGCTGGCCGACGGGATGGGCTTCTGGAGCTGGGATTAATGCCCGACGGTGCGGTCATATCGCCACCAGTGGAAATCCACGTCGGCGCGCTTGCCGGCTGGTTCGCCAGCCGAACCGGTGCCGACGGTGTGCATATCGACCCTCCAGTGCTGTTGCCCGGCGGTGCGGTTCAGCAGAATTGGGCCCTTAACGTTGATTTCGCCGGAGGGCAGTCAGCGGGCCGTCAGCGGCTGGTCTTGCGCACCAATTTCCAGACACCTTTACCCGCCAGTCGTCCAAAAGCGGAGGAATTTGCGGTCTTGCGAGCGGTTGCGGCGGCGGGTGTGGCGGTTCCCGAACCGTTATGGCTGTGCGAGGACGTTCGCGTTATCGGCCAGCCGTTTTTCGTTATGCGGCGCCTCCCCGGCGATACCTCGGCCCGTAAATTGGTTGCGGCGGCTGCCCGAGAAGGATTCGGCTCCGCACTAGCCGACCGGTTGGCGCGCGAATTGGCGCTGGTGCATGCCCTGACCCCTGACGACACGCGGCTGGCCTGTTTGGGCCCGGCTGCCGCCTCGTCGGCGTGGGCGCAAGTTGCACAATGCCGCGACTGGCTGACTGCGCTGGCGCCGGATTCCCGCATTCTGTCGGCGGGGCTCGACTGGCTAGAGCGCCACGCTCCGCGCCAGCGCCAGACCAATTTGGTTCATCGCGATTTCCGCAGCGGCAACTTCCTGGTGGAGAACCGGCGGTTGACCGCTGTGCTCGACTGGGAATTCGCCGGCTGGGGAGATCCCCATGAAGACATCGGCTGGTTCTGCGCGGCATGCTGGCGTGCCGGTGGCGGCGAACTGGAGGCCGGTGGTCTGGCCACCCGTAGCGCCTTTTATCGCGCCTACGAGGCCGTAGGCGGCTGCAAGGTAGATGCGGATACGGTCGCCTATTGGGAGGTCATGGCGCATCTGCGCTGGGCAATCATCGCCCGACAGCAGAGCGCCCGCGCCGAGCGGGGAGAAATGCCACAGCATGAATTGTTGGAGGCTGCAACACGGGTGCCGGGTCTGGAACGCGATATCGCCGCGATGATCGCGGGTTAGCGAAAAACCTTCTTCCGGCGGGAGAGGGTGGCGAGCATCAGCGAGCCGGGTGAGGGGACAAATCAATATATAGCCCCTCATCCTAAGCTTGTCGAAGGACGAGGGGTGAGATGTTGCTGCCCTCATACTTCGACAAGCTCAGGATGAGGATATCGTTTGTGGCGCGGTCCCCGACGATTAAGGCACCAGCACCACGCGGCCGAGGATGCGACCCTCGTTGAGGTCGTGCAGGGTCTCGGTGACCCGTGACATCGGCCGTTTTTCGACCGGAATCGGCGTTACCTCGCCGCCGCGCACTAACTCGATCAGCTCGTGCATCTCTTCAAGCTTGCCGACATAGGAGCCGCGCAGGGTCATGTTGCGGATCGGCAGGGTGAGCGTCGGAATGGTGATCTCACCCCCGTAGAGCCCGACGCTGATATAGCGGCCTCCCTTGCGGACCGCGTCGTAGCCCAGTTTGGTGGTCTCCGACGAACCGACGAAGTCGACGATAGCGCCAGGACCATTTCCGGTAAGCTCCCTGAGCCGCTCCAGCGCATCTTCATCCTTGGAGTTGATGGTGTGATCGGCACCCGCTTGCCGGGCCGCGGCCAGCTTTTCGCCGTCGATATCGACGACGATCAACTCGTGGTCGGGCAGGTAGGTGCGGGCAATGCCGACGCCGGTCAGTCCGACGCCGCCGGCGCCGATGATCACCACCTTGTCGTCGGCGGACAGGGGATGGACCTTTTTCAGCGCGCTGTAAGAGGTAACGCCGGCACAGGCCAGGGTGCAGGCGTAGTGCTCGGGAATGCCGGCGATATCGACCAGGTATTTCGCGTGGGGCACCATCAAATGATCGGCGTAACCGCCGGGCGCCAAGACGCCGAGAGTCCGCATAGCGACGCAGTCATTGTCGCTGCCCTCCCGGCAGCGCGGACACTCGCCGCATCCGATCCAGGGGAATACCAGCCGTTTGTCGCCAATCTCGACGCCCTCGGCGTCGGCACCCAGCGCCACCACCTCGCCGACCGGCTCGTGACCCATTGTCAGCGGCAATTTGATGCCGCGTTCCTCGATGGTGATCGTCTTGCCGCCACCCATATTGTAGCCGCCCTGCCAGAAGTAGAGGTCGGAATGGCACACGCCGCTTGCCGTGATACGGATCAGAACTTCGGTGCCTTGCGGCTCTGGGGTTTCGGTTTCGACCAATTCCAGGGGTTCGTTGGTCGCGACCAGTTGATAACTCTTCATGTTGCTAATTCTCCGCCCTTTTTTATTCGAATTTTACCGTCACGCCGCCCAAGCCCTCCATCTCGACCTCGATCAGGTCGCCCTGGGATACCCACTTGGTTGGCACCACCGAGCCGAGGGTGACAAACTCGCCCGACTTTAATTCGCGGCCCCGTTCGGCAAGCCGGTTGGCCAGCCACGCCAGCGCCTCGAGTGGGTGCCCCATAATGAGCGAGCCTGCGCCGCTGCCAAACTCCACGCCGTTCACGTCCATACGTCCTTGGACGTCGGCGAGATCGAGGCTGCGCCAGTCGGTCACCGGATCGGCCAGGATACAGGCGGCATTGAAAAAATCATCGGCGACCATGGTTGGTGTGTCGAGTTCCCGATAATCGAAATAACGCGCATCGACCAATTCGACCGAAGCCATGCAGGCCTCGACGGCGGCGGCGACGCTATCGCGATCATAGGGGGCCTGCGCCGCTGGCAGATCGGCGCCGAGTAATGCCGCAATTTCGGCTTCGACACCGGGTTCGGAATAGTCGGCGTGGCGCAGTGTAGCGGTATTTCGGTGGACGGTCGGTGCGAACACTTCACCGAACGAGGGTTCGTGAATGTTCATGTACTCCTGCATCACCGGGGTGGTGCAGCCGATCTTGTAGCCGATCGGTTGGCCAAGGCCGCGCTCGACCAGAATCTCGTTCAAGCGTTCTTGAATTGTGTAGGCGTCATCGAGATCTTGCGGCCGGATTTCCGCTGGCAGGAATTCAAGCCGATCCTGCGTCAGACGATTATCGGCAATAATTTCTGCTGCCCGTATCGCTGCCCGCGCATCCATCATGTCTCTCTCCTACCCGGCGAAGGCGCGCTTCAACGCGTCGATGACTTGTTCCAGCGACGCCGTCGCCGCGTCGATGATTTTACCATAATGGAAGAAGCCATGAATCATGCCATCGTAACAAGTGTGCTCGACCGGCACGCCGGCAGCGCTCAGCAATTCGCCATAGTGCTTGCCGTCATCGCGCAGCGGATCGAACTCGGCGGTGATAATCAGGGCCGGCGGCAAGCCACCGAAATCTGTCGCCAGCGCGGGGCCGAGACGCAGATCGCCGCGGTCGACGTCGTCCGGCAAGAATTGTTCATGGTACCAGGCAATTTGCTGCCGGTTCAGGAAATAGGCTTCGTCCAAAAGGGCGTACGACGGCAGGTCGAGGGAGAAGAAAAAGTCTGTCGACGGATAGACCAGCACCTGATGAACAAATTGAAATGCGCCACTTTCGTGGGCCCGTTGACTAATCATGGCGGCGAGGTTGCCGCCTGCGCTATCACCCCCGATAGCGAGCCGCGCCGGGTCGCCGCCCAGCGCCGCAGCGTTTGCCGCCACCCATTGCGCCGCTGCCCAGGCATCGTCGTGGGCGGCCGGAAATTTGTGCTCCGGCGCCAGCCGGTAGCGCGGCGCAACGACAATGCACTCGGCCCCGTTAGCGATCTTGCGGCACTGGGGCTCGCGGCTCTCGACGCTGCCGATGACGAAGCCGCCGCCGTGGTAGAAAATGAAAATCGGCAACGGACCGTCAGGCGCGTCGGCAGGCCAGATGATGCGCAACGAGACCGGGCCGTGTGGCCCCTCGATCTCGCGGTCCTCGACACGGGCGACCGGATCGGGGTCGTAATTCCGCGGTTCAATAAACCGGTCGTAGGCGGCGCGCGCCTCGGCCGGCGGCATCTGGTTGAGTGGCGTCGGCGACGACGTTAGGGTATCGAGTAGTTCCTGAGCTTGGGGGTGCAGGGGCAATGGATTCTCCTTGAAACCTGCGGGATCGGAAACCGGCGGGATTGGGAAACGACAGGATTGGCTGGTTTCCCGCAGGCGTCAATAAGCCTGGAAGAAATAGTACTTTTTGGGAAGGTGAGGGGTCTATGCGTTTTGCGTGCGACACGGGGGGAACGTTCACCGATTTAATCGTCGAGGACGATCGAGGCGGCTTGCATATGTACAAGGCATCGACGACGCCCACCGATCCGGTGAAAGGTGTGCTCGATGCGTTGGCGCTGGCGGCGGTGGACATGGATTTGTCGTTGGCCGACCTGCTGGCCCAGGGCGATATGCTGATCCATGGCACCACCCACGCCATCAACGCCATCATCACTGGGAATACAGCGAAGACGGCGTTCCTGACGACCGCCGGTCACCCCGATATTCTGGTGCTGCGCGAAGGCGGCCGGATCGAGCCGTTCAACTTCGTGGCGCCGTATCCCGAGCCCTATATTCCGCGCGCGCTGACCTTCGAGGTGCCCGAACGCATCGACAGTGCTGGCGGCGTCCACACGCCGCTCGACGAAGGCGCCGTTGTCGCCATTGCCGAGGAGTTGAAGGCGCGCGCTGTCGAGGCGGTTGCCGTTTGCCTGTTGTGGTCGATTTATAACCCGGCTCACGAGTTGCGGGTCGGCGAACTGTTGGAAGAACACCTGCCGGGCGTGCCGTACTCGCTGTCGCACCAATTGAACCCGGCCTTGCGTGAATACCGGCGTGCGTCATCGACGGCGATCGATGCTTCGCTCAAACCTCTGATGGGCCGCTATCTGGGCGGCCTGACCGAGCGGCTGACCGAGGCCGGTTTCTCCGGCCGTACGCTGGTGCTGACGTCGCAGGGTGGCATGCTCGACGCTAGCGATCTGGCGCAAAAACCGATCCACGCGATCAACTCCGGCCCGTCGATGGCGCCGATCGCCGGCCGCAATTATGCACGCCTCGATTCGAAAGCGCCGAACGTGATCATTGCCGACACCGGCGGCACCACCTACGACGTCAGTCTTGTGCGTCAGGGCCGCATTCCGTTGACCAAAGAGACCTGGATAGGCCAACCATTCCGCGGCCACATGACCGGCTTTCCCTCGATCGATATCAAGAGCGTCGGCGCCGGCGGCGGTTCGATCGCCTGGGTCGATGCCGGCGGCCTCTTGCATGTTGGCCCGCAGAGCGCCGGCGCCGTTCCGGGCCCGGTCTGCTACGGTGCGGGTGGTGCCGAGCCGACCTTGACCGATGCCTGTCTCACCCTGGGCTATGTCGATCCCGACTACTTCCTCGGCGGCACGATGCAGCTCGACGCCGGCGCGGCGGCGAAGGCAGTCGAGGACATAATCGCCAAACCGCTCGACGTTTCGGTGATGGAAGCCGCCGCGGCGATTGTCAGCGTCGCGACGGAAAACATGGTACAGGCGATCGCCGATATCACGGTCAACCAGGGCATCGACCCGGCGGATTCGGTTCTGATCGGCGGCGGCGGTGCGGCGGGCTTGAATTCCGTGTTTATCGCCCGCCGTCTTGGATGCCCGACACTGTTAATTCCGGAAACCGGCGCCGGGTTGAGCGCGGCCGGCGCCCTGATGTCCGATCTGACCAACGAGTACCGCGCCACCTTCTTCACCACGTCGGGCGAATTCGACCGCCAGGGGGCAAACCGCGTGCTCGAGGAATTACGCGGCGAATGTCAGGAATTTATCGACGGTCCGGGCTCGGGGGCGGCCAGCCATGCCATCGAGTACACAGTCGAGGCCCGCTACGCCTCGCAAGTTTGGGAAATCGAGGTGCCGCTGGCCACCGACCGCTTCACCGACGATGCCCAACTGGCCACGTTGGTCGAAGGTTTTCATGCGATGCATGAGCAAATCTTCGCCATTCGCGATCCCGGCTCGATTATCGAATTCGTCAGCTGGACCGCGACCGCGCGGTGCCGCCTGCGCACCGGCGACGGCGGGCGTTTGGGGCCCAGCGCCAATCGCTCGGTGACGGGTAGCCGCAAGATATATTTTTCCGGTGTCGGCGAAGTCGAGGCGGCGCTGCACGATTTCGAGTCGATGGCCTCGGGGGTCGAACATACAGGGCCGGCGATTATCGAATCTCCCTTCACCTCGGTGGTCGCCGATGCCGACACCACATTCCAGCGCACCGAAGCTGGCAGCCTTTTGATGCGTCCTTAAAGGGAGGGCCGGGTTATGAACGATCAAGTCAAAAAGCAACTCGACGGCGCCCAACTCGCCATCCTCGCCAATCGTTTCGAGGGCATTTCCTCGAAGATGGGAAATACCTTGCTGCGCACTGGCCGCTCGGGCGTTCTCAATCGGGCGAAGGATTTCTCCTGCTGCATCCTCACCGCCGATCACCAGTTATTGGCGGTTGCCGAGAGCCTGCCGATCCATGTGCTGTCGGGTCCCGACATCATGGCGGCCTCGATGGTGGAATTTCACCCGGAACTGAAGAAGGGCGACGCATTTTTGCATAACTCGCCCTATCACGGCTGTTCGCATCCGGCCGACCACACTATCATCATGCCGGTGATCGACGATGACGGGACGCACCATTTCACCTTGCTGGCGAAGGCCCACCAAGCCGATATCGGCAACTCGATCCCAACCACCTACCACGGCAC
>JAPUHN010000357.1 GCA_027297685.1 Alphaproteobacteria bacterium | reverse complement strand
CACTTCAAGGGCACGCAAGTGCTCACCGCGCCGTCGGCGACACCGCCCTTGCCGGTCACTAACTATGCCGACCTGCGCGACATCAAGGGCCAGGAGACCGCCAAGCGCGCGCTCGAGATCGCCGCCGCCGGCGGCCATAATTTGCTCATGATGGGGCCTCCGGGAGCGGGCAAATCGATGCTGGCGCAGCGCCTGCCGGGCCTGTTGCCACCGCTGTCGCCGGCCGAGGCGCTGGAGGTGTCGATGATCCATTCGCTCTCCGGCACCCTGCCGCTGGAGGGTCTGATGCGCGAACGACCGTTCCGCGACCCGCACCATTCGGCCTCGCTGGCGGCGCTGATCGGCGGCGGCCACCGGGTGCGGCCGGGCGAGGTCAGCCTGGCCCACCGCGGTGTGCTGTTCCTCGACGAATTGCCCGAGTTCGACCGCCGGGCGCTCGAGGCGTTGCGCCAGCCCATCGAATCGGGCCGCGCGGTGATCGCCCGCGCCAACCAGCATGTGACTTTCCCGGCCCGCTTCCAGATGGTGGCGGCGATGAACCCGTGCCGCTGCGGCCAGCTCGACGATGCCGCCCTGGCGTGCTCGCGCGCGCCGCGGTGCGCCGCCGATTATCAGGGGCGTTTGTCGGGCCCGTTGATCGACCGCATCGATCTGCACGTCGATGTGCCTTCGGTCAGCGCCGCCGACCTGGCGCTGCCGCCCGCCGCCGAGGCCAGCGCCGATGTCGCCCGGCGCGTCGCCGCGGCGCGGGAAATCCAAAGCGCGCGCTACGCTGCCCACGGCATTCACACCAACGCCGAGGCAGACGGCGAGCTGTTGGAGGCGGTCGCAGCGCCCGAGCCGGCGGGTCAGCGCCTGCTGGTCGAGGCGGCGGAGAAACTGAAACTGTCGGCGCGCGGCTATCACCGGGTTTTGCGAATCGCCCGCACGTTGGCCGATCTTGATGGGGCCGATCTCGACGGGGCCGATCTCGATGGGGCCGATCTCGGCGGCACGAACGGCGGTGTCGGCGGCGGCTCAAGCCGCAATTGGGCGCCGGTGCGCAGAATTCATATCGCCGAGGCGTTGAGCTACCGGCGGGCGGCGCCGGGGCGCTGGTAGAAACAGGAGGCGGCGGGGCGCAATGGCCGCCCCCGCTGCCGTACTTACAGCATCGCCGAAATATTTTTCGCGCGCGCTTGTAAGTCGCTGACCACCGCGGAGACTTCCGCCGTCGCCTTGGCGGTCTGGTTCGATAGCGCCTTGACCTCACCGGCAACCACGGCAAATCCCTTGCCGGCATCGCCAGCGCGGGCGGCTTCGATGGTGGCGTTAAGCGCCAATAGGTTGGTTTGCCTGGCGATCTTGTCGATTTCGCCGGCGACAAGACCGACTTGAGCCAATTCCTCCAGCAACGCCGTGAGTTCGGCGTGCACCTGATCGCTACGCCCGGATGCGGCGGTGTCCGTGTTCGGTAACGCGGCATCGACGGAATCTTGTGCGAGGGCAATCTGCTCGGGCGTCATCGTTTTCGTGTCCTACGGTTGGGGCAAGAGACACGGTATTGATGTGTGATAAGGGTTAATTTTCTCTTATCGGGACAGCGTTTATGCGCTTTCGCGGCGGGCCAACCGTTCGCACGTTTTCAGTGCGGCACGTCACCCTGGATGACGATGCGGTGCATCAAACGATGGTCGGTGTAGTCGAACAGCGCGTAGTGCAGCGACAACCGATTGTCCCACACCGCCAAATCGTTGGTCTGCCATTTGTGGCGGTAGCTGAATTCGGGCGTGCGTAGATAATCGAACAAATAGCGCAGTAAAAAATCACTCTCGCGTTTATCGATATCTTTGATGACGGCGGTCATCGATTCGTTGACGAACAGCCCCTTCTTGCCGGTCACAGGGTGGGTGCGCACAACCGGATGCAATGCCGGACGGTAGCGGGACCGGCGCTCCTTGATGTAGTCGGTGCCCTGGCCCGCCCACATCTCGGGACGAATGTGTTCGTCATAGGGTTGGTAGGAATCGTGGTAGGCCGACAGGCCCTCGAGGTGCGCCTTCATGCGATCGGACAGAGCCTCATAGGCTGCCACGGTGCTGACCCAGACGGTGTCGCCGCCGCGTGGCGGAATGTCCTTGGCGTAGATAACAGTGCCCATGGTCGGCCGTTCGGTGCCGACAAAATCTGTGTGCCACAGATCGCGCGTCACGTGAGGTGGGTTGTCGACATCGTATTCGAGGATATCGATTTCCGGATTATCTTTGCTCTTCTCGAAGCCGGAAACCGCGGCTGGCTGCGGCTCGCCGAAACGCCGGGAGAAGGCGACTTGTTGATCCGGCGTGATGTGTTGGTCGCGAAACACGATGACCGTGCGGTCGAGCAGTGCGTCGTGGATCTCATCGAACTGGCGGTTCGTCAGGTCTTTGGAAAGATCGACACCCTCAATGAGCCCGCCGCAGGCCGGCGACATTTCGTGCAGCGTGAAACTTTCGTAGGCCATTGGCGTTCCTAATCCCTCGTAATTCCACACGGGAATTTCGGACAATTGTCGCCGATAGAAGCGCGCCAGACAAGTCGGTGCCGGACCTACTTGTCCACTGGCTTGATCATCCGGCCCAGGTTTTTGCCGCCGAAGATGTGGATGTGGAAATGGGCTACCTCCTGGTGGGCGTCTTGACCATGATTGGCGAGAAAGCGGTAACCCGCCTCGACCAGACCGGCATCGCGGGCGACCTGGCCGACAGCGCGCAGAAAGCCCGCCAATTCCGCCTCGCTCGCGTTGGCGGTAAAATCGTCCGACGACACATAAGCGCCCTTGGGTATGATCAGTATATGGGTCGGCGTCTGCGGGTTGATATCGCGAAACGCCAGCGCGTGCTCATCTTCGTAGATCTTGTCGCAGGGAATTTCGTCGCGCAGGATTTTGGCAAAAATGTTTTCCGGGTCGTAAGCCATCGCCGTTACTCCGTGTCGCCGTTCTGCCCGCGCGATGCTTTTTCCACAATCCCCGATACCCCTTCGCGGCGCGCAAGCTCGGCCCAGACATCTTCCGGTCGAACGCCCTGGTCAGCCCACAGAACGCACAAATGATAGAGCAAATCGGCGCTCTCGCGGGTCAGGGCCTCGGGGCCCTCGGCGAGCGCGGCAGCCACCGTTTCGGCCGCTTCTTCGGTGATTTTCGCGGTTATCGCCAGCGTGCCCCCGGCCAGTAGTTTCGCCGTGTAGGACGAGCTTGGGTCGGCGCTCCTGCGCGCCTCGATAACGGCGAACAGCCGATCGAGAGCAGTCGCGGATTTATCGTCAACCATAGCGGCTATCCTGCCTTTTCCGCGGCTGGCAATTCGCCGACCGGCCGCACGGCGATGCCCGCCGCCGCCATGTGCGCCTTGGTATCGGCGATCGAATGCTCGCCGAAGTGAAAGATCGAGGCCGCCAGCACCGCTGAAGCATGACCCTCGCGCACGCCTTCGACCATGTGATCGAGAGTGCCGACCCCGCCCGAGGCGATCACCGGGATCGACACCGCGTCGGCGATCGCCCGGGTCAGCGCGACGTCGAAACCGGCCTTGGTGCCGTCGCGATCCATCGAAGTGAGCAGAATCTCGCCAGCGCCGTAGGATGCCATCCGTTTTGCCCATTCGACCGCGTCGAGGCCGGTGGAGTTACGGCCGCCATGGGTGAACACTTCCCACTTGCCCGGGCTGCTGGCCTTGGCGTCGATGGCGACGACGATGCACTGGCTACCAAATTTCTCAGCCGCTTCACGGACGAATTCCGGTGTGATTACCGCAGCAGTATTGATCGACACCTTGTCGGCGCCAGCCAATAGCAACCGGCGTATATCGTCGAGGGTGCGTACGCCGCCACCCACGGTCAGCGGCATAAAGCAGGCCTCGGCTGTGCGCGCCACCACATCGAATATAATATCGCGGTTATCGCTCGACGCCGTTATGTCGAGGAAGCACAGCTCGTCGGCGCCCTCGCGGTCATAGATTTTCGCCTGTTCGACCGGGTCGCCGGCGTCGCGCAGGTCGACGAAGTTGACGCCCTTGACGACACGGCCGTCCTTGACGTCGAGGCAGGGAATCACGCGGACTTTCAGCATGGCGCTCAGCTTTGCAAGAATTCCAGGGCAGCGGTCAAATCGAGCCGCCCGTCATATATCGCGCGGCCGCTGATAACGCCAATGATACCGTCGGCCTCATGTGGCTTGAGACGTTCCAGGTCGGCCAGCGACGTCACGCCGCCGGACGCGATCACCGGCGTCGTCAGGGACCGCGCGAGTTCTGCCGTGGCCACGACATTGGCGCCTTCCAAGGCGCCGTCGCGGTCGATGTCGGTGAAGATAATCGCAGCGACGCCGGTGTCCTCGAAGCGGCGACCGAGCTCAACCGCGGTCAGGGTCGCCGTTTCGGCCCAACCCTCGACAGCCACCAGACCGCCGCGGGCATCGACGCCGACGACGATCTGTCCCGGAAACTGTTGACAGGCCTGTCTCACCATCCCGGGGTCCTTGACCGCGGCGGTGCCGAGAATGACCCGGCTGACCCCGGCGGCAAGCCACATTTCTATGGTTGCGAGATCGCGGATACCGCCGCCCAATTGGACCTGTGCCCCCTGCGCGGCGGCAGCTGCAAGAATGCCTTCAATTGCGGCTCCGTTGACCGGCTTGCCGGCGAAAGCGCCGTTCAGATCGACAATGTGCAGCCACGTGGCGCCAGCGGCGATGAAGGCCGCCGCTTGTCCGGCAGGATCGTCGCTGAATACCGTTGCTTCGGCCATATCGCCACGCAACAGGCGCACACATTGGCCGTCTTTCAAATCGATGGCGGGAAACAAGATCATGACGCCGGCTAAAGGTCCTTCGTATAGTAAAAGCCGCGCACATATTCGCCGGCAATACGAGCGTATTTCGGGTGCACGCCCCACCGGGTGTAGCCGCTTTCTTCGAATAGCTGAATGGCACGATCCTGGGTCTCACGAACATCTAGATTGAGTACTGTGTAGGCTTCGCGGCGGGCTAATTCCTCGCAAGCCTCAAGAATCGCCGGAGCCAAACCGTGGCCGCGTGCCCACGGCGCCAAGAAGAATGTGCTCACGGTGACCGTAAACGATTGCGCTTCGGCGTTCGAACGCGGCCGGTTGAGCTGGGCCGAACCGGCGATCACGCCATCGAGCCGGCCCACGAACACCGTACGTCCGGGCACCAATAGCGTACCGCGCCAATAGGCCTCCATCACGTCGCGGCGCGGCGGCCTCAACCAGCCGAAACCGCCCCCCGCGGTGATTGTCTCTTCCGCCGCGTCGCACAGATCGGCGAGGTCGTTGCCGCGGAACTCCGACAGGCGCTCGACAAGAGTATCAGCCATGATTTTCAAGCGACTCCGTGCACTAGGGCGACCAATCGAGAAAGTTGGCAATCAGGCGCAAGCCCATCGCTTGGCTTTTCTCAGGATGGAATTGGGTGCCAACCATGTTGTCGCAGCCCACCATCGCGGTAATCGGTCCGCCGTAATCGGCCGTCACCAATACGTCGCGGCTATCGGTGGCCGCCAGGTGATAGCTGTGGACAAAATAGGCGTGCGGCGCGATACCGCCGGGCGCCAGCCCGTCCAAAACCGGATGCGCCGACGCCAGGATGTTCAGCTCGTTCCAGCCCATGTGGGGGATCTTCAATTCCGGCGACGACGGCTCGATGGCCACCACATCGCCCGCGATCCAATCGAATCCGGGGGTCTCGCGGTGCTCGAGGCCGCGTGTCGCCATCAGCTGCATGCCGACGCAAATGCCGAGAAAGGGCCGGGCCATTTCGATTACCGCTGTCTCCAGCGCCGCTCTCATGGCAGGTGGTTCGGTCACGCCGCGGTGGCAATCGGCAAAGGCGCCGACCCCCGGTAAGACCACACGGTCGGCCGCCGCGACTTTGGCAGGGTCCGCGGTTACCGTAATGGTTCGGGCAAGTCCGGTCTCGGCTGCCATGCGCTCGAACGCCTTGGCTGCCGAGCGCAGGTTGCCCGAGCCGTAATCGACGATGGCGACCGTTTGCATTGTGTGTTCCTAAACCTCGTCCTGCGCGGTAACCGTAAAATAGCGATGTTCGGCTTCTTCGCCGTTACGGCCAGCAACCACTGCGCGCTCAACGTAGCCTTGTCGGGCCAACGCCGCGCGGCGTAGATCGTTACCCCACAGACCAAGGCCAATCTGGACGAAAATTTGAAGGACTGACACTAACTCGGTAGCGAGCCCGGCTAAGGCGCCGCCGCCGCTAATCAATGCCGCGATCACCAACAGGACGATCACGGTTCGCCACATGCCGTGCCAAAGGGCCCAGAACGGACCGAAGAATAACGCCGGCCAACTGAACCCCTCCACGATCAACACCACATCGCCATCGCTCGCGGAGGACCAAGGCAAGATCTGCACACTAAAGGTTTTCACCTGCCACCTCCCGCCGTCAATCGTCGAGGGTCATGCGAAGTTTCAGCTCGGTCGTCCCAAACAAGCGCAGGTCGGGCACGAACGTTTCTTTCTTCAAATGACGCACATCGTGTTTTGTAATCGGACCGACGAACATCAATTTGTGACTGATGCTGTAGCGCGCTTTGTCGAGCCCGAAAACCTTCTGCAAGACATAGAATGTCAGATAGTGATTGTCGACGACGGCGCGCACCGGCCGCTCCGAGCGGCACACCACGTTGATTAAATCGAGGTTGAACAACTTGTCGCCGTTGACCGGAGAATGCCGGTCGGGGCCGTCGGAAAACACAAAGTCGTAGGGACGGTCTGGCAAGGTCTCGTAACACACGCCGCGGAAGCACTTGAAAAATCCGTCCGCCTTCGGGCTGTGGACGATCTCGACAATGTCAGCTACCGCGTCAGGAAGCCGCGCGCACGCGGTCCGATACCAGTCGGCATCGTCCTCCATCGATGTCACGCGGCCGGGCGTCCCGCCGTCTTCGGACGCGTTGTCGCGCAACGCCTGAGCCAGCACGACGGTCGAGATTCCGGTGCCGCATTCGAGAATTTCCCGCGGTCTGTGGGCGCGAACCTGCTCATAAAGCGTCAGATAATCGGAATAGGACGCCCCGGTCACCGCGGTCCCGGCGGCAACCCGCGTCATCAACGCCCACAACTCCGGTTTCGCTTCCAGAATCCGGCGCGCCTGGCGGCTACGCTTGGCCACCATGGCGTCGATCAGCCATTTACGGGCGCGCACGAGGGGGCCATGGCGGGCTGCGGTGACGTAGGTAGGTAGCGCACCGGGAACGCCGTCGTCGCGCTTTTCCGCGCTCGCGTCGGTCGCCAGTTGTTGGTCAGATACCGGCATGTGCGCCCGTCTGTCTAACGGGGATCACGTTCGCCGCCGCTACATCGACCCGCCGAGCACGCCTTTCGTCGACGGAACGGCGTCCGCGCGGCGCGGATCGATTTCGATGGCCTGGCGCAGCGAGCGCGCCAAACCCTTGTAACAGGACTCGACCATATGGTGATTATTCTCGCCATACAGCGTTTCCACGTGCAGCGTGAGGCCGGCCGACTGGACAAATGCCTTGAACCATTCCTGGAACAATTCGGTGTCCATATCGCCCAGCTTCGGGCGCGTGAACGGGACCCGCCACACCAGATAGGGCCGATTGGAGGCGTCGAGGGCGACCCGGGTCAAGGTTTCGTCCATCGGTATCATCGCAGCGCCGTAGCGGCGAATGCCGCGGCGCTCGCCGAGCGCTTCGCTGATCGCTTGGCCGATTGCATAACCGCTGTCTTCAGTGGTGTGGTGGAAGTCGATATGCAAATCGCCCACCGCGCGCACCCGCAGATCGATCAGGCTATGGCGCGACAGCTGCTCGAGCATATGGTCGAGAAAGCCGATTCCGGTCTCGACGTCGTAGGCGCCGGTGCCGTCCAAATTGACCGTTACCGAAATATCGGTTTCGCGGGTTTGCCGTGTAACGGTTGCCGAGCGGCCGTCTTGATCACGGCCTTCGGATACTTCGTGAATGCTCATTGTAGGCTCCTGCAGCGCCTCAGCGGGCAGCGGTGCGGCGCCTACATAGCAGGGACCGTTCGCCAATACTATCCCGGGTTAGGCCCCGGATTAGGCCCCGGGTAAGGCTACAGGCCAGGCGCTGGGCTTGACGGCGGCGCACAAATGACCAAATGGAGGGCGGTGCCGGAGAGTGCCCTGTGCCGCGGTTTAGGCCATAATCGACCTGCAAATTAATGCCCGCTAGATATTGGACAAGCGAATGTATATGGCAAATAACGGCAACAGCCCCGACCAATGGCACGGCACCACCATCCTATCGATCCGCAAGGGCGATCAGGTGGTCATCGCCGGCGACGGCCAGGTCACCCTCGGCAACACCGTAATCAAGTCAACGGCGCGCAAGGTGCGTCAGCTTGGCGACGGCTCCGTGATTGCTGGATTTGCCGGTGCAACGGCCGATGCCTTCGCCCTGTTCGAGCGCCTGGAATCGAAACTGGAACAGCACCCCGGCCAACTCACCCGCGCGTGCGTCGAAATGGCCAAGGATTGGCGCACCGACCGCTATTTGCGCCGGCTCGAAGCAATGATGGCGGTGGCCGATAAGGAAACTTCGCTGGTGCTCACCGGCACCGGCGACGTGCTGGAACCCGACGACGGCATTATCGCGATCGGCTCTGGCGGCAATTATGCCCTGGCCGCGGCGCGGGCTTTGGTCGACCAGGACGAGCTGACGGCTCGCGAAGTCGCCGAGCGCGCCATGGCCATCGCCGCCGACATTTGCGTCTTTACCAACACCAATCTGACGATCGAGAGCCTATGACCAACTTTACCCCGCGCGAGATCGTCTCCGAACTCGACCGCTTCATTATCGGCCAGAACGATGCCAAACGGGCGGTCGCGGTGGCCTTGCGCAACCGCTGGCGCCGTCAGCAGCTACCCGACGATCTGCGCGAAGAAGTGCTGCCCAAGAATATCCTGATGATCGGGCCGACCGGCGTCGGCAAGACGGAAATTTCGCGGCGGCTGGCGAAGTTGGCCAATGCGCCCTTCATCAAAATCGAAGCCACCAAATTCACCGAAGTGGGGTATGTCGGCCGCGATGTCGAATCGATCATTCGCGACCTGGTCGAGCAGGCGATCATGATGACCCGTGAGGTGCGGCGCAAGGAAGTCCGCGTACAGGCCGAAGTCAACGCCGAGAAACGGGTTCTCGACGCCCTGGTCGGCGAAAACTCGAGCGAAGCCACGCGCCAATCGTTTCGCGACAAGCTGCGGCGTGGCGAGCTGGACGACAAGGAAATCGAGGTCGATGTTGCCGACCATGGCGGCTTTCAGCTGCCTACCATGGACATTCCCGGCATGCCAGGTTCGCAAATGGGCATGATTAATTTGAACGACATGCTCGGCAAGGCGTTCGGTCAACGCTCGGCGCCGCGCCGGCTGACCGTGGTGGAAAGCTACGAAGTTTTGATGGCGGACGAATCCGACAAGCTGCTCGACGATGACAAAATCGTCCAGGAAGCGCTCCATTCGGTCGAGAACAATGGCATCGTCTTCCTCGACGAGATCGACAAGATCACGGCGCGCAGCGAGCGCGTCGGCGGCGCCGATGTCAGCCGCGAAGGCGTGCAACGCGATTTGCTGCCGCTGATCGAAGGCACAACCGTCGTCACCAAATACGGCGCTGTCAAAACCGACCATATCCTGTTTATCGCCTCGGGCGCCTTCCATTTGGCCAAACCGTCGGACCTGCTGCCCGAATTGCAGGGCCGCCTGCCGATCCGCGTCGCGTTAAAGGCGCTGACCCGCGAGGATTTCGGCCGGATCCTGCGCGAACCGGAAAACAGCTTGATCCGCCAGTCGGTCGCCTTACTGAAAACTGAAGATGTAACCCTCGAATTCACCGAAGAGGCGATCGATGCGCTCGCCAACCTGGCCGCCGAGATCAATCAGAACGTGGAGAATATCGGCGCGCGGCGGCTGCACACGGTGATCGAGCGCCTGCTCGACGATATCAGCTTCACCGCTACCGACCGCGGCGGCGAGACCATCGTCATCGACGAAGAGATGGTCCGGGAGCGGGTCGAAGAGTTGGCCAAGAACGCCGATCTGTCGAGGTTTATTTTGTAGGACCGCCCGCCCTGGTCCGTTCGCCTATTCGAGCGGGCCCGGCGGTTTGCACACAATCGCTGGCGGCGTAGAGTGCCCCATAACCGAAAATTCTGGGGAGAACTGTCATGCAAATGCCGTCAAAGATTGTCGATATCTCAATGCCGCTCGACAACGAAACCATCTGCGATCCGGAGATCATGCGGCCGAAGATCGAGTATGTGAGCCAGCAACAAAACGCCGAGGCTATGGCCAGCTTTTTCGACGGTATGAAGCCGTCCGATCTGCCGAGCGCAGAGGGCTGGGCCTGGGAAGTGATTACGTTGACTACCCACAACGGCACCCATATCGACGCGCCGTGGCACTACCACTCGGTCGACAAGGACGGCAACCCGATGCAGACAATCGACGAGCTGCCGTTGGATTGGTTTTTCCGCCCCGGCGTGAAACTGGACTTCCGCGATTTACCCGATGGCTATGTGGTTCAGCCCGACGACGTCGAAGCGGAACTGAAGCGCATCGGCCACGACTTGCAACCGCTCGACATTGTGTTGGTGAACACTAAGGCGAGCGAATATTACGGCACCAACGAATATAACGACCACGGTATCGGCATGGGCAGAGAGGCGACCCTTTATCTGACCCGCGACCATGGCGTGCGCGTCACCGGCATCGACGCCTGGGGTTGGGATGCGCCGTTCAAGTTCGCCAAGGAGCAGTGGGACAAGGACCACGACGCCAGCAAGGTGTGGCAGGGCCACTGGGCCGGTATCGAGCAGCCCTACTGTCACATGGAAAAGCTGTTGAACCTGGAAACGCTGCCCGACAAGGGCTTCACCGTCAGCTGCTTCCCGTGGAAGATCAAGGCCGCGTCGGCAGGATTTATTCGCGCCGTCGCCATGTTCGATTAGTGGGCTTCGGCTCGGCCGTCGTCACGTCCGGCCATCGCGGCGGCGGCGCAACAGAACATAAAATGCGCCACTGCCACCGTGTTCCGGACGTGCTGTCGCAAAGGCCAAAACATGCGGCCGGCATGCCGGCTGGTTGAGCCAATCGGGCAGACGACGGCGCAATATGCCACCGCCCTCGCGGACCGACCCTTTGCCGGTGATCACCAGAACGACCCGGCACCCCGTCGCAGCGCAACTGGATATGAAGGCGTCGAGGTCCGCCTGAGCGGCATCCTGATAACTCCCGTGCAAGTCGAGCCGCGCATCGATCGGTAGCTTTCCACGGCGCATCCGTTCGACCGTACGCTTGTCAACGCCCGCGAACCCATCGGCGCTTAACAACGCCGGCTGTGGCGTGCGCGGGCGCGTTTGCACCGACGGCGCGGCGCGACGGCGCTTCGCCTTCGCGCCGGCGATGGGTTTCGCGGTTGCCAGGTCAGGCTGTGCCGAGGATTCCAGCAAGCGCTTTTTCTTTAGCGGTTGCACCCCGCCCATCGTGCGCTGAAAGAGAGCGGTGTCCGTTTCGGGACCGGTCTCCGTTATCGGCGTTTTCGAGCGCGGTTTTCCCGGGGGTGGCTTTCCCAGGGGCGGCTTTCCTCGTGAACGCCCGCTCATGGCGTATTGTCGGCGGCCACCAGAATGATATGCAGGCGGCGCGGGCCATGGGCGCCCAGCAACAAGGTTTGTTCAATGTCGCCCGAGCGCGACGGCCCGGTGATCATGTTTACCGTCCGCGGCAACATTCCGTTGAGTCCATTCTCGCTGTCGGCCATTCGTTGGCGTAGCAGATCCCACACATCCTCATAAGTCTTGGTGACCCGGTCGGCCGGCAACACCACGACATGGGTTTCGGGCAGAAAATTCAGGGTCGAAGGGTGATCGGCACCGGAAAACATGACCAGAGTACCGGTCTCAGCAACCGCTGCCGGCGCCGATGTAACGCTCACCATATCGCTTTCCAGGGGCAGCCCGCGGCGGATTTCGAGCAGCGGTTCGTCCTCCCACGGCGCGCCATCGAGCGAGCCATCGGGCGCCATGACGACTTGCGCCGGTAGGTTCTCACGCTTGAGATAATCGGTGAGCGCCCCCGGCACCGCAGCCATATCGGCGACCCGGTCGACCGTGGAAAAAACGTCTTCGGCCATCGATTGAAACAGGTCGACCAGGGCGGCCTCGGCAAGGTCGGCGCGGGCCGGCACGAGGTTGCGCTTAGGATTGGCAAGCCGTTCGCGCAATTCAGCAGCGCGTTCGCCGTCGACTGGCCCGCTACGGCCCAGCGAACGGCGAATGCCTTCGAGAATATCGTTGCGCGACGCCGTCATCACCGCCGCCCCGCCTTTTGCTGCTGGGCCCACTGCTGCTGAAACGTCCTGCCCTCGGGCGCCGGTAGCTCACGGTATTTGGTCCAGCCTTTGGCCAGGGGAACGCTCGAAAAACGGCCGCGACGACGCCCCATCCATGCCATCGCCCGCATTTGCAATCCGGTCGCCCACTGATAGAGCGCCGGGCGCCGGGCGACAAAGGCCCAAGCGCGAATGCCCATGCGCGCCGCGCGCGGCGTGAGGTGGCGCTCGAACTCCCTTTCGCGCCAGTGCCGCATCATTTTTGGCAACGGTATGCGCACCGGGCAAACTTCCTCGCAGCGCCCGCAAAACGTCGAGGCGTTGGGCAAATGTCCGGCTTCGCTGACACCAAGCAGACTGGGCGACAGTACCGCACCCATCGGACCCGGATAGACCCAGCCATAGGCATGGCCGCCAACCGATTGATACACTGGACAGTGGTTCATGCACGCGCCACACCGGATACAGCGCAACATGTCCTGAAATTCCGTCCCCAGCATGCCGGTTCGCCCATTGTCGAGCAGGATGACATGGTACTGTTCAGGCCCGTCCGGGTCACCGGCGCGGCGGGGGCCCGTCGACACGGTGGTGTAGACGCTGAACTCCTGTCCGGTCGCCGAGCGCGCCAATACCCGCAACAGGGTCGACGCATCCTCCAACGTCGGCACCACCTTTTCGATGCTCGCCAGAACGATGTGCACCTTCGGCAGCAATTGCGACAAATCGCCATTGCCTTCGTTGGTGACGATGATCGAAGAGCCGGTTTCTGCCACCAGGAAATTAGCACCGGTGATGCCGACTTCCGCCTCGAAATATTTTTTGCGCAACACTGTGCGCGCCTCTTCGAGAAGCGCCGCCGGCTCTTCAAGAACCCGGTCCGGGTCGAGATGGGTATGGGTCTCGCGAAAACTCTGTTCCACCTGGGATTTCGTAAGATGGACCGCGGGTGCGATGATGTGGCTCGGCCGTTCGTTGCGGATCTGAATAATGTATTCGCCCAAATCGGTCTCGACGGCACGGATGCCGGCCGCCTCGAGCGCTTCGTTAATGTCGCACTCCTCGCCGATCATCGATTTGCCTTTGTTGACCGACGTCGCCCCGACCGAGCGGCAGATTTCGAGAACGATGTCCTGTGCGTCTTTTGCAGTGCGCGCCCAATGCACGGTACCGCCGCTGGAGATGACGTTTTCTTCGTAAGTCTCCAGATAAAAATCGAGGTTTTCCAGGACGTGGTCTTTAATATCGCGCGCCTGGTCACGCAACGCGTCGAATTCCGGCAGCCTGTCCATTGCGTTCTGCCGGCCACCGGTGAAATGGCCTTTGCTTTTAGTTAGGGCCGCTCGCAGATCCTTATCGGCGAGCTGGCGAACGGCATTTTCTTTAAACTGGCTGGGGGTCGATCCGGTCATCTGGCCGCCTATTCGTTACGCGGTTCGCCGATCGCCGGCTTATCGGTCATGCCTGCCAGTACTTCAGCAACGTGGCGTACACGGATGTTTGCACCCTCGCGCTGAAGTTTACCTGCCATATTCATCAAACACCCTAAATCGCCCGCCAACAACGTTTCGGCTCCGGTCTCGATGACCTGTTGAATTTTGGTTTCGACCATACGGTCGGAAATGTCGGCGTATTTGACGCAAAAGGTGCCGCCGAAGCCGCAACAAACATTAGCGTCGGGCAGTTCGCGCAGATGCAGTCCGTCGACCGATCCCAGCAGGCGGCGCGGCTGCTCGTGGATCGAGAGTTCGCGCAGACCCGAACAACCGTCGTGGTAGGTAACCGCACCGTCGAATTCGCTCGCAACCGCCTCGACGCCCATCACATCGGTTAAGAAAGAGACCAGTTCGTGGGTACGCCCGGCCAGATTCTGCGCCCGTACCGACCACTCGGGATCGTCGGTGAACAACGCCGGATAGTGATGGCTTATCATGCCGGCGCACGAGCCCGACGGTGCGACGGTGTAATCATAACCCTCGAATACCTCGATGACTTGCCGGGCAATCGCCCTGGTGTCCGCCCGATCACCCGAATTATAGGCTGGTTGGCCACAGCAAGTCTGTTGGCGCGGCACCTCGACGGTGCAGCCCGCATCTTCGAGCAATTTTACCGTGGCGAAGCCCACGGTCGGCCGAAAAAGATCGACCAAACAGGTGACGAACAATGCAACGCGCGGATTTGCCATTATTGATAGTCTCGCCGATAGTCCGGCGCCTATTTAGCACAAATTTGGGGCACCGTTGGAGCCCCGGAACTAAGCGGCGGGGGTCACGCCAATCGGTAACAAGATATAGTAGGTGCCGGGGCTTTTCATGCGGCCAGCCAGTTCGAGAGCCTCCGGACCAACTCCCCAGAATAAATCGCCGCGCACCGGCCCGCGAATGGCATTGCCAACGTCCTGGGCCAAAACCAGCCGCTGCAACCGCTTATTTCCAGGGCCAGGGTGCACGGTGTCCAACCAAAGCGGCACATTCAGGGGCAGAAATTCGCTGTCGACAGCGATCGAGTGTCCGGGTGTCAACGCGACACCGGCAGCGCCCTGTGCGCCATCACCGTCGATTGTGCGAAAAAAAATATAGCGACGGTTGAGCGCCAGCAAACCGGAAATCCGCCGAGGATTTCGCTCCATCCAATCTCTAATGTCCTGCCAGCCCGCAGCGCCTACCGGAAGCTCGTTCTGTTCGATGAGCCAACGCCCGATCGAGACATAGTCATAGCCATTGTGTCCCGCAAACCCGATGCGTTGGCGCCGGCCATCGGGCAATTCGACGATACCCGAGCCCTGGACCTGAAGGATAAACACGTCGAGGGCGTCGTCGGCCCAGTACAAGATCGTGTCCGTCTCAAGGTTCGCTCTGCTGTCGATAACAGCGCGCTCCGGATAGGGCCGCAAGCGTCCTCCCTCGAGCTTGCCGACCAGAGTGCGGCCGGCAAGCGCGGGATCGAAATCCTTTAGGTGGATAGTGACATGATCAGATGGCAAACCGTGGATCGGCACGCTGTAGGAGCCACCGGCTCGATCGGACACGCGAATGACCGGCTCGAAGTATCCGGTGAACAACCCCTCGCGGGTTTTCCCGCTGACTACAGCGTAGGGCACAAAATTGGATTCAACGAAGGTGCGCATCTCCGTCGGGTCGCCGGAAAGTGCGCCGATCGATGAGCAAACCGGGCGCCAGTCGCCAGCGTTTCCAGCGGCCACTTTGCCGCCTAGCGGCGCCGCCCGGTCCATTGCCATAATACGCTCGCACGAGCGCCGCCAAGCGCCCAAAGCGTCAGCGGGTCTTCCTTCACGCCACCCCGGCAACTCGGCGAACGAGACCCTCGATAGCGCAACGCCAGACGACGGTTCGGTGTCCACTGGAATATCACACGCGGCGAGCGCCATGACGACCACCCACATAGCCGTTCGCAATCGGCCGGCCGCGAGCTGGCGCAAGCGGGTACAGGCAGATTGGATCGGGAGTCGGCGTGCCGCCGTCAATTCGGGGCTTCGGTTGCAACCAGGGTCCAATTGGGATTGCGCGAGCGGGTGTTGCGAGCAAATGTCCAAATATCTGTAACCGTGGTCACGCGCGTCGGATCCCCCTCGATCACGTCGCCGGCGGAATCGCGGGTTACTTCGATTTGCTCGGTCACGAACTTGACGGTAACGAATGCAACTCGGCCATCCATAGAGGCCTCGATAATTTCGCTCGACTGAATGCCCACCAAGGTCATTTCCATGGTGTGGCCTTTATCGGCACGCTCAACAATGGCGCCGGCGAAATTCTCGTAGACTTCGTCGCTGAGCAACGGTCGCAATGTTTCCCGGTCGCCGGTTGCAAACGACGTCGCGATCATCTCAAAAGCCGCGCTCCCGCCTTCAACAAATGTCTTGGAATTGAACGATGAATCAGCACTGCGGATTTTCCGTAGATTTTCGCCCAGATCGCCCCCTGCCTGCTCGATGAAGGCGTCATCGGGCTGGCGATCGGGAAGAGCCACCACATTTTCGTCGTTGGAATTTTGGGTCGCCGGTTGGGATTGCTGCTCGTCACGATGTGACTCGGGCTCCAGCGGTGGGCGCTCGTTACCCGTTCGTCGCCCCAATACGCTCCGCAGGCGAAACACCAGAAAGGCCGCAAGCGCTGCCAATAAGAGTAGATCGAGAGACACGGCGTTTCCTGTTTGATCGCCCTGACGAGGGCTGTGACTAGAACTATAAGCACCGGCTTAGATATAACGGTGGATTATGATCGTGATCTAAACCGGTCCGGCGGAATTCTACAATCCAAAAGATTACTGTTTCGGTTAATAGGAAACCAGGGTTCGATCTTGTGACCAAGGAATTTCACCAGCCAATTAACTGGACAAGACCCCACTGGTTACCAACCTACATAAGCGTAACGCGCGGAAAGAACAAGAATGGCTCTATGGTTTCTCCTCGCCTTCATTGGTGTACCACTCGTTGAAATCGCCTTGTTTATCAAGGTTGGTGGCCTTATTGGCCTGTGGCCCACTATCGCAATTGTTATTGCAACCGCGGTAGCCGGCACCGCGCTGATACGCCAGCAGGGCCTTAACACCCTACAACGGGCACAGCAGGAGATGGACGCGCAGCGGTTGCCGGTTCGCGAACTGTTTGACGGCATTTGCCTGATATTTGCAGGTGCCATGCTCCTTACGCCCGGATTTTTGACCGATACGGTCGGCTTTGCGTTGCTGGTGCCGCCACTGCGCACCCTTTTGGGCCGCTATATCTGGCGTGCCCTACGAAAAGCTAAGGGCGTCCATTTTGAAATGGCGGGTGATCAACCATTTCGAGACGATGGGGGTCCGATTGTCGATGCCGACGCCGTTGAAATCAAAGGCGATCTAGAAAATAAACCACCGGATTAGCCGCTGGTTCTAGGCCAAATGACGGATGCGTTGGTTGTTGCATCAGCACATACATGCTAGCCAAGCGCACATTCATTCGCGCAATTGCGCTTTCTCAATGACAGGAAATCGGACATGTCCGACGAATCCGCTGACCCGCCGGCACCCGAGGATCAGCAACAGCCAGATGAACAGCCCACGCTGATCGTCAACGCGCAATATGTGAAGGACCTTTCCTTCGAAAACCCGAACGCGCCGAACAGTCTGCTCCAGCTGAGCGGCGAACCTAACGTCCAGGTCGGCATCGATACCTCGGCAGTGCAGCTGGAGGGTTCGACCTTCGAAGTCACATTAACGGTGCGCGCAGAGGGCACCGCGGGCGACACCGCGCTATTCTTAGTGGAAGTGGTCTATGCCGGGATATTCACTCTCGGCGAGGTGCCGGAGGAGTATGTCGCGCCGATGTTATACGTCGAGGCCCCACGCCAGCTTTTCCCGTTCGTCCGCGCCGTTGTCGCGGTGTGCGTTCGCGATGGTGGGTTTCCGCCCCTCCTGATCCACCCGGTCGACTTCTTGGCGCTGTTTCAACAGCGCGCCGCACAACAAGCAGAGGCGGAGGCCGGACAAGAGGGCGCCGCGGAGGCGTCCACAGACACCCCTGCGAAGGGCAACGGCGAGCAGAAATTTGAGTTCGAGCTTTAGCCCGATATAATACCAAATCTCGCTAATACGGTCCCCTTTCATGGGTCCGTATTAGCGAGACTTGTTATAAGTTCACGAGCGCCAAATCGGCTCAGTAATCTGATCCAACAGCTCTTTGTGCGCCTCGACTTCCGCCGGTGAAGGCGCGTGTGGGCGGGCCGGCCGCAAGGGGCGCTCGGTATCGGTCGTGTTGTTAGCGTCGGCTTCCGCAGCGGCGATGTGTAGGTCGAGACCAGGTTGCCGACCGCCCATCAGATACAAATAGACCTCGGCGAGCAGTTCCGCATCCAACAACGCGCCATGTTTTTCGCGCCGCGATAAGTCGATTTCAAACCGCCGGCAGAGGGCGTCGAGGCTGACCTGGGCTCCTGGATAGCGGCGGCGTGCAAGCGCTATTGTATCAACCGCCCGAGACCGTTCAATCGGTGATTTGTCGATCAACGCCATTTCGGCGTCGAGGAAACGCAGATCGAACTCAGCATTGTGGATTACCAAGGGCGCGTCACCGATAAAGGCAAGAAACCGATCTGCGATTTCGGCAAACTTCGCTTTGTCGGAGAGAAACTCGCTGCTCAGTCCATGAACCGCGAACGCGCCCTCGGGCATGTCGCGCTCCGGATTTACGTAACAATGGAAGACTTCCCCGGTCGGCATGTGGTTGTGGGTTTCAATACAACCGATCTCGACAATGCGGTGACCCGACGATGGATCGAGGCCTGTTGTTTCGGTATCGAGAATTATCTCGCGCATGGTTTCTCGCTTTCCCTGAAGCTGGCGCTCGCGCCTTCAACTGTGGGCATAACCGGCAGGTCGGCGGCGTTGCCTGCTCAGCGCTCCCACCAACTGCTGCAAGCGCCGGTAAGTATAGGCTTTCCCAATCCCCGTCTCTATGACGTAATCGGCGCGCCGCCGTTTTTCGCCATCCGAGATCTGACTCGCCAGGATTCCCCGAAACCGCTCGACGCTCATGCCGGGTCGCGACAGAACACGCCGGGCTTGTAAAAATTCTGGCGCAGAGACAACCATTACGGCGTCAACGTCGACTTCGCCACCGGTCTCGTAGAGCAACGGAATATCCAACACGACCAACGGCGCGCGCGCCAACGCCTGTTTGCGCAGAAACCGCTTAGCCGCGGCTCGTACGCGCGGGTGCAATATCGTTTCCAAGGCGCTACGCGCGGCGGGGTCTGAAAAAACGGCCGCGCCCAGCGCCTGCCGGTCGATTTCGTCGCCGTCCATTGCGCTGGGAAACCGCGCTGCGATCTCTGCTCTAACAATCGGATCGGCCGCCAGCAAACGATGTACCGCGGCGTCCGCGTCATGAACCGGCACTCCGAGCCGCCGCAGCATGTCGGCGGCGGTCGACTTTCCCATACCGATTGACCCGGTAAGGCCCAGGACGAACAAACGCGCCTCCGTTCCCGCTACATGCCAGCCAACACGGCCTGGCGTAACCCGTCGTCAACCACAGGGTCTGTCCCGAACCACGCACGGAAGCCCGGCCGCGCCTGATGGAGCAACATTCCTAACCCGTCGACGACATGATTTCCGCGCTGTCGGGCTTGCGTCAGCAGTTTAGTTTCCAAGGGCGCATAAACGATATCGTTGACAATTGCATCGTGTGGCAGGTCCGCCAAGTCAAGCTCCAGCGGTTTTTGTCCAGCCATCCCAAGAACGGTCGTGTTGACCAGAAGCCCCGCACCGACCAAGGCGCCGGCGCGATCGTCCCAGGCGCAGATGGTGGCGTGCTGTTTTAGCCCAGGAAGATGTTCGACCAACTCGGCTGCGCGCTCGGGGGTGCGGTTGACCAACCGAATGTCGCGGACACCGCTATCGAGAAGCGCTGTGCAAACAGCCCGCGCCGCGCCGCCTGCGCCCAAAACCGTTGCGGTGCGGGCCGACCAGCCATCGGCGATTTGGTCGGGCACGTGGTTGCGTAAGTTCTCGATAAATCCGAACGCATCGGTGTTCGTTCCTGCCAGCGACACACCGTCTTCAACGACAATCGTATTAATCGCGCCTATCCGCTGCGCCGTTTCGTCGATCCTATCAACCAACGCCAGCGCCGCTTCTTTGTGAGGCACCGTCAAGTTCACCCCTTTGAATCCTCTCTCCGCGAGCCGGGAAAGAGCATCGGCCAGGTCGTGCGGCTCGACAGCGATGGCGTCGTAAGAGCCATCGATCCGATATCGCGCAAGCCAGTGGCCGTGCAGTCGCGGTGACAAAGAATGGGATACCGGCCACCCCATTACGCCCGCGCGCAGACGTTCGCCCTTGTTGGCGCTCATGACGGAACGACACCGTGATTGCGGAGTACGCCGAGTAACGGCAACAACGGCAAGCCGAGGATCGAGAAGAAATCACCCTCCAAGTTGCTGAACAGCTGGGCGCCCAAACCTTCCAATTTGTATGCCCCCACGGATTCGCAGGCCTGATCGCCCATCCGGTCTATATACCACTCGACAAAGGCATCGCTCAGTTGCCGCATGTCGAGATGAGCTTGTTCGTTGTGGCGCCAAATTTCCCTGCCGTCCCGCATAACGTTCACACTTGCCACAAGGGTATGGCGGCGGCCGCGAAGTGCAATCAGATGCGCGCGTGCATGATCAAGGTCTGCCGGTTTGTCGAACAATTGGCCGTCGCAATCGAGCACCTGGTCGGCGCCAATTACCAGCGCATCGCGGTTACGTAGCGAGATTTGCTGCGCCTTCAGTTCGGCCAAGGTCTGGGCGACCGTCAATGGCGGAGCCCCCTCTCGGGCTAGCGAGTGCTTTACCTCGTCCTCATTTACATTTGCTGGAACGACCTGATGGGGCACGCCGGCGGCGAGCAGCAGTTGTGCGCGCGATTTGCTGGCTGATGCCAAAATAACAGGGGGGGCGGATGGCGGTTTTGATGCTTTCATCGGAGGCGTACCATCAATTGCTTGCGCCATCGGCGCCCTCCTGGCTTGCCGGCGATTTTTCTTTCGATTCGGCGTGGCGAGCCAGCTGGATCATCACCGCAGCCGCGGTTTCTTCAATCGACCGGCGGGTAACGTCGATAACCGGCCAGCTTCGCTCGGTGAAATAGCGCCGCGCACCGGTAATCTCTGCTTGCACAAGCTCTGGGTCTATATAGGGCGTCTCTTCGGCCTGCTGCAGCAATGCCAAGCGCGCCCGGCGGAGCTCAACCAACCGTTTTGGATCGTTCGTCAGACCGATTACGAGCGTTTGTTTGAGCGTATCGAGTATGTTCGGTAACGGTATATCCGGCACAAAGGGCACGTTTGCCGCCTTGACACCTCGGTTTGCCAAATAGAGGCAGGTCGGTGTTTTGGAGGTTCGCGAAACGCCGACCAAAACTACATCGGATTGGTCGTACTCTTCGGCCCGTTGGCCATCATCGTGAGCCAGCGCCCAATCCATCGCCTCGATCCGCTGAAAATATTCGGCGTCCATTTCATGCTGACCGCCAATTCGATGCAAAGGTTGGGCATCTAGAAATTTTCCCAACGCTGCGATCACCGGGTCGAGAACAGAAATACACGGTACTTTTAGACGGCGGCAACCATCCCGCAATTTTTCGCGCAACCCGTCGTCGACGAGCGTAAAAATAACCGGTCCCGGCTTCTCCTCGATGCCCTCGAGCACGACATTCATCGCGTGCCCCGTGCGGGCCATCGGCCAAACATGTTCGATTGGTTCAACATCGTCGAATTGAACCAGACATGCCCGCGCAACCGAATGGATCGTCTCGCCAGTTGAATCAGACACCAAATGTAAGTGAAACGTCTGATTCGTCTTCGAATCCGACCCAGCCATGGACATTATCCTCTGTTGATAATCAACAGATAGGGTGGATAACCCACCCTATGCTTCGTACACGAAAAATTTGCTCTCGGATGCAGGTTTACCGTCAACAGGTTCATGCGCAGGTAAACACCGTTGTCCTGCCGCCGTGGATCAAATGGTGCAATATATTTATCCCCATACCTGTCCCCACCCAAACACCGCTGAGCAAATTTGAAAACAACATCCAACCAACCAGTTACCAATAATCTTCACAGAGACAACACTCTTTGGCGTAAAAATCGACTGTGCTGAATAACCCTGCGGATCAACCATCAACACCACTAATTCAACGGTCCTACTACATCAAAAACTTCTTTATTTATAAATCTTTATTAGGATGTTGGCCTAGCATTCCCTATCGCGTTCCGCATAATGCCGACCCGGCCGGATACTCGAAATATCATTGAAACCCAGCAAAAAAGAAACGATCTTCGCGTGACCAAACCTTTACTCAGCGTGTTGGGCGGACAATCGCTATCGAGGCCACCGTTTTGGTTTATGCGTCAAGCGGGACGATACTTGCCGGAATATCGCAAGATCCGGAAAACCGTGCCGTCGTTTCTCGACCTGTGTTACACGCCGGACCTAGCCGCCGAAGTCACGGTTCAACCCGTTCGCCGATTTCATCCCGACGCGGCAATTTTGTTTTCAGATATTCTGGTGATACCTGATGCGCTCGGCCAATCGGTGAATTTCAGTGATGGCGTTGGACCGCAACTCGAGCCGGTTAGATCGGTGGGTGATTTAGCGCGTCTTTCAGCCGGGGAGACCAATGCTCATCTGTCGCCGATCTTCGATACGGTTCGACAAGTAAAAGAACAGCTACCCAACGATGTGGCTCTCCTAGGTTTTGCTGGGGCGCCCTGGACCGTTGCGACTTACATGGTCGAGGGTGGGACCAGCCGCGATTTCGCGCAAACCAAGACCTGGGCGCGCGAGGATCCGGCAGGATTTGACCGGCTGCTGGCGTTGCTGGTTACCGCGACCAGCGATTATCTAATCGGACAAATCGATGCCGGTGCAGATGCCGTTCAATTGTTCGATACCTGGGCTGGCGCAGTTCCCGCAGATCAGTTCGACCGGTGCGTCGTCGCGCCGACACAACGGATAATTGCTAACGTTCGCGCGGCGAAGCCGGACGCTAAGATTATCGGTTTTCCCCGCGGCGTCGGTCCGGCGGTTGCGCACTATGCTGCTGAGACGGGTGTGGACGGCGTTGGTATCGACAGTGCGTTGTCGCCAACTTTCGCGGCAGACACACTGCAACCGGCCTATGCGGTACAGGGCAATCTGGACCCGATGGCGCTGTTGGTCGGCGGAGAGCAGATGTTGAGCGCAGCGGCCACAATTATCGAGGCGCTGGGCGACGGCCCCTTCATATTCAATTTGGGCCACGGCGTTGTTCCACAAACGCCGCCTGGGCACGTCGAAGCGCTGGCAGAATTCCTGCGGTCGGGGATCAAGCGGTGAAAATCGCAGTCGTTCTCTACAACCTCGGTGGTCCAGATAAGCCTGACGACGTACAGCCCTTTTTATTCAATCTTTTCAACGATCCGATGATTATCGGCGCGCCTGGGCCGATACGATGGCTGCTAGCTAAGCTGATATCCAGCCGCCGGGCCCCAGTCGCCCGAAAAATCTATCAGCACCTCGGTGGCGGGTCGCCGTTGTTGGAAAACACGCGAGCACAGGCAGAGGCCTTGGAATCAGCGCTGTCAGCTTCGGGGGGCGACGATTACCGCGTGTTCGTGGCGATGCGCTATTGGCATCCAAAAGTCGATGCAGTGGCGCGCGACGTTAAGGCCTACGCACCCGATAGAATCGTCCTGCTGCCCCTCTATCCGCAATATTCAACGACTACAGTGGGTTCTTTCTTGCGAGTATGGCAGCGAGCAGAACGCTCGATTGGTTTAGATTGCCCGACACAATCGATCTGCTGCTATCCCACCGAGCCTGGATTTGTCTCCGCCAACGCAGCCGCTTTGCGCTCAGCCCTACAAAACGTAGATGAAGGCAAACGGGTGCGAGTTCTTTTTTCGGCGCATGGGCTGCCCAAAAAAATTATCGATGGCGGCGATCCTTACCGGTGGCAAGTCGAGCAGACTGCGAAGGCCGTGGTTGACGAACTTGGGCTAAATGATCTCGACTGGCTAAACTGCTATCAAAGCCGGGTTGGCCCGCTGGAATGGATCGGTCCGTCAACCGAGGATGAGATCCGCCGGGCCGGCGCTGAGGGGCTTGCTGTCGTCATTGTACCCCTGGCTTTCGTATCCGAGCATTCCGAGACATTGGTGGAGTTGGACATCGAATACCGGCAAATTGCCGACGCCATCGGCGTGGCGGGCTACCACCGGGTGCCCACGGTGAGCATCTCCCAACCGTTCATAGCGGGGCTTGCGCGCCTGGTTTCGGTAGCGGTATCCGACACACCGTCGCCGTGCAATGGGTCAGGCGGCCGTATTTGCCCGGACCAATGGCCGCAATGCCCCTGTACCGCCGGAGGCATCGGATAATGGGCGCAGTGCTTGACGCATGGTATTTGTGGATAAAGGCGTTGCACGTGATCAGTGTGATCGCGTGGATGGCCGGTTTGCTCTACCTGCCGCGATTATTTGTCTATCACAGCGAGGCCGAGCCGGGTTCACCGCAGAGCGAGACATTTAAAGTTATGGAGCGCCGCTTGCTGATAGCGATCATGAATCCGGCGATGATCCTGGCATTTGTGTTCGGTGGGCTCATGCTGGCGACACCCGATCGCATCGACTGGAGCAGCGGTTGGATTTGGGTCAAGCTTGCGGCGGTTATGGTGTTGACGGCTATGCATCATATATTCGGCCGCTGGCGGAAGGACTTTTTAGCTGACGCCAACACACGTCCCGCCCGGACCTACCGCCTCGCCAACGAACTCCCGACCGTACTCATGGTGATTATTGTTATAATGGTGATTGTCCAGCCATTCTGATCGCGCCCGCCATCTCTTGAACGACGGAAAGGTTGACTTGACCCGGCGCAATCACTAATTGGCTATTAGTTAACCGCTTGGGTGTATGAACAAGCCCGCGTTTAATCCTTCCCCATTTGTCGATTAGTGCTGGCACGAGCCGTCGGCAAAACCACCACCAGAGCGCTTAAGACCGTTTGCATTGTAGCGCGGTTACCGTCAGGCCCTTCGAGGCCATAGCGACACCCTCCATAGCGCTCTCTCTTTTCTCGGTAAAAGCAATGGACCTTCAAGAACTTAAGCAAAAAACCCCCGGCGACCTACTGGCCTTTGCCGAAGAGTTGGAAATCGAAGGTGCAAGCAACCTTCGAATGCAGGATATGATGTTCGGCATTCTGAAAGCGCTTGCCGAGAACGGGGTGCCGATCCATGGCGGTGGCGTTCTGGAAGTTCTGCAGGATGGCTTCGGGTTCCTGCGCTCGCCTGAATCGAATTATTTACCGGGGCCCGACGACATCTATGTTTCGCCCAGCCAGGTCCGCCGGTTCGCGCTACGTACCGGCGACACCGTCGAGGGTGAAATTCGCGCACCCAAGGATGGCGAGCGCTACTTCGCGTTGCTGAAAACCAACAAAGTCAATTTTGACGGCGTCGAGCACACCCGCCACCGCATTAATTTCGACAACCTGACGCCGCTCTACCCCGAAGAGAGGTTTACGCTGGAGATCGAGAACTCTGAATCGAAGGACCCGACACTGCGGGTGATCGATATCGTCGCGCCGCTCGGCAAGGGCCAGCGGGCCTTGCTGGTCTCGCCGCCGCGCACCGGCAAGACGGTGATGATGCAAAATATCGCCAAGGCGATTATGGCGAACCATCCGGAAGTCTATCTGATGGTGTTATTGATCGACGAGCGGCCGGAAGAAGTCACCGATATGCAACGCACCGTGCGCGGTGAAGTCATCGCCTCGACCTTCGATGAGCCGGCGTCGCGGCACGTCCAAGTGGCGGAAATGGTGATCGCCAAGGCAAAACGCCTAGTCGAACACAAGCGCGATGTGGTGATATTGCTCGATTCGATCACGCGGCTGGCGCGTGCATACAACACCGTTGTGCCGTCGTCAGGCAAGGTGCTGACCGGCGGCGTCGACGCCAATGCGCTGCAACGACCCAAGCGGTTTTTCGGCGCCGCCCGAAACATCGAGGAGGGAGGGTCGCTGACCATCATTTCGACCGCCCTAATCGAAACTGGCAGCCGCATGGATGAGGTCATCTTCGAAGAGTTCAAGGGGACCGGTAACTCCGAGATCATTCTCGACCGCAAGCTTGCCGACAAGCGCACCTGGCCATCGATCGACATCACCAAGTCGGGTACGCGCAAGGAAGAGCTGTTGGTCGAAAAGAATACTCTGTCGAAAATGTGGATGCTGCGCCGGATTCTCTTGCCCATGGGCGTTGTCGACGGCATGGAGTTCCTGCTCGACAAGTTGAAGAAATCGAAGACCAACAAAGACTTCTTCGAATCGATGAATCAGTAAACTGCGAACCAGTGGACCGCTGCTGCCCGAAAAGCGCTCGTCAGGCGTCCGACGCGCCTTGAGCACAGTCGATACAGACCGGCACCGCCGGGTCGTGCCGTAGCCGTTCGGCGGCAATTTCTTCACCGCACCGCACGCACCAGCCGTAATCACCGCGATCAAGCCGACTCAGCGCGGCTTCTATCTTGCGTAATTCGATATCACGGCGCCGTTCAGCGGCGCGCGCCATCTCCTGGCCCTGTAGTGCGTCCATACGCGATAGACGACCCACCCGCTGCTGGTCAAGCTCAACCGGTTTGGCGGCCTCGGCGCCCTGTTCTGTGGCGGCTACGACCTGATCCCTTAGAGCCTCGAGTTCGCCACGCACTTTGGCAGCGTCGCCCGCAGGATCGATGGCGTTGTGTTTAACCAATCGGCCCCTACGGCAGTAAAACCGTCGACCCGGTCGTTTTGCGCGCCTCGAGATCACGGTGTGCTTGCGCCGCGTCTTTCAACGGGTAGGTTTGATTGATCTCGATCTTGACAGCGGCGGAACTAATAACATCGAACAATTCGTTGGCGCAGGCCTCGAGATCGTCGCGCGTCGCGGTGTAGTGGAACAGCATGGGCCGCGTGACAAAAATTGAGCCGTAGGTCGACAGATCGCCAAGATTGACGGGGGCGGGTGCGCCTGAAGCGTTACCGAAACTGACCAGCGTGCCGCGCGGCGATAAACACTTCATCGAATCCAGCAACGTGTCCTTGCCGACGCCGTCGTAAACCACCGGAACGCCGGCGCCGTCGGTGATCTCTTTGATCCGGTCGACGAAATTTTCGGTTTGGTAATTGATGACGTGATGGACGCCATGCGCCTTGGCCAGCTCGGCCTTTTCCGGGCTACCGACCGTGCCGATGACGGTCACGCCCAAATGGTTGAGCCATTGGCTGGCGATCAGGCCGACCCCGCCGGCTGCGGCATGCAGCAGCACGGTCATGCCGGGCTCTACACGGAAGCATTGGCGGATCAGGAATTGGGCGGTCATGCCTTTTAACATTGCGGCCGCGGCGGTCTGGTCTGCCACGTCATCCGGCAGTTTGACGGCGATATGCGCGGGCATTACGCGCTCTTCGGCGTAGGCGCCAACCGGCATGTCGGCGTAGGCGATGCGATCGCCGACCACGAAGTTGGTAACACCGTCGCCCGCCGCCACGACTACGCCTGCTGCTTCGAGGCCAAGCACCGAGGGCATCGGCAGTGGCCGCGCACCGGTGCGCAGATAGGTATCGATATAGTTGAGTCCTACCGCGGTTTGACGAACGCGGATTTCTCCCGCTGCAGGATCGCCAACCTCAACTTCGTCCCACTGCAATACTTCGGGGCCGCCGTTCTCGTGCATGCGGATGGCATGGATCATTTTTCTCTTTCCTCCCGGTATCGCAACGGTCTCGTGGTGCCGGCGAAGTTTCTAAAGTTTTCCAATCCTTGGCGGCGAGCCTATTCTTTGAGCTCGACGCCTTCAAGCGACAGTAGGTACCGTTTGGTCGTGGTGCCGCCGTTGCCGGAGTAGCCGCCGATCTGGCCGCCCGCCGCCAATACGCGGTGGCAGGGGATAATGATCGGTATCGGATTGCGGCCGCAGGCGGTGCCGACTGCGCGCGGCGAAGAGCCGATCGCGGCGGAAAGTTCGCCATAGGATTGATAGTCGCCGAACGAAATCTTTTGCATGGCCTGCCAGACCCTCTGCTGGTGCGGTGTGCCCGCTGGCGCCACCGGCAGATCGAATGTAGCGAGCGTTCCGGCGAAATAGGCGTGTAGCTGGCGCCGCGCTTCGGCGAGCAGCGGGCTGGCCTCGTTGTCCGCTCGGTCATTCCACTCGAGGCTTACCAGCGCACCGTTCTGTTCGGTGACAGTAAGGGGGCCGACCGGGCTGTCGAGGCTCAGGTGGATATCGGTCATCGCTCTGCGAGATAGTCATGGAGCGCTTGTGGGTCTGTCAGCGGCGCTGAACAAACCTGGCCGTGACAAACATAGGCCGTTGCCTGCCCATCGATCCGGGTTTTACCCGTCGCCGGATGGCCGGGGCTCAAACTGTCACTGCTGGCGATAACCGACACGACGCTGGCCGGCATGCTAATGCGATTGCGTGCCGCCAAAAGGTCGAGGGTCTCGGCGTTATCGTGATCGCCGATGACGATCATTTGTGTCGCCTCGGCGAGGAACTGCGCGGCGTTGATTAGGGTTACATAGGGAAAGGCATTTTTTGCTGACTCGCCGGAAAATGCAGCGATCAAGCTTTCACAGCGGCTTCGGTATTCGTCTTGTCCGGTGAGGTGATAGAGCCGCGCTAGAACCTCGGCCATAATCCCATTGCCAGCCGGCGTGGCGTTGTCGAGCGAATTCTTTGTCCGGGTTATTACGTCGTCGGCGTCGTCTGCAGTAAAATAATACCCGCCGGATTTTTCATCCCAATAGTGATGGTTTGCCGTTGCAACCCATGTTTGTATTTGTGTAATATACTCTCGTTTTTGTGTGGCCTCAAAAAGCAATAATCCACCCCGGCACAAGTTGGCATAGTCGTCTAGCGTCGCGGCGTGTTTTGCAACGCCGCTGCGCCAAGCGTGAAAGAGACGGATGTCACCGCCAGCGGTTTGCGTCATGTTCTCGGAAACGAATTTGAAGGCCGACCGGGCGGCGGCGAGCCAATCCGGCCGATCGAACACGGCGGCTGCTTTAGCGAGAGCGCCGATCATCAAGCCGTTCCAGTCGGCCAACACCTTGTCATCGAGCGCCGGAGGGATCCGCTCGGACCGCGTCTCGAATAATAGTCGCCGGCAAGCGGCGAGGCGGGCTTCGGTTTCGTTGTCTTTCAGTTCGGCGTCGTGCGTTCGGTTGAGAATGGTTTTGCCTTCCCAATTCCCACCCGGTCTGACGTCGTAGGCAGAGATGAACAATTCCGCCTCGTCACCCAGCAGGGCTCGTATTTCGCCATCGGACCAGACATAGAACTTACCTTCTTCGCCTTCGGAATCGGCGTCGATGGTGGCGGAAAACCCCCCGCCGGGTGGTGTCGCGTTGACCATTTCGCGCAGCACCCATTCAGCAGTTTCACTCACTCGTTGGGCGTACAGCGGACGTTGAGTTTCCTGCCACGCGTCGGTGTAAAGCTCCATGAGCTGTGCGTTGTCGTAGAGCATTTTCTCGAAATGGGGCGCCAGCCAGGCGGCGTCCGTCGAATAACGCGCGAAGCCACCGCCGAGGTGATCGTAAATGCCGCCCTGGGCCATCTTGTCGAGGGTCAGCAGCACCGCGTCGCGCAACGACTGGTCGCCGGTCCGCTTATAGCCGCGCCATAACAAGTTCAGGATCGGCGCTTGCGGGAACTTTGGCGCCGTGCCGATGCCGCCGTGCCGCGGATCGATTTCCTTGGCGATCGACTCGGCTGCGCGGTTGACCGCATCGGGCGCGATCATGCCAGCTCCCTGGGGTTGCGACATATCTTCCAGCGCGGCCACGACGGCCTGGCTGTTGGTGGCGACTTTATCCGGCTCGTCGCGATAAATTTGCGCCACATGGCGCAGCAATTCGGGAAAGCCGGGGCGGCCGTAGCGAGAGGTCGGCGGGAAATAGGTGCCGCCCCAGAACGGCTTGCCTTGCGGCGTGCAGAACATGGTGAGCGGCCAGCCTCCGTGCTCGCCAAACAGCGCCAGCGATGTCATATAGATGGTGTCGATGTCGGGGCGTTCTTCGCGGTCGACCTTGATGTTGATGAACAATTCGTTCATCACCGCGGCGGTGGCGGGGTCTTCGAAGCTCTCATGGGCCATGACATGGCACCAGTGGCACGCGGCATAACCAATCGACAGCAGAATCGGCCGGTCGAGTTCCTGGGCGCGATCCAGTGCGGCCGTGCCCCAAGGATACCACTCCACCGGATTGTCGGCGTGCTGCAGCAGATAGGGGCTGGATTCGTCGGCTAAAAGATTTCGCGCCATTTGGTCTCCGCTGTGCGGCGGTAAATCGTTTTGAGACAGTCCACCATGAATGTTGCCTCTGCAACCGTAACACGCTAGGTGCCAAGCAACGGGACCAACATGGAGCAGGAGCTGATCATGAAAATCACCGTTGATATCGATTGCACGCCGGAAGAGGCAAGGCAACTGATGGGGTTGCCCGACGTAACCGACCTTCAGAAAGAAGTCGTGGCAGAAATGAAGAAGCGAATAATGTCTGGACTGGATGCGATGGACCCCCAGGCCATGTTGAGCAGTTGGGGGTCGGAGGGGGCAGCGGGCTGGGAGCAATTTCAAAAGATGTTTTGGTCGGGCCTCGCCGCCACAGACCTGGACACCAAGAAAGACTGAAACCATTCGGCTCGGGCCGGCACGGCGGATACATGCGCGATACCATTTATGCCCTCGCTAGCGGGACGGGAACCGCCGGTGTGGCGGTTATCCGGGTCTCCGGGCCCGCCGCAGGCCTGGCCGTTGAGATTCTGACAGGCGATCCAGCGCCAGAACCGCGCTTGGCCAGGCTTCGCCGGTTTCATGACCCGGCAGACGGCAGCGCCATCGACCAAGGCATTGTGCTCTGGTTTCCGGGTCCGGCCAGCTATACCGGAGAAGATATCGCAGAATTTCACGTCCACGGCGGCGCGGCAGTGATCGAGGCCGTGATTTCGGCGATGACGGCGATCGAAACATGCCGCTCGGCAGAGCCCGGCGAATTTACCCGCCGCGCGTTCGAGAACGGCAAACTGGACCTGACCTCGGCCGAAGCGGTTGCCGACTTGGTGGCGGCGGAAACCGTCGCACAACGGCGTCAGGCGTTGGGTCAGTACGATGGCGCGTTGGCGGCGCTGTATGATGGCTGGCGCACGCAATTGACGACCCTACTGGCCCACGCCGAAACAACGATCGATTTTTCTGACGAAGATCTTCCAGAAGACACTTATACCTCGATGGCACACAATATATTGTGTGTAAGAGAACAAATATCGCAATATATTGATGATCAGCACCGGGGCGAACGGATACGGACCGGGTTCCGAGTGGCCATTGTCGGCGCGCCCAATGTCGGAAAATCCAGTCTGTTGAACCGGATTGCGGCACGCGACGCCGCAATAGTATCGGAGACTGCCGGCACCACCCGCGATGTCGTTGAAGTTCATATGAGCCTTGGCGGCTACGCCGGTATAATCGCCGATACTGCCGGCCTTCGTGAGCCAGAGGGCGACATCGAATCCGAAGGCGTGCGCCGGGCGCGCAAGTCCGCTGAAGAGGCGGACCTGCGGGTTGTGGTGTTCGACGCAACTGCCCTGCCCGCTTTGGATGGATTTGCGCTCGACTATGTCGACGGCAACACGATCGTTGTTCTGAACAAGACCGATATTGCCGGCCAGGACCTGCCCGCCTTTGTCGCCGGGCGTCCGGTTTGTCCTGTCTCAGCCAAAACCGGCGATGGCCTGGAGGGGTTTCTAGCCACTCTGACTGCCGAGGTACAGGCGCGGCTGGCCATTAGCGAACGGCCGCCGCTAACCCGTGCGCGCCATCGAGAGGCCCTTGAGGCGTGCGTTTCTGCGCTGGAGCGGGCGACCACGGCGGCCCTGCCAGAGTTGGTGGCAGAAGATATTAGGCTTGCCGTTCGCTCTTTGGGGAGGATTACCGGCCGGGTCGATGTCGAGGATGTGCTCGACGTCATTTTTCGCGACTTCTGTATCGGCAAATAGTTGATGTTTCACGTGAAACAACCAGCGATTCACAAAACTACGCTCCTGATGCCGCCATTACTGCACGTGGCTTTGACATTGGCGCCGACGTGCCATAAATAGCCGGCCATGCGCACTTACGATGTCATTGTTATTGGCGGCGGCCATGCAGGCTGCGAAGCCGCTGCCGCCTCGGCCCGCATGGGCGTGCGCACGGCACTGATCACCCACAAGCTCGAAACCATTGGCGAAATGTCCTGCAACCCGGCAATCGGCGGGCTGGGTAAGGGCCATCTGGTCCGCGAGATCGATGCCCTCGACGGTGTCATGGGCAGGGCGATCGATCGCGCCGGTATCCAGTTTCGGATGCTCAATCGCAGCAAGGGACCGGCGGTGTGGGGGCCTCGTGCACAGGCTGACCGGAGCCTCTATCGCCAAGCCGTGTATAGCCTTTTGGCCGGTCAGGAAAATCTCGAGATGCGCGCTGGCGCCGTAGAGGACTTGAAATTTGGCACCAACGGCCAAATTACTGGCGTCATCCTGGCAGATGGCGAGGAAATCGGGGCAGAACGCGTCATTCTCACCACGGGCACCTTTCTGCGTGGCGTTATTCATATCGGTGAACGCCAAATTTCGGCCGGGCGGGCCGGCGATGAACCGGCGATCGGTTTGTCCAACACCCTGTATGGAGCTGGGTTTTCGATGGGGCGGCTGAAGACCGGAACGCCGCCGCGCCTGGACGGCAAAACCATCGACTGGTTGTCGTTAGAGGTTCAGTCCGGTGATGCCGTGCCGCAACCGTTTTCGTTTTTGACCGACCAGATTACCGTTCCCCAAGTGGATTGCCACATAACGCACACCAGCCCGGCCGGGCACGAATTGATTCGCGCGAACCTTCACCGGGCGCCGATATATTCTGGCCAAATAGCGGGCACCGGTCCGCGCTATTGTCCCTCCATCGAAGACAAGGTGGTGCGATTCGCAGACAAATCCCGCCATCAGATCTTCCTCGAGCCGGAAGGTCTCGACGACGACACGATTTATCCGAACGGCATTTCGACATCGCTTCCCGAGGATGTCCAATCCGCCCTGCTCAAGACCATTGCGGGCCTTGAAAGCGCGCGCATCATTCGACCTGGCTATGCCATCGAGTATGACTTTGTCGACCCCCGCGAACTGTATCCAACCCTTGAAACACGCCGGATTCCCGGGCTTTTCCTCGCCGGACAGATAAACGGCACGACCGGCTACGAGGAGGCTGCGGCGCAAGGGTTGATGGCCGGCCTGAATGCAGCCGCCGGCGCCGAGGACGAATTTATTCTCGATCGCGCCGAAGCCTATATCGGCGTCATGATCGACGATTTGGTGACCCGTGGCGCCGACGAGCCTTATCGAATGTTCACCTCGCGCGCCGAATACCGCCTGATGTTGCGCGCCGATAACGCCGACGAGCGGCTGACGCCACGCGGGGTCTCGTTTGGTTGCGTTGGTCCAGAACGACGCGTGGTATTCGAGCGTAAATCGGCGGCTTTGGCCTGTGCCCGGGAGCAGGTGAATTCACTGTCCGCTACTCCCAACGCACTGAAAAAGCATGGTTTCTCGATAAACCAGGACGGCGTGCGGCGCTCGGCCTTTGAATTGTTGGCGTATTCTGGAATAACGGTAGCGAGCCTCACGGCGGTTTGGCCCGAGCTCGCTGCTTTGTCGCCCGTGATCGCCGAGCGGTTGGAAATTGAGGCGCTCTATAGCGGTTACGTGCGGCGCCAAGAGGCCGATGTGGCGGCGTTCAGGCGCGACGAGAACTTGGTCTTGCCGCTAGAGCTGGACTATTCGAGCATTGGCGGGTTATCCCGCGAAGCGCAAGACAAACTTGAAATTGCGCGCCCGCAAACACTGGGGCAAGCCGGCCGGATACCTGGGGTAACGCCGTCGGCGTTGATTGCGCTATTGCGTCATGTGCGCAGCGCAAGGCCAGAACCAACACGATCGCTTAAGTCGGCGTAGTTGGCCCAATGGCCGCTTAAACCCCATATATAGTAGTTGGAGAAATCGTCACCCAATTGGTAGGGTGGTATATGGCTGGCCAGCCCCCCATGACGGCGTCCGAATTTGCGTCGGTTCTCGATGTTTCACGTGAAACATTGGAGCGCCTGGAAGAATTCGAGACCCTGCTGCGCCATTGGCAAAAGACGATCAACCTGGTTGGCGCCCGTACGCTGGACGACGTGTGGCGCCGCCATTTCCTCGATTCAGGCCAACTTTGCCGGCTGATGCCTGATGCAACGTCTGTGGTCGACATCGGTAGCGGCGGCGGGTTCCCGGGTCTGGTCGTGGCCATTATCTCCGGTGCCCATGTCACATTGGTAGAGGCTGACAACCGAAAGGCTGCTTTCCTGCGCGAAGTATCCCGTGCGATCTCGGCAGACACCGAAGTCATCGTCGGCCGTGCCGAAGCTGTGCCGGCCACGCCGGCCGCCGCCGTAACCGCTCGTGCGGTCGCTCCGTTAGCGAAATTGTTGTCATTGGCGGCGCCGTGGGTCCAACCGGGCGGCTTTTGTTATTTCCTGAAAGGCAGCTCTATTGAAGATGAATTGACCGACGCGAGCGGTCTCTGGGATATTGACTATGAATTGGTTCCCAGCTTGTCCGATCCCAGCGGAACCGTACTGTGTGTAAAGGAGTTCCACCGTGTCTGATGCGCCCCCTGTCTCGTCGCGCCCCGCCGATACGCCGGCCCCTTCGTCGGTGCCGGACTGCCGCCCGAAAATTATGGCTGTGGCCAATCAAAAGGGCGGCGTGGGCAAGACGACAACGGCGATCAACCTGGCGACCGCCCTTGCGGCGTGCGGTCAGAAGGTATTGCTGGTGGATCTGGACCCCCAGGGCAACGCGTCGACGGGCCTCGGCGTTGAGGTGACGGCCACGTCCGCTGACATTTATGCGGCGTTGATTGGCCAGTTGTCCCTCCTAGACGTAGTTGTGCCGACATCGGTTCCAGGTCTCGATATAATTCCCGCATCGGCCGATTTGGCTGGCGCCGAGATCGAACTCATCGATGTGGCGCACCGCGAATCCCGGCTTAAATCGTTGCTGGATAAAGGCGCCGACAATTACGACTATATATTGGTGGATTGTCCGCCGGCGCTTGGCTTGCTGACCTTGAATGCATTGGTGGCCGCGCAATCGGTTTTGGTGCCGTTGCAATGCGAGTTTTTCGCCCTCGATGGTTTGAGCCGGTTGACACGGTCGATCGAACGTATTCGTAATGCGTTCAATCCGGGCCTCTACATACAAGGGGTTGTGTTAACTATGCACGATGGACGCAATAACTTGTGTCGGTCGGTGGAAGCGGATGTCCGCGAGCATTTCGGTGACCAGGTCTATCAAACGGTCATACCGCGGAATGTACGGGTTTCCGAGGCGCCGTCGTATGGCTTGCCGGCGATTGTCTACGATATGAACTGCAGCGGTTCCCGGGCCTACATACACTTGGCCGCAGAACTCTTGCGCCGCGAGGGCAAGTTGCCGGAACGTGAAGTGGCGGCGGCATGAGCGATGAGCCTCGCAAGGGCTTAGGGCGCGGTCTTTCCGCTCTCCTGGGGGACGAAGCGGAAGGCCGGGAGCGAGTCCGCGCGACGCATACGGTGCCGATCGAGCAAGTGTCGCCAGGCCAGTTTCAACCGCGCCAGCGGTTTAACGACGAAGAAATGGCTTCGCTTGTCGAATCGGTGCGGGCCAGGGGCATCTTGCAGCCCATACTGGTGCGCCGCTCGCCGCTGCAGGACGGCGGGTACGAGATAATCGCCGGGGAGCGCCGCTGGCGCGCCGCCCAGCGCGCGCAGTTACACGAAATTCCGGTCATTGTGCGCGAGTTCTCAGACGAAGAATCGCTGGAAATAGCGTTAATTGAGAATTTGCAGCGCGAAAACCTGTCACCAATTGAAGAGGCCAACGCCTACCAACGCCTGATGGATGAATTCGACCACACGCAGGAAGTGCTGGCAAAAACGGTCGGAAAAAGCCGCAGTAGCGTCGCCAATACGTTGCGCCTACTCACGCTGCCGCAATCTGTGCAAGACCACGTCGACACCGGCAAGCTTTCCGCCGGTCATGCGCGGGCATTGGTGGGATTTGATGGCGCAGAGCGTCTCGCCAGCGATATTATACGCAAAGGCCTGTCGGTGCGTCAGGCCGAGCGCCTGGCGCAGTCTTCGAAAGGTGGACCGCCGGCCGGGCGAAAAAAAGCCCGGGCGAAGGATTCGGACACAATTGCGCTGGAGCACGATTTGTCGACCATGCTCGGTTTGCGTGTCAGCATCAAATTCCGCGGTGATGGCGCTAAGGGCGGTTCGGTGTCGATCAATTACTCTACCCTCGATCAGCTCGACGATATTTTGCAGCGGCTCAATCAGGGCGGTGCGATAACCACCGGCGGTGCGGGCGCGGCCAATTCGGCGATTCCGGCCGACGAGCCGCCGGTAAGTGACTCCACCTAATTACATAACCCATTGTAACTATTACGTTTATTGAGATTTACGTTGTCTTGAGCGGGCAAATTGCGTGATCGCCATCAGGGCTCGGTCGCACACCAAAGCGGCCGGAGCCCCGGTTGATTTTGCCGAGAGCTCGGCATCGGTCAGGCGCAATAAGGAAGCCTCAACGGTGTCCACCGACCAATTGGTCAATTGTGCCCGAAATCGCCCAGCGACCCGCCAGAAAACCGGCGGGCGCAACTGTTTGAGCGCAGAATCGAGCGACACCCCGCCGTTCGTGAGCGATAAAATATAGTGCAGGCGTTGGAAGTGCCTTTGGGCGCTGCGAATGACCGCGACCGGCTCGTTACCGTCGGCCCAAACCCGCACCAGGTGTTCGACTAGACCTTGGTAATTACCGTCGGCGGCGGAATAAATGGCCTCTTCGGTGGAAGCCTCCGCGCTATCGCCAAGACAAGCCAGCACCATCTCTTCGGATATGTACCCGTCGGGGCCGGCGAACAGTATCAATTTTTCGATCTCTCGCCGGTTCGCCTGGCGATCAGTGCCTAAAAGTGAGGCAGCTGTATGTAGGGCCGTTGGATCGATGCCTACTCCTTCCACGCTAAGGCTTGCGCGGATAAGCAGTGCTATTCCCGACTCGTCATCGGGATAGCATGGCAAGGCGGCGCATGCATCGTTGCTTTCAAACATACGGCGTAGCGCCGAGCGCGGCGTCAAATTCCCTGCCGTTACGACCACCAGAGCCGCCAAGGGGTGATCAGCGGCCTCATTGTCCAAAACCGTCGAAATAGCCCCAATAAGATCATCACCTGCGTCACGTACAACCAGTACACGCCGGCCACCACCGAACGACACTGCGAGCACCTCATCGACCAGGCGTACTGGATCCCTTGCCAAAAGAGATGGCGAAATTTCCTCCATATTGAAAGGGTTAGCGGCGTCTTCGACAATCGTTGCAGAAAGCGCTTGGGACCGTTCGCGTACAAGGCCGCCGTCCGGACCGTATACAAGTACAGCCCGAACTGTCGAATCTAGCGATCTTATGAACCCATCTACTTTATTAGCGGATATTTTCACTGTATGGCCGGTGATATTTTGAGTTTCGGTGAGACCGTGAATATTCGTGTAGCTTTGTGGCCGTCGACCGCAGTTTCGACTGAAATGCTATATCGCTAGGTATTGCGCGGTCGGGACAAAAATATGCCCAACCGCGACTTAATTTCCGTCGCTAAATCGAGCGCCGCACGGCGCCTTGCGTCCGATTCCGCACTTAACGTTGCGAAGTCGGAGTCCAAAATATCGTAGCTATTGATCGATCGG
>JAPUHN010000356.1 GCA_027297685.1 Alphaproteobacteria bacterium | reverse complement strand
TTGTGGCGACATCATGCATTCGCCGATAGAGATGGCCTATCCGGACGTGAACACCTACGCCTGCGAGGATCAGGACGCGGCGCGGGCGACCCGGCGCGCACTGCTCGAAGAAGCCTCGGAATATGGCCATCTCCTGCTGCCGGCGCACTTTCCACCGCCCTATTCGATCTGCCGGGTCGGCCGCAAAGCGGACGTCTTCGAGGTACTCATGGCCGATTGATGGGGCCATCGAACGTGCACACCTATCGAACCAAATCAGGGAAGGGTTACCATGAGCGGCAGACTTGAGGGAAAGACGGCGCTGATAACCGGCGCCAGCCGGGGTCAGGGCGAGGCCGAGGCGCGCCTGTTCGCCGCCGAGGGCGCCAAAGTGCTGCTCTGCGACGTGCTCGACGACGAGGGCAATGCGGTCGCTTTGGCGATTCGCAACGATGGCCACATCGCGCATTACATGCATCTCGACGTCACCGACGAATCCGCCTGGCAGGCCGCGGTCGACCATGCTGCGCAGGAGTTCGGAGGGTTGCATGCCCTGATCAACAATGCCGGCATCGGCCTGCGCAAGCCTTCGATGCTCAAGACCAGCCGTGAAGATTGGCAACGGGTCCTCGACGTCAACCTCACCGGGCCGTTTCTCGGCACCAAGGCAGCCGCACCGGTGCTGCGCGACAGCGGCGGCGGCGCCATCGTCAATATCGGCTCGATCGCCGGCTACACCGGCCACTTCGCCACCGCCTACAGCGCCGCCAAATGGGGCCTGCGCGGCCTCACTAAAAGCGCGGCGATGGAGTTCGCCCCATGGAACATCCGCGTCAACGCCGTCCACCCGGGCATCGTCGACACGCCTATCATCGCCGGCTCCGACGACTTTCGTGAGGCCATGGAATGGATGACGCCGATGGCCCGCGTCGCCGGACCCGAGGAAATCGCTACGGTGGTGCTGTTCCTGGCCAGCGACGAGGCCGCATTTGTCACCGGTATCGACGTGCCGGTCGACGGCGGGTTTACCAGTGTCGGCGCCTACCGCCAGGTCTTACAGCGCGCCCTGGCCCAACCGGGATCGAAGATTTAGGCGAACGGTTGTCCGCACATGAGTTAAATAAACGAGATTATAAGGGAGCTCGCCGATGAGCAGCCACCGGGCGCAGTTTCGCGTCGGCCAATTGGTTCACCACAAACGCTTCGACTATCGCGGCGTCATCGTCGACGTCGACGCCACGTTTCAGGGCACCGAGGAATGGTACGAGACCATGGCACAGTCGCGACCGCCGAAGGACCGGCCTTGGTATCACGTGCTGGTCGACCAGGCGGCACACATGACCTACGTCACCGAGCAAAATCTCGAGCCGGATTTGACCGGCGAGCCGATAGCCCATCCGGCGCTCGACCAGTTCTTCAACGAACTACGCGACGGGCTCTATGTGCCCGACCGGCCGGTCCATTGAGCGCATGGCCTCTACCGGCCGTTATCTATAGAACTAAGGCGATATCGTAGGCAGAAGCCGGAACTCTAGGGGGGTTAGACATGGGACATCTCTACGAAAACATTCTCGAGACGGTGGGGCGCACGCCGGTCATCAGGATCAACCGCATGGCGCCCGAGGGTGTGAACCTGTACGTCAAGAACGAGGCCGCCAATCCGCTGGGCTCGGTCAAGGACCGCCTGGCGCTCGGCGTCATCGAGGCCGCCGAGGAAGCCGGCGAGCTCAAACCCGGCCAGACCGTCATCGAGGCGACCAGCGGCAACACCGGCATCGGGCTGGCCATGGTGTGCGCGGTCAAGGGCTATCCCCTGGTGGTGACCATGGCCGACAGCTTCAGCGTCGAGCGGCGCAAGCTGATGCGCTTCCTCGGCGCCCAGGTGGTGCTCACCCCAGCGGCCGATAAGGGCACCGGCATGGTCAACAAAGCCGTCGAGCTGGCCGAGGCCAATGGCTGGTTCCTCACCCGCCAGTTCGAGAACGAGGCCAACCCCGATTATCACTCGCGCACCACGGCGCAGGAAATCCTCGATGATTTCGACGGCGCGCCGCTCGACTATTGGATCACCGGCTACGGCACCGGCGGCACTCTGAAGGGCGTGGCGCGGGTGCTCGCCAAGGAACGCCCGGACACCAAGATCGTCCTGTGCGAACCCGAGGAAGCCCCGTTGCTGCATGACGGCGTGGCCCAGGAACGCAACCCCGACGGCTCGCCGGCGGCATCCCACCCGTCGTTCAAGCCGCACCCGATGCAGGGCTGGACCCCCGATTTCATCCCCAAGCTGACCGCCGACGCGGTCGACACCGATGTGATCGAGCGGCTGATCCAGATCGCCAATGCCGATGCCCTGCGCTGTGCCCGCGAGCTGGCGACGCGCGAAGGCATCTTCGTCGGCCCCTCGGCCGGCGGCAACGTGGCCGGCGCGCTCAAACTGGCCGAGGACGTGCCCGAAGGATCTACCATCCTGGCCATGCTGCCGGACACCGGCGAGCGCTACCTGACGACGCCGCTGTTCGCCGACATTGCCGACGATATGACCGAAGAAGAAGCGGCGCTGTCGGCCTCGACGCCAGGTTACCAACGCCCGCCCGCAGGCTGAGGCAATTCAGCTCGAGCCAGAGCCGTATGCAGCCAGATTGAACCCCTGCATGCGGCTCTGGGAAACCGCCTATTTGTGCGGAATTTAGCGCAGTATCCGACCAGATTGAATCATTCTGGCGGGTCAATTCGGAATTGATTAACCCTACATTATTCAGTTAGGACCTATGTTTACCGTACGTGTCTTAAGGGGATAGTTTTTCGCTTCCCGGTGGATTTTTCTGGAAAAACTTCCATTTTTGACCAACACTCCACGAGTTCTTAGTTATTTCCCTGGAGTATTCGTAATATGCAAAAGGGTTTTCTCAATCGCGGCGGTGACACCCGGCCGACACGCCGCAGGTGGCGCCACGTTTTGGCCGCACGGTTGAACCGGGCGAGCAGGTTGCGCGCGTTGGGCTACCTGCACGCGCTGTTCGCTCGCCTCACCGTGGTGAATTCCGGCGCTGTCGCCGCGGAATATTCTTTTCTTATCGTCTTTATCGCCATCGTCGCCGCCGTCGGCATGTTTTTGCTAGGCAACGATTTGCAAGAATACTTCCAAGGCCTCGCAACGGCGCTCGATAACGCGGCTTCGCCAACTCCCGACGCGTTCGCGACCTAGAGTTCCGGACGCCCTCGCCTTTCGTGCTTCGACAAGCTCAGCATGAGGGCCGCCAGTGACGTGGCGGCCCTT
>JAPUHN010000355.1 GCA_027297685.1 Alphaproteobacteria bacterium | reverse complement strand
GTTCGCCACGTTGTCGAGAACCGCCCGGAGTTGTGCACCCTCGACATCACCACCATGAACTATTCCGATCTGGCCGTGACCAATACCAAAGCGATGCTCGACCGCATGGCGACGCTGATCCAGCAGGTCGGAGTGAAGATCGAGCTGGAGGTGTTCGACACCGGCCAGTTGTGGCAGGGCGCCGACATGTGCGCGCGCGGCGTCATCACCGACCCGCAGCCGCTGTTTCAGCTTTGCCTCGGGATACCGTGGGGTGGCCGTGCGACGATAGAAACGATGCGTTTGATGCGCGATCAATTGCCCTCGAACGCGGTATGGGCGTCGTTCGGCATCTCGCGCATGGAGTTTCCCATGGTTGCGTCGGCAGTCGTTCTCGGCGGCCATGTGCGCGTCGGCATGGAGGACAATCTCTACCTGTCGCGTGGCGAGCTGACACCCGGCAACGCCCCGCTGGTCGAACGCGCCGTGCAGATCATCGGTGCGATCGGCGAGTACCCGGCCAGCGTCGACGAAGCGCGTGGCCTGCTCGGCCTCGACCAGCTGCGCGCGGCGGCGGAGTGAGGCTCCGGCCTACCGTCCGAGAATTGGGCAACGGAAACCCTTCCATCTTCCCATGTCTGTTCTATTCAAGACCCGGGCACGGCTAGAACCTTCTCCGACTCCCGGAAACAGCCAATGGCGGCCAAGATCGGAGTTCCGTTACCTCATCGCCGAATCCGGGCCAAACAGGGGCCCAGCGTGTCGCCGTGTTCGAGATGGTCGAACACCTCCGCCGCGGCGACGGACAGATTAGTCCCGCCCCTGGTAGGACCGTGACACACGGCCACATTGGGATCCGCAACCTTCTTCTCACGCAGTAGTTGGGGATCCAACGGTAAGATATCTTCGTAAGCCAGGGCGGATGCTCTGGTTGTTTCCCCGACCAACAACTCGACGATCCGCAAACTAGAACGGATCTTTAATTTAACCGTTCTCAGTCGGCTTGGCGTATCTAGATAAGATATGACGAACCGGCCTTGCTTAATGTCGTTTGCAAAATCATCGGTGGCCTCTAACGCTCCCACGGCATAACCGCGCAGGGTCGCGAACTCATCGACATAGACCAGCAGGGCGTCCATGAGTGCATTGATTTCCCTCTTCTCCTTCGTGCTGCTGATACGCTTAAGGTCATTGACCCCGAGCTCGGAGAAATGTTTCTCCAATGCATCATTGAATGCGACCGCACACGCGCTCACGCGCAGCACACCGATCATTGTGGCGGTTTGCTGGAGCACCACATCGAGGTGAGCGATTGATTGCTCGTAAAAGCGCTTTGCGACATCGACCTCTGTGGAGATTAATTTGCCTTCGAACTCCCGGTGCGAGGCACGGTTGAAAGCGTCTTCAGCGGCTAGCTGTGTTGATCTGAAACGGAAAAAGTGCGAGGCAAATTCAAGAGCCGCAGTCTCGAAAGTGGATTTGAGTGCGGCGTTGGCAGGAAATGGGTTGGTGACGACACGGTCCCCAGCATTACCCCACCATCAATGCGCATAGTCGTTGTGTGCGCTGCTCGGCGACGAAAGTAGCATTATGAATAAGAAAGCTGAAATGGCTGTATAGACATATTTCATAATTTTTCTCCCTAAGGTAGAAATTTTTACTAACATCTTAGCGTGTATTACATAGAGTCAAATTTTCGTGATGATTGTGTTGCACTGGGCGACATATTCAACACATTTGCCTGGCGGGCACCAGAGGAAGATATGCAGACCATGGCGTTGATGCGCGACCAATTGCCGTCGAACGCGGTGTGGGCGCCGTTCGGCATCTCTCGGTTTGCATTCCCGATGGTTGCGTCGGCAGTCGTTCTCGGCGGCCATGTGCGCGTCGGTATGGAGGACAATTTCTAACTCGCGCGGCGGCGGAGAAAGGCATAAAAAGGGCGGCATCGCGCCGCCCTTTTCGTGTCGGTTGTCGACCGGCAGTCTATTGCACACCGCCGAAGCAGAGATATTTGATCTCGAGATAATCGTCGAGGCCGTAGCGGGAACCTTCGCGGCCGATGCCTGATTCCTTGACGCCGCCGAACGGCGCGACTTCGGTCGAGATAATACCGGTGTTGATGCCGACAATGCCCGATTCGAGACCTTCCGCAACCTTCCAGATGCGGTTGACGTCGCGCGCATAGAAATAAGCGGCGAGGCCGAACTCGGTATCGTTGGCGAGCGTGATGCCCTCTTCATCGGTGGTGAACCGGTAAAGCGGCGCCATCGGCCCGAACGTCTCTTCACGGGTGACGTCCATCGTCGGCGTCACATCGACCAGCAGGGTCGGCTGGAAGAAAGTACCGCCCATGGCGTGGCGCTCACCGCCGACAGCGATCTTGGCGCCCTTGGCGACGGCGTCGGCAATATGCTGTTCGACCTTTTCGACCGCCGCCATGTCGATCAACGGACCCTGGTTCACCCCTTCGTCCAGGCCATCACCCACTTTGAGCTCTTTGACCGCCTCGGCGAGTTTTTCGGTGAAAGCCTCGTAGACGCCGTCTTGCACCAGAATGCGGTTGGCGCACACGCAGGTCTGGCCAGCGTTGCGGTATTTCGACAGCATCGCGCCTTCGACCGCGTCGTCGAGATCGGCATCGTCGAACACCAGGAACGGCGCATTGCCACCCAATTCCATCGACACTTTTTTGACGGTGCCGGCGCACTGAGCGATCAGCTTGCGGCCGACCTCGGTGGAGCCGGTGAAGGTGAGCTTGCGCACGATCGGGTTCGACGTGATCTCGCCGCCGATATCGGACGAACCGCCGGTGACCACGCTGAGGATGCCCGGCGGCACGCCGGCGCGCTCGGCCAGTTCGGCCATCGCCAAAGCCGAAAAGGGAGTCGACGTCGCCGGTTTGACGACCATGGCGCACCCGGCGGCCAACGCCGGCCCCGCCTTGCGCGTGATCATGGCCGCTGGGAAGTTCCACGGCGTGATCGCGGCGCAAACGCCGATCGGCTCCTTGAGCACGATAATACGTTTGTCACGCTGATGGCCGGGAATAGTGTCGCCGTAGATCCGCTTGCCCTCTTCAGCGAACCATTCGATGAACGATGCCGCATAGACGATTTCACCGCGCGATTCGGCGAGCGGCTTGCCCTGCTCGGTGGTCATCAGAACAGCCAGGTCTTCCTGGTTCTCCATCATCAAATCGTGCCATTTGCGCAAAACCGCCGCGCGTTCCTTGCCGGTGCGCTGGCGCCATTCCTTTTGCGCTTCCTGGGCCCCTTCGATCGCGCGCCGCGTCTCGTCAGCACCCAATTTCGGTATCGTACCAATAACCGCGTTGTCGACCGGATTGGTAACGTCGATGGTGCCGCCACCATCGGCATCGATCCATTCACCGTTGACGTAACACTGCTGGCGAAACAGCTTGGAATCGCTCAATTGCATGTCTCTGCTCCCTATTGGACACTGACGTTAGATACTGGCGCGGCATCGCATACCGCGTTCGTTGTGGTCCATTGTACGCGCGACGCGGCAGCGACGCCACGCGCAAACTCGGTTGCCTGGTATAAATCCGGTATCGCCCGGCATCCCGGAACCCGACCCCAACGAAATTGCCCCAACGGAACAACCGGCAACGCAGCTCGGCGGCCATTCAAAACTCCAAGCCATTATTATTTTTAATGATGATGATTGGTTTTTATTTATATAACCTAACGTTTTTCACGCTATAATCATTTATATATCTAATAGGTAACGCGATGATTCACCTGCCTTCAACAACAGCGCTACGTGCCTTCGAAGTTGCCGCGCGACGGTTGAATTTCACCCAGACGGCGAGCGAGCTAAACCTCACTCAGGGTGCCGTCAGCCATCAAATTCGCGAATTGGAAACGCGGCTGGGGGTGGCGCTGTTTGAGCGCCGGGGGCGCGGGCTCGACCTTTCCGCCGACGGCGAGCGCTATTTGCCTTTCGTGCAAGACGCCCTCGACCGATTGCGCGCAGGTGGACGTGCACTGCAAGTAGGCGGGCCAGACCACACACTTACGGTTAGCTTGTCACCTCCCTTCGCGGCGAAGTGGCTGGTGCCGCGGCTGGGCGCATTTCTGGCAACCCATCCCGATCTCGATCTGCGTATCAGCGCCTCGATGCAGCACGTGACTTTCGTCGATGACAGCATCGACATGGCGATCCGTCACGGCAACGGCGATTGGCCCGACCTCCACGTGACCCGATTATGGGCCGAGGAAATATTTCCTGTCTGCAGCCCCGCCCTGCTGGCCAACGGACCTCCGCTGCGCGAAATCGCCGATCTCGCCAAACATGTGCTGATCCACGACCGCAGCCGTACCGGCTGGGCGTCATGGTTGGACAATGTCGGCGCCGATACCAGCGGCATCGATCTGGATCGCGGCCCAGAGTTCAACGAAACAAGCCTTGCCATCGACGCCGCGGTCGCCGCGCAAGGCGTCGCGCTGTCGCGCAGCGCGCTGGCCGCGGGCGACCTCGCCGCCGGCCGCCTGGTGCAGCCACTGCGGGAGGCCCAACCCGCACCCTTTGCCTATTGGATCGTCTATCCGAAGGCGGACGCCGAACAACCCAACATCGTCCGATTCCAAGATTGGTTGCTCGCCGAAGCGGCAACCGATGCCGAGAATGTGCCGGCGCCTGGCGGCGCGGCGCCAAAAGATTAGCTGATGGTCGACACATATCTGCAAGCGCTGGAGATTCTGCTCAAGAAAACCACGGAGAATGTGGACCGCAAAATCGATATTGATGCGCGGCATTTTTTCGGCGGCGCGGCAGCTTATGCCGATGGCCGTATCTTCATCAGCCTGACGCCCGCGGGGCTTGCCTTGAAGCTGCCCGAGGAGCACCGCGCGGTTTTGCGCGACCAAGGCGCGACGCCGCTGCGTTATTTCCCCAAAGCGCCAATCAAGAAGGACTATGTGGTGCTGCCCGAAACTATCGCCGAGGACAGCGCCGCGCTCGCCGGCTGGGTCGAGAAAAGTATCGGTTATGTTCTGACCTTGCCAAAGCCACGACCTAAGTCGGGCGGTCGCTGAGCGCCAAATAAAGTAACGACTTCCACAACAGGACGCGGTCGACAGGGTTGCCCAAAAATGGCTTTGCGGCGACCGGATCGGTGTGGTCGAGGCCCGCTAACACGATATAGCGCGCACCCGGCAGTAGGGCCGAATTCAACGGCACCAGGCCGTCGTTTTCGATTCCTTGACCTTTCATCCAACGGTAGGTTGGCGCCAGGTGAAGTGAGGGCGTCCGCGATCCATCGAGATAGGTCGCCAGTGCAATTATCGGAAATGTTTTTCCAATAGTTTCAATATATTGCGCATGTTTATTCATGTATTTTGTGCGAATTTCGACAGTCAGATCGTCGATCGATTTGCCGCTGCCGCCGAGCGCGCGAAGAACCGGCTTAGTGATCCCGCGGGTCCAATCCTCTTCGACGATCAAGTCGGCCACTGGCGAGCCGCCAAACGGCGATTGCAGGGCCACCCAACAGGCAATCTGGCGGCGCACTTCCGGTTCGGCGCGTAGCAAAAACTCGAGGGTATCGAGACCGCCCTTGCTATGGGAGACGATACATACCGGCCGATTGCTCTTGGCAACAAAGGCCGCCAGGCGGCGGC
>JAPUHN010000354.1 GCA_027297685.1 Alphaproteobacteria bacterium | reverse complement strand
GGCGATGCGCGTCACCATTTCCCAAATATCGGTTTCAGCCTCGTAATGGTCGCGCCGATCGCCTCTGACAGGGACCCGGTGGATCAGCCGCCAGGCCATCAACTCCTTGATCGAATTGGAGACGTTGGAGCGGGCGAGACCAAGCGTTTCGGCGATATCTTCTGCCGTCAGGGGCTGTTCCGACAGGTACAGCAACGCGTGGATCTGCGCGACCGACCGGTTGACCCCCCACTGGCCGCCCAGATCGCCCCAATGCAGGATGAAGCTTTCGACCGCGGGGGAGAGTTGGCTGGGGCTGTTTGTAATTTCTGTCATGACAGAAATATCAGATATTTACGATGGAATGTCAAGAGCCAATCGATGCGGCGTGGCGCGGCGTCGGTCGCGTCGTTTCAGTCGGCTGGCCGAGGCGCCGATGATGCGTTTCAAGTCCAGATGTCCCCCTAAGCCAGATAACCGCCGCGGAAATACACCAGGGGCGCGCCGTCGGAGTTGGCCCGGAAATCGACGACACGGCCCAGCACGATGGAGACGCCGTGGCGCTCGACGACCTCTTCGAGTTCGCAGTCGATGGCGCCGATAGCGTCGTTATAGACCGGTGCGCCGGTGGCCAGCGTGCCCCAGCAGCCGGCCTCGAAACGGTCTGCGCCCTTGAGGGAGCTCTTGCCGGAAAACGCCTCGACGATATCTTCGGCGCCCTGCGGCAGGTAATTGATGGCGAAGTGTTTCGCCTCGAGCACGCTTGCCAGCGCCGAGGTCTTGTTATCGATCGACACCAGCATGGTCGGCGGGTCGGCGGTAACGTGGGTTGCCGACAGGCCCAGCAGGCCGGCGGGCCCGCCGCTGCCCACGGCGGTGACGATGGTCGCGCCGATGGCGCGCTGGCCAATCGCCTGCCAGAATGATTTGGCGTCGATGGTCTTCGCGCCAGCTTCGTCGCCTGTTGTCATATTGTTTTCCCTCTGCTGGCTGGACCCGCCAAGGCGCTCAAACTAGGCCAGGCCAACAGGGCGAGGCAAGGTTGCCCCGCGGGCCGCCCCAGACGTTGATTTTCCGAGAAATTGGCTATGTTGGGCGTCCACCGGATTGAGAAATAGGAAAATACGACCTATTTGATCGAAAACCGGAACGGTACAGAGGAAATAAAACGTCATGGGCGAAACTCGTCAGTTGCATCTTGGGGCCTTCATGCGGCCGGCCACCATTCACACCGGCAGCTGGCGCTATCCCGGCGCCTGCCCGGACGCAAATTTCAACTTTCCCCTCATCAAGCAGTTCGCACAGAAGCTCGAACACGCATGCTTCGACGCCTTTTTCATGGCCGACCATCTGGCGGTGCTCAATATGCCGATGGAGGCGCTCAAGCGCAGCGCCACGCCAACCTCGTTCGAACCGTTCACGCTGCTGCCGGCGCTGGCCGCGGTCACCGAGCATCTCGGCCTGGTCGCCACCGGTTCGACCACCTACGACGAGCCTTATCACGTTGCCCGACGGTTTGCCTCGCTCGACCATATCAGCGGCGGCCGCGCCGGTTGGAACATCGTCACCACCTCGAATCCTGACGCGTCGCTGAACTTCGGCCTCGAAGAAGCCCTCGAACACGCCGACCGCTACGCCCGGGCGCGCGAATTCTACGACGTGGTCACCGGTCTGTGGGACAGCTGGGACGATGACGCCTTTCTGCAAGATCCCGAAAGCGGCATCTATTTCGATCCTGAAAAGCTGCATGTGCTCGACCATAAGGGGCAATATTTTTCCGTGCGCGGGCCGCTCAATATCGCGCGTCCGGTGCAAGGCTGGCCGGTGATCGTGCAGGCGGGATCGTCGGATGCGGGCCGCCAGCTTGCCGCCGAAACCGCGGAAGCGGTGTTTACGTCTCACGCCAACCTGGCCGCCGGGCAGGCGTTCTACGCCGACGTGAAGGCGCGCGCCGAGAAGGTGGGCCGCAACGGCGACGACATTAAAATTCTCCCCGCTTGTTTCGTCGTCGTCGGCGACAGCGTCGAAGAGGCGCGGGAAAAGCGAGCGATGCTCGATAGTTTGGTCCACACCGACAGCGCCATCGCGTCGCTATCGATCGCGCTTGGCCACGATGCCTCGAAGTTCGACCCCGACGGTGCGCTCCCCGATATTCCTGAAAGTAATGCCAGCAAGAGCGGGCGCGAGCGAGCGATCACCCTGGCCAAACGGGAAAATCTGACCGTGCGTCAGCTCGCCCAACGCCTCGGCGGCTATTCGGGGGCGGCGATGGTAGGAACGCCGGAGACCATCGCCGACGAAATGGAAGAATGGCTCGAGGCGCGCGGCAGTGACGGTTTTACAATTATGTTCTCCCATCTGCCCGGTGGGCTCGACGATTTCTGCGACCGGGTGGTGCCGGAGTTACAACGGCGCGGGCTGTTCCGGCGTGCGTACGAAGGCGCCACGCTGCGCGAAAACCTCGGCCTGCCGCGGCCGGAAAATCAGTTTTTTTAAGCAATCTCGGGGCCGCATAACGGCTCAACCGCGCCTTACTTGTTCTTGCACTTGTTACTATTATCTGAGCCGTTGTCCGATGCGGTATCCGGCATCGAGCACGCCAAGTTGGTCAGCGCCGTGCCGATGTCGTTGTAAAAAGAACTTAGATTATTGCCCAGAATGGTCATGCCGGCTGCGCTAACGATGGCGATAAACGCAATGATAAAGGCATACTCGGTCGCCACTGCGCCTAATTTACATTTCCAAAGTCGGCGTAAACGCTGACAGGACAATGAACACGCAACCATCAATCCATCCCCTTAAAGCCATGGGAAATTACGATGTCGGTTTCCCATCAATCTTACGAGTCATCCCCGAACCGCGGCAACATGTTTCGGCGACGCAAAATCTGTGGAAATGTGGATAATTCGGGCGCTTGCCGCTGTTGGATATTATTACTCCGGCAGCCCGGCCTAGCGTGAACCCTGCAGCCGCACCACAAGCAGGCTGGGGAGCGTTCCGTCTGCGCATTATCGACCGGCGTTCAGGGCGCGGGGTAAAGCGGAGGAAATCAGCACGGGCGCTATCGACAAGAAATGGCTGAAAACTGCCATTCGCGTCGGCTTTCGGGCAGACGTTTCTTTATTCGCCAGGATCGGGCTAGGCTATCGCCATGTACCTGTCTCGGCCCGCGCTTATTGTTTTGATGTCGCTGCTGGCAACGCCTGCATTCGCGCAGGATATCGGCGCCGGCGTCGAAGCCTATGGACGCGGTGACTACGATCGCGCGCTGCGCGAATGGCGACCGTTGGCGGAGCGCGGTGACAGCGAAGCGCAAGCCGGTCTCGGCCTTATGCACGCCCGCGGCCAAGGGGTACGCCAAGACTATATCGAAGCCATCCGGTGGTTTCGGCTGTCTGCCGCGCAGGGCTCTGCGATTGGACAGAGCAACCTCGGCCTCATGTACCGAAACGGCCACGGCGTGCGCCAGGACTATTCCGAGGCCGTGTTGATGTATCGGCTGTCCGCCGCGCAGGGATACGCGCTCGCGCAAGGTAGTCTCGGTGCTATGTACCAAAACGGCGATGGCATAAGGCGCGACTATGTGGAAGCCTACATGTGGTACACGCTCGCGGCGGAACAGGGGCACGAGAGCGCGAACCAGGCGCGTACAGCGCTCGAGCCGTTACTGTCCGTCGACCAGAGAAGCCAAGCGCTTACCCGCGTTATAGAACGCCAGCGGCGCACAGCAGACGCGAGACCACCCAAGCGGACCGATCTTGTCGATAGCGCGGCGTCACCAGAGGTCGCTGCAGACGAGCCGTCGGCAAATGCGCCAGCGCTACTGTTGGCGCCACTCAACGCGCCGGGTGAGACTGCGCCAGAAGCACCTGTACTGGCGATTTCGGCACCGGTTCCGATCGTAGGCGGTGCTGCTTGGCGGATTCAGTTAGCGTCCCTCAACAGCCGAAACGATACCGAAGCTGAGTGGACAAGGCTGCAACTGGCCAATAGTGATTTGCTGCGCGGCCTGATGCTGCATGTTCAGCAGGCCGAATTGTCAAAAGGTACATTTTATCGTGTGCAGGCAGGACCGTTGAAGGACCAGGCGACGGCGGCTTCATTGTGCAATTCGTTGAAATCGAGAAATCAGGATTGCTTGATTGTCGTCCCTTAAAGGCGGTGTTCTGAAGGACTTTATGTCCGCCGCTTAGGGTCGATATCTGCCGTGATCACCTATGACAAATCACGTCCAGTTTGAGCTCCATAGCGGACATTCCGAGTTCCACACAGCAACGAAAAATTAACCATATAGTAATTGTTGTTCGACATCCTATTGTGTGATTCGCAGGTATTCTGGTTTGTGCCACCGGGCGTCAATTTGGATGCTTTTTTCCGGCTTTAGTAGGTTCGCTAACACGTGCTCAATTCCTACAATCCTCGTCTCGTCCGTTCGATCATTGCTGTTGCAAGCATTATCATGTCGGTGTTTCTTGCGATCACCGTTTTTAACGCCTGGACTGCGTACGGAATCGCCGTCGACGATGCAGAGAGGCGCGCAGAAAGCACGGCCGATCTACTGCTCCAGCAAGTCCAAACCACACTCGATATATCTCGACTGGTTGTGGATGCAATGGTCACGCACGGACAGAACACTCTGGCTGAGGGCGACCACGCAGGGATAACTCATGACGGCCATCTGATGTACATGGCCAGTCACCTTCCCTTTAGTCCTTGGCTGGTCGAGATCGATGCAAGCGGGCGACTGCGCTATATGCAAAATACGCAGGCACCCAACTCGGTCCCGCTCGGTATCCAGCCTGCTGGACATGACAACCAGAATCACTCGGGCGCGTCGGGCGGTGGCGTTGGCTCAGATGGGCGGCCAACCAGCGCCGAGGGCAGCAATCCACAGAGCGTTAATGAGCGTCATATACCGGCGGACGTTGAAACAAGCGATACGTTCCAGCCCACGAGTGCAAGTTAAGCGCTGCGCGGCGCCGCGATCGCTGTGGACCAGCCGGAAACGGCCACAGTCGTCCGACCGGTCGAGAATCGCGAGGCTTATAAAGCATATATAGCCTTGCACAGCGATAAGGCTGATTCCCATTCGATGATCGGTCCGCCGATAAGCAAAACGTCGGGCGACGGATGGTATTTCGGCGTGAGTCGCAAAATTATCGCGCCGGATGGCGCTTTCGCCGGCGTCGCCATAGTTCTGCTTGATGCAAATTTCCTCGAAGTTCTCGCTCGGTCGGTGAACCTTGAACCCCAGTCCGAGATGGGACTACTAGGCCCCGACGGTTCCGCCATAGTTTGGCTCGCCTTCGACAAAGGTACGGTTCATCTTGTTCCTTCGTCGAGCACACCATTTATTACTAACGCCAAGTCCGGACTATCGGGCACAATTCAAGTCTACGGATCGAGCGATGGCAAGGCTCGCATTGTTTCCTATCGCCGCATTGACGCGGTCTACGGTCTAACTGCCGCGGTCAGTGTTATTGAGCCCGCAATCCTGGGTCAATGGTTGTTGTCCCGGATCAAGGATTTCATTTTTATCGTCGGATTTGGCCTCATTCTCGCTCTTATGGCGGTTCCTGCGTTTCTCCTAATCGTTCGCCCGTTACGACACGTACAAGTAGCGCTGAATAATGTCCGCGACGGAAACTTCGAAGACAGTTTTGTGGTTTCGACGGGTGTTCGCGAGATCAATTACGTCATGTCGGGCATAGAACGGATGCGCCAATCGCTAAAAGTTTTAACCACTGACTTGAACGCGCGCACCCTGGAACTCACAAATTCGAATGCGGATTAGAAAAGAAACCAACAGGCCGCGAACGACGCGAAATTGGCTGCTGAAGACGCAAATCGAGCTAAATCCACCTTTCTGGCGAATATGAGCCATGAATTGCGTACACCGTTGAATGCGATCATCGGCTATAGCGAGATGATGCTGGAGGACGCCCAGGACGAAGGGGCAGCGGAGCGGGCATCCGATCTCCAGAAAGTGCGAAGTTCAGGACGTCACTTACTCGGACTGATCAACGACATCCTGGATATCTCCAAAATCGAGGTGGGCAAGATCGAGCTGAACATTGGCCCGGTCGATTTGACGAATATTGTGTCCGAAGTCGAGAGCACCGCGGTGCCTCTCATGGAAGTCAACCAAAACCGCTTCAAGATTGTCGCGCCTGAGAATATTGGTGCGATCGAAAGCGACGACCAGCGGCTGCGCCAAATATTGTTGAACCTTGTGAGCAACGCCGCCAAGTTTACCAAGGACGGCGACATTGACTTGACCGTCGAGCGCAACGGTGACGGCTGGGTGCGCTTTGCCGTGCGCGATACAGGGATCGGCATGAGCGCCGAACAGATCGATCGCCTGTTCGAACCCTTTAGCCAGGCCGATAGTACGATCACCCAGCGCTTCGGTGGCACCGGGCTAGGCCTGTCGATCAGCCAACGTTTTGTCGAGATGATGGGGGGCCGTATCACCATCGAAAGCGAACTCGGTGCCGGTTCCTGCTTCACCGTGTGGCTGCCCGATGTCGAGCCGGCAAATCAGGACGATGCTGATCAAGGCGAAGGACCGCTGATCTTGGTCATCGAGGATAATCTATCGGACGCCGCTTTGATAACACGCGATCTGATGCGCTTTGGTTACAAGTTCGAAATAGCGCGCGACGGCGCGCAGGGCCTGGCGCTTGCACGCGAGTTAGAGCCGGCTGCAATTGTCTTGGATATCGAGTTGCCCGGCATGGATGGCTATAAAGTATTACAGGCATTGCAAGTTGACGAAACGCTACAGTTGCTGCCGGTGCTCGTGGTCACCGCGCACGAAGTGCGCGACATCGTCCTGCGCCTCGGTGCGTACTGCTACTTGGCTAAGCCGGTTGATCGAGAAGCTTTTCAAACAGCGCTCAGCGAGTGCTGCGGTGAACTCTCGCAAATGACTGCTAGCGCTTAGGCCGATCGGTGCCGTTCGATTGAGCGCAGACACGCGTGTGAAATCGACCGTTCGGTACGAGCCTCCAAAGGCCGGCAGGTAACAAAATCAATATCTCCTATGGGCTATTTACCGCCGTTCGCCGCGGCCAATAGGTACGATCGCTGTACACGCGAATGCGCACATACGACCGGCTCTTGCCCGCCGACGGGGCGGGCCTGGGAGTCGAATTACAGCCGGCCCACAGACTGAGCCGTCGTAGTCCGGAACGCCTACTCTGCGGCGTTGTGGCGGCGCCACTCTTCGGCGTCGAGCACCTTCTGTTTGGCCTGCTCATTGGTCAACACCCAACCAAGGCAGCGCGCGACGTTCTCGAGCGCGAACTCGTGCAGATCGAGCCCGTACATCGACGACACGCAGTCCGACATGACGACCGTCTTGTAGGTGAGGTTGAAGCTCTCGAATGCGGCATTCAGCACGCACGTGTTGGTGTTGATGCCCATCAGAATCAAG
>JAPUHN010000353.1 GCA_027297685.1 Alphaproteobacteria bacterium | reverse complement strand
AGCGCGAATCCAAACACCGACGAGTCTAGAGCGCTGTGTCGAATGGCGTCAAATGAAAAAGCCCGGAATTCCGGGCTTTTTATAGTTTTCCCCGAGTCGAATCGGAAAAAAGCATCGATTCTCGGTTTCGGCTAGTGCCGAACCACGCCAGAGGTGTCAGAATCGTCGTCTGAAGCCGGTACCGCCTGCGAGTCGCTGTCCGATTCGTTCCACTCGATCGGTACCAAAGGATTGACCAGAGAGTGCTCCAAAACCTCGTCGACGGTCGACGCGATGATGATGTTGAGTCCCTTCTTGACCACCTCGGGAATCTCGACCAGATCTTTCTCGTTGTCCTTTGGAATGATTACCGTCTTCACACCGCCGCGCAATGCTGCGAGCATTTTCTCTTTCAGACCACCGATCGGCAATACGCGTCCACGCAGCGAAATCTCACCGGTCATGGCGACGTCCTTGCGCACCGGAATACCGGTTAAGGCCGAGACCATTGTGGTGATCATGGCGACGCCAGCCGAAGGCCCGTCTTTGGGTACCGCACCTTCCGGAACATGGACGTGGATGTCGCGCTTTTCGAACAGCGGCGGCTCGATACCGAACTCGCTGGCCCGTGAGCGCACATAGGCGTTGGCCGCCTGGACGGATTCCTGCATGACGTCGCCGAGCTTGCCGGTGATTGTCATCTTGCCCTTGCCGGGCATCAGGATCGATTCGACGGTCAGCAGTTCACCACCGGCTTCCGTCCAGGCGAGCCCGGTGACGACACCGACCAAGTCTTCCGCTTCAGTCTCGCCGTACCGGAATTTCCGCACGCCGGCGTATTTATCGAGGTTACGGACTGTAACCTTGACTGCAGAGACATCCGCTTCAACGGCAATTTCCTTCACCGCCTTACGCGCCAGATTGGCAATCTCTCGCTCGAGGTTTCGAACGCCCGCCTCGCGGGTGTAATAGCGGATTACGTTGCGCAGGGCTGAGTCCGAAATCGACCACTCGGTTTTCTTCAGCCCATTCTCGGCCAATTGTTTGGGCAGCAGATGCTGCTTAGCGATTTCGACCTTTTCGTCCTCGGTATAGCCTGGCAGGCGGATGACCTCCATGCGGTCGAGCAATGGTTGTGGTATGCGCATGGTGTTGGCCGTGCACACGAACATAACGTCCGAAAGGTCATAGTCGACTTCCAGATAATGATCCTGGAAGGTGTGATTTTGCTCCGGGTCGAGCACTTCGAGCAGTGCCGACGAAGGATCGCCACGCCAGTCAGCGCCCAGTTTATCAACCTCGTCGAGCAGAAATAGCGGGTTCGACGACTTGGCTTTTTTCATGCCCTGAACAATCTTGCCGGGCATGGAGCCGATATAGGTCCGCCGGTGGCCGCGAATCTCCGCTTCGTCGCGAACGCCGCCGAGTGACATACGCACGAAATTACGTCCCGTTGCCCGCGCAATGGACTTGCCGAGCGAGGTCTTGCCGACACCGGGCGGGCCGACGAGGCACAGGATCGGTCCCTTTATTTTTGACATGCGCTGCTGCACGGCAAGGTATTCGAGGATCCGTTCCTTGACCTTTTCGAGGCCGTAATGGTCTTCGTTCAAGATAACTTCGGCGGCCGTGATGTCTTTTCTGACCCGCGTGCGCTTTTTCCAAGGGATGTTCAGCATCCAGTCGAGATAGTTGCGAACGACCGTTGCTTCCGCCGACATCGGGCTCATGTTGCGCAGTTTTTTAAGTTCCTGCTGCGCCTTCTCCCGGGCATCCTTGTTGAATTTGGTCTTGGCGATACGCTCTTCCAGCTCCTGGACTTCGTCGCGGCCGTCTTCGCTTTCGCCGAGTTCCTTCTGAATCGCTTTGAGCTGTTCGTTGAGATAGTACTCGCGTTGGGTCTTCTCCATTTGGCGTTTGACGCGTCCGCGAATGCGTTTCTCGACCTGCAGTACGCCGATCTCGCCTTCCATGAAGCCGTGGATCTTCTCCAGCCGGGACTGAATGGTTTCCGCTTCGAGTAGCTCTTGCTTTTCGGGAATCTTCAACGCCAGGTGCGATGCGATGGTGTCGGCAAGTTTACTGGGTTCGTCGATCTGATTGATCGAGACCAATACTTCGGGCGGTACCTTCCGGTTCAATTTGATGTATTGCTCGAACTGGGCGACGACCGAACGGCTCAACGCTGCCAGTTCTTTCTCATCGGTATCGGGCTCGGGCATGATGTTGGCAACGGCCTGGAAAAACTTCTCGTTGTCGGCAAATTTGCTGATCTGGGCGCGTTCGCTGCCCTCGACCAGCACTTTTACCGTGCCGTCGGGCAGCTTCAGCAGCTGCAAAATGGTGCCAATGGTACCAACGTCATACAGATCACTTGCCGTTGGATCGTCTTGGGCGGCGGTTTTCTGAGTAACCAGCAGAATCTGCTTATCGTCCTTCATGACGTCTTCAAGCGCACGCACGGATTTGTCGCGACCGACGAACAGCGGCACGATCATGTGCGGAAAGACAACGATGTCGCGTAACGGCAAGACCGAGAAAAGCGCGCCCTTGGGAAGTTCAGCCATGACAGATCCTAAAAATTATAAATAACCTGGTTAATCATAACCACAAATTGATGAACCGAGGTTTACTTCCGGTGCCTCAAATTTCGACGCCGACTCGATGCCGCAAACCCTGCCCGACCCAGTATTTGGTCTACAACAGCTTGGCAATCAAGCCTGGCCGTCACGATAGACACACAATTTGTTGGGGTTGGTTAGGCGCTGGTCCCTAAATCTTCACGCTTATCAACGTAAATATGCAGCGGCGAGGCGTTACCCTCGACAACTTCAGCATTGATCACGACCTCTTCTACGCCGCCCATCTCGGGCAATTCGAACATCGTGTCGAGCAGAATGTTCTCAAGGATCGAACGCAGTCCACGCGCGCCGGTTTTTCGCTTGATCGCCTTCTTCGCTACCGACTTGAGCGCGTCCTCGGTGAATGCCAGCTCGACACCTTCCATGTCGAACAAGCGCTGGTACTGTTTGACCAAAGCGTTCTTCGGCGCCGTCAGAATTTCCACCAGGGAGCTCTCATCGAGATCTTCGAGCGTGGCGATCACCGGCAACCGGCCGACGAACTCGGGAATCAGCCCAAACTTCAACAGGTCTTCCGGCTCGATATTGCGGAGAATTTCTCCGGTTCGCCGGTCGTCGGCATTGCGAACGTCGGCGCCGAAACCAATCGAAGTGTCTTTGCCTCGGCTCGCGATGATTTTTTCTAAACCGGAAAATGCGCCGCCGACGATGAACAGAATGTTCGTCGTGTCGACCTGCAGAAATTCCTGCTGCGGGTGTTTGCGCCCACCCTGAGGCGGCACCGATGCGACGGTGCCTTCCATGATTTTCAGCAACGCCTGCTGAACGCCTTCGCCCGAAACGTCACGCGTGATTGAAGGGTTGTCCGATTTGCGGCTGATCTTATCGACTTCGTCGATATAGACGATGCCGCGCTGCGCACGCTCGACGTTGTAGTCGGCCGACTGCAGCAGTTTAAGAATGATGTTCTCGACATCTTCACCGACATAACCGGCCTCGGTGAGCGTCGTTGCGTCGGCCATCGTGAACGGCACATCAAGAATGCGCGCCAATGTCTGCGCGAGCAGTGTCTTGCCACAGCCGGTAGGGCCGACCAGCAGGATGTTCGATTTGGCGATTTCGACGTCGTTGCCCTTGGGGGCCGCGCTCAAGCGCTTGTAGTGGTTGTGGACGGCAACCGACAAAACACGCTTGGCCAGTTCCTGACCAATTACATAATCGTCGAGTACCTGGCAGATCTCTTTCGGCGTCGGCACACCGTCACGCGATTTAACCAGCGTCGATTTGTGCTCTTCACGAATGATGTCCATGCACAACTCGACGCATTCATCACAGATGAATACGGTCGGTCCGGCAATAAGTTTGCGAACCTCATGCTGGCTCTTGCCGCAGAACGAGCAATAGAGTGTGTTTTTCGTATCGCTGCTGCCAGACTTACTCATAAACGAACCCCATGTTTGGGCTTCCAAACTGCTGATCCATCATTCTCCGTGGCACCACGAATCGCATTACATGCGGATTGAACACTAGCTAGCATCCCGCAATCAATAATTAGTTAAGTGCCGGATTAACCTATTCCACCACCTGTTAACTGTCTTTGTCCCCATCGTTGCCGTCATCGTCGTCGTCATTCATGACCGCGGGACGTTCGTCGACAACCTCGTCAATAAGGCCAAAATCTTTCGCTTCTTCAGCGGTATAGAAACGGTCGCGCTCTAGAGCATCGGCGATATCTTCAACTTTTTGCCCGGAATGGGCAGCGTAAATTTCGTTCAATCTTTCGCGGACCAACAGAATTTCTTTGGCGTGGATTTCGATGTCGCTCGCCTGTCCCTGGAATCCGCCGGAGGGCTGGTGGACCATGATTCGCGAATTGGGTAGCGAAAATCGCTTGCCGGCAGCTCCGCCGCATAACAGCAACGAGCCCATCGAAGCGGCCTGCCCGATGCACAGCGTTGTCACCTCGGGGCGAATATACTGCATGGTGTCGTAGATCGAGAGGCCCGCCGTCACCACGCCGCCCGGTGAGTTGATATAAAGCGAGATGTCTTTGTTCGGATTTTCCGCTTCGAGATACAACAGTTGCGCGCAAATCACGCTGGCAACCTCATCGAACACCGTACCGGTTAAAAAGATAATCCGCTCTTTCAACAAGCGCGAATAGATGTCGTACGCCCGTTCCCCCCGGTTGGTCTGTTCGACCACCATTGGGATCAGGGCATTCATTTGCGGTCCGTTGGCAGTCGCCATAGTATCGATTATCCTCACGTTCATCATGAAGTTATCGCCGTTAAATAAGGAACCGGCGATTCTGCGCAAGTGGGCATTTGGACAAAATCAAAGCACTCTTATAATCACGCGTCCTTGTTGTCTGCCGATATGGCCTTCGCGTCCGCCGCTTTTGTACGTTTCGCACTGGCCGCTTTCGGCTTCGGCGATGACTTCTCACCGGTCGGTTTGGTACTGGCCTTTTTCTTGGCGGGAGCCTTTTTCTTAGCTGGCGCCTTCTTCGGTATTTCTGCCGTGACCTCTTTATCTTCTGCCTGGCTCTCGGTCTCGGCGCGCAATTGTTGGGGTGTGATCTCGCGCTCGTTCACCTTCGCCATCTCGAGAATAAAATTCACCGCCTTGTCTTCGAATATCGGCGCCTGCAACGAGGCCTGTGCCTCGGCGTTGCTGCGGTAAAACTCGACAACTTGTTGCTCCTGGCCGGGCATCTGGCGGGCCCGCTCCATGATCGCGTGATTGACCTCTTCTTGCGTCACGGTCAACTCGTTGGCCTCACCGACATGGGACAGTAGCAGTCCAAGACGGACCCGGCGCTCGGCGATGTTACGGTACTGTTCGCGCAGCTCTTCCTCGCTTTTACCCTTATCTTCCTCATCCAAAGTGTCTTTCTTACGCGCTTCTTCGATTTGGTCCCAAATCTGTTCGAACTCGGAATCGAGCATGCGTGGCGGCACCTCGAATTTATACTCGAGGGATAGTTTGTCGAGGAGCTCCCGCTTGATTTTATCGCGCGTATATTGAGCGTACTCTCCATCGAGTTGCTCGCGTATGGCCGCTTTCAGCGCCTCCAGCGATTCCAGGCCCAAGGTCTTGGCAAACTCGTCGTTGAGTTCAGTCGCGGTCGGCTCGCGAAGCTCTTTCACTTCGCAACTGAAAACGGCGTCCTTACCGGCTAGATCGGCGGTGCCATAATCTTCGGGGAATGTGACATTGACGTCCAGCGATTGGCCTGCCTTGGTCCCGATCAACTGGTCTTCGAAACCAGGAATGAACTGGTCGGCGCCGAGTTCGATCTGCATGTCGTTGCCAGTGCCGCCATCGAACGAGACGTCATCGATTTTGCCGATGAAGTCGATAACGACGATGTCGCCGTCCTTGGCATCTCTGGCGGTTTCGACGACTTTGCTTTGCCTATTTTGGTCTGCCAGGCGTTGCAGCGTCTCGTCAATTTCTGTGTCGGTGGCGGAAACCTTGTCACGGTCCAATTCGATCGACGAAAAATCGATATCACCGATATCGGGCAGCAATTCGACCTTGAGGTCGTATTCCAAGTCGTTGCCTTCCTCGTAGGAGGTAACTTCGATCTGCGGCTGGCTGGCCGGCCGCAGGCCACGCTCGGCGAGCAACTCTTGCGTGCTATCACGTAGGGTCGACTCGAGGATTTCGCCACGCACCGCCTGGCCGAAACGTTGCTTGAGCACGCTCGCCGGCACTTTGCCGGGGCGAAACCCCGGAATACGGGCGTCCTGGCCCACCTCGGTCAAGCGGCTGTCGATCCGCGCTTCGATATCAGCTGCGTCGACCGTTACCTTGAAGTCCTTGAGCAAACTCTCTGAATTCGTCTCGACCACTTGCATTTTCGACTACTCTAATTCCGTTGCGCTGATTTCTTTCTATCGCCCGTCCGGGCCCGTCTGCGATACGCCAACCTTACTTATCATGGGTCGTTCGGCATACCGTCCAATCGCCTTAATTCGCGGGTCTGGGCGCCGGATTGGTGCGGGCGAAGGGACTCGAACCCCCACGACTTTTCAGTCACCAGGACCTAAACCTGGCGCGTCTACCAGTTCCGCCACGCCCGCCCAATTACGAACTTGGTTCCGCCGACTTTGTCACATTCCATTGTCGGCCACGAACCCGGCGGCCGACCGCGGACTTCCTATACCATCGCACCGCACGAGTAAACGTTTTGGCGCGGCGGTCACTGCCGAACCTCGACGAGCATCGGCAGGCGCGGTGTCCGGTGTTTTCACGGCTCACCGAGCTCTTGTTGCGAAATTATAGTTTCAGATCAATAAACCACTATAAGTATTTAATAATATTCGGATTATAATACATCGCTAAAAATGCCGGGCAACATGTCGGCCAGATCCTCGGCGATCAGCCCGGGCCCGAATGCGGTGGCGCAGGCGCCGTGCAACCAGGCCCCGGCGCACGCCGCTGCAAAAGCCGGCATTCCCTGAGCCATCAAGCCGACGATGAAACCGGCCAGCACATCACCGGACCCGGCGGTCGCCAAATAGGGTGTCGCGTTGGTGTTGACCGCGACGCGGCCATCGGGCGACGCAATGACCGTATCGGCGCCCTTCAGCAAAATGATTGCCTTAGCTTGGGTCGCGGCGGCGGCGGCGCGCTCGATCTTGCCGTCGCTGCTCGCGTCGAACAGCCGCACAAACTCGCCTTCATGGGGTGTGAGAACGCTAGCCCCGGCCGGCGCCGACGACAGCGCCGTGAACAGCGTTTCCGGTTGAATGGCGAATACCGTCAACGCATCCGCATCGAGGACACAAGGCCGCGCCGCCAACGCCTGTAGAACGCGGTCGGCGGTTTCACCGTTGACGCCGTTGCCAGGCCCGACCAATGCCGCCGTCACCCGCGGTTCGGCGAGCAGTGCCTCGAACGCGCCACCATCGGCAATATCACGGACCATTATCGAAGGTGGCCCTGCCCGGTAGACATCGCCCGCCGCCGGTGGGGCCGCGACGGTCACCAGTCCGGCCCCTGCCCGCAAGGCGGCATAGCTCGCCAACCGCGCCGCGCCAGTCAACACTGCACCGCCGGCGACAACCGCATGGCCGCGCTCGTATTTATGACCCTGGGGTTGTGGCCGTGGCAGCATATCTCGCCACCGGTCCGGCAGATTTTCAGAAAATTGCGGTGATATTTCCGCCAATACCGTTTCGGGAATAGCAATATCGGCGACACGCACTTCACCGCACAAGCCCCTGCCGGGATAGAGCAGGTGTCCTGGTTTGCGCCGAAAGAAGGTCACCGAAACGGCAGCCTGTGGCGCGGCGCCGAGCACCTGCCCGGTGTCACCGTGCACGCCGCTCGGAACGTCGACCGCGACACAAGGCAAGCCGCGCGCATTCAGCGCTTCGACCATTTTCCGCGCGACGCCGTCGAGCGGCCGGCTCAACCCGGCGCCGAACAGGGCATCGATCACCACGTCCGCACCCTCGAGCAGCGACGGCCCGAGCGGCAAGGCATCGCCGGTCCAGCGTGCCGCATTGACGGCGGCGTCACCGTCGAGCTTATCGAGCGATCCGAGCAGGGCGAGGCGAACCTGCCGGCCGGCGCCAGCGAGTAGCCGCGCGGCGACGAAGCCGTCGCCGCCATTGTTGCCCGGTCCGCACAGCACCAGCACGTCGCCATCGGGCCAACCGGCCTGGACGGTTTCGGCGATCGCCGCGCCGGCCGCCTCCATCAGGTCGAGCCCGGCAACGCCACCTGCGATTGCCGCCGCGTCGGCCTGGTACATTTCCGCAACGGTCAGCAGTTCCGGTGCACTGTCGATCCAACGGGTTGTCACGAATTTCGCCTTTTCCCTGAGCCGGGTTACCGTGACCGCAGTTTAGCGCAATTGGCGCGCGGCTGTATCGTACGGTGATCGACGCGGGTCGGATGTTGCGGGAGTTGAGAAGAATTATTGGGGTGGCTGAGGGGATTTGAACCCCCGGCCTCCTGGACCACAACCAGAGCAGAAGATGTTCCATCCGGTAGCAAGGCGAGGCATATTTTGTATCAAACCCGCCTTAGGCCTTGAATATATCGCCTT
>JAPUHN010000352.1 GCA_027297685.1 Alphaproteobacteria bacterium | reverse complement strand
GCGACGCCCTGTCGGCGGCCGACCAGGCGGTGATGTTTCGCGGCCATGTCAAGAACCTGGCGCACGCCCACGGCTACGTCGCCACCTTCATGGCGAAGCCTTTCGCCGAGCTTTCCGGCAGCGGATTTCACGTCCACCATTCGCTGTGGCGGGACGGCGAGAACCTGTTCGCCGACGGCGGCAAGCTCTCGGCGCTGGGCCTCAACTACCTGGCCGGCATGCAGCGCAGCATGTCCGAGATGGCGCTGGTCGCGGCGACCACGCCGAACGCCTATCGTCGGCGCCAGCCCGATAGCTTCTGCCCGATCAACGATGCCTGGAGCGTCGACAACCGCACCGTCGCCCTGCGTGTGATCGAGGGCAAGGACAGCGCGGTCAGGGTCGAGAAGCGCGACGGTTCGGCCGACTGCAACCCCTATTACCTGATGGCATGCGAGATCGCGGCCGGGCTGAACGGCATCGAGGAGGGCCTGGAGCCGACGCCGCGGACCGACGCCAACGCCTACGAATCGAAGGACGCGAAACCGATCCCGACCGACCTCGCGACCGCGGTGGCGCTGGCCAGGGACTCGGCGCTGCTGAACGACGTTATGGGCACCGACGGCCTGGCAATTCTGATCAGCCAGGCCGAGCGCGAGCTCGCGTTCTTCGCCGACCAGGTCACCGCGGTCGAGATCGAGCGCTATCTCAGGAATTTCTGATCAAAACCGCACAAGCGGCGGCGTCGGATCGATCGACGGTTGATACCAAGGATCAGCCCCTACCGCGGAGACAACGGTGAACCCGGCAGGTGCGTCACGGAGAGCTTGACAGCCAACCCCCGAGTTATACCAAGGACCAGTGATAAAGACCCTTGGTATAAGGCTGGCATCGCGATTGGCGGCGGCCTTGTGATCTGCATGCGCAAGGAGGGCGAGCGGATCTACCCTGATACTGACTAGATTTGCATACGAAAGCCGGTTCATTCGGGCAAAGTAAGAAACGACGTCGATACCGATTATTGGAATGGAGAAAATCATGGATCAAGATCAAGACGCCGCCGCGGGGCGCGACGCAAGCGGCTGGACCGACATCGCCATCCGGCTCGCCCTCGTGGCGATGATCGTCTACTGGTCGTTTCTCCTGATGCGGCCCTTCATCGCCGTCCTGATATGGGCCGCAATCCTCTCGGTCGCCCTGTACCCGGCCTATCTGGGGCTGAGGCGCGTTCTGGGCGGGCGATCGACCCTTGCATCGTTCCTGCTCACGGTCGCCTTGATCGTCGTCATACTGACCCCGGTCGGCATCATCGGCGTCGAGCTCGCCGAAAATATTTCGGGCATTGTCGCCGGGATATCGGCGGGCACCATCGCGGTGCCGCCGCCGCCACCATACGTAGCGGAATGGCCGCTCATCGGCGGCAAGCTTTCGGCGTTCTGGGAGGCCGCTTCTATCGAGCTGGCCAAGACGCTGACATCGATCGCGCCGCAGTTGAAGGAGACGGCCCTCACGGTGCTTGGCGCCGTGGGAAATGTCGGGATCGGCGTCTTACAGTTCGCGGTGGCAATCATCATTGCCGGCTTTATCTATAGCCGTGCAACGGGTCTTCACGAAACCTTGACGAAATTCGCGGTGCGCGCCGCTCCTACGATGGGGGCGGGGTTCGTCGAACTCGCCCAGGGAACCGTGCGCGGCGTGGCGCGGGGCGTCGTCGGCATTTCGCTGATCCAGGCGATCCTCTTCGGCATCGGCGCACTGGTCGCCGGCATTCCGCTGGCCGGACTGTGGACCTTCGCCACCTTTATCCTCGCGATCGTTCAGGTCGGGCCGGCCTTGGTGATCATTCCCGTCATCATTTTCGCATGGAGCTCGATGGATACTGTTGGCGCGGCCATTCTGACCGCGTATTTGGTGCCCGTAATGGTGATGGATAATTTTCTCAAACACATGGTCATGGGGCGAGGGCTTCCGGTTCCGATGCTGGTCATCTTCATTGGCGTGATCGGCGGCACCTTGACGCACGGCCTGGTCGGCCTGTTCGTCGGTCCGATCATTCTCGCATTGGGTTACGAGCTTGGCAGGACTTGGGTCGCGATGGCATCCCCATCGTCTAAATCCTGACCGGCCGAGTACCGCGTTCGTGGCGGATGCCCTGAATTCCCAGACGGGGGCGGTCGAAAGTCCGTATTCTGCTGGCAAGAAGTGGCTGGAGACCGGGCCGAAAACACTTTTTTTGGCAAATCCCTATTGGAGAAGAACTATGAACTATATGCATCTGCTGTCTTCGAGATTGTTTCCCCTCGTTTTACTCATTGGGGTGACCGTTGGGTCGTTGCCCGCGGCTGCCCAGGACCGGACCGCCCTGGATAACGACGTGCATGCCGCAATCGCACTGCTGCTGGAAACGACACCGGCCGCAAAAAGACTTGCGGAGACTGCAAAAGGGGCGCTCGTTTTCCCGAATATTGTCAAGGCGGGTTTCATGGTGGGCGTCCAGTATGGCAATGGCGCGCTCGTCAGGGCCAAGCAAGGTGGCGGCTATTACATCGCTGGCTATTACAACATCACCTCGGCTTCTTACGGTTTGCAATTGGGTATACAGACATTCGGCTACGTGCTGGCTCTTATGACGGATGCGGCCATAGAAACCGTTGAAACGAGCCAAGGATGGGAACTCGGTGTCGGGCCCAGCATCGTCGTTGTGGACGCCGGCCTCGCCAAGACGTTGACGACAAAGACAGCAAAAAGCGATGTCTACGCATTCACTTTCGGTCAGAAAGGTTTGATGGCTGGCTTGGGTCTACAAGGATCGAAAATTACCAGGCTGAGCAAATAATTCGAAACGCGAGCGGGCCCACATTATACCAAGGGTCAGTGATAAAGACCCCTAGAGCCATTCCGGTTCGAATCGAACCATTCAATCCGGAATGGCTCTGATTGCAGCGGACGCTGCAATCCGCCGCGAAGCAGGCGTACGCCTGCGTAGCGTTTGAACGCAGTTTGATCATGTGAACATGATCAAACGTGAAACGCTCTAGTCGACGGCGGCGCCACGAGCCATCGCGCCGACACGGATCGATCCGGCCGTCGCTTCCTAATCCGCGCGGGTGAAGACTTCCTGCGGCTCGGCGACGCCAGCGAGGACGTGGCGGCCAAGTGAGCGCAGCGGGGCCGAGACATGGGCCGCGAACTCGGCCGACGTGAGCAGCCGACGGTCGAGACTCTTGGTCAGCTTCTCGAGCCGCGCCGTGCGGTTGACGGCGGCGCCGATGACCGTGAAGTCGAGCCGCGCGGCGGCACCGACGTTGCCGTAGATCACGGCCCCCTGGTGCAGACCGACGCCGAAGCGGATCGGCGGCTCGCCGGACCGGCGGCGGCGGTGGTTGACCGTATCCAGACTGTCGATCAGGTCGATGGCGGCGTCGAGTGCGGCGTCGCATGCGGCGTCGAGCGAGACTTCGGCCGAGGTCGGGAAGATGGTCAGCACGGCGTCGCCCATGAACTTCAGAATCTCGCCGCCACGCGCCGTGACCGCGGCGCCGACGACCTCGAAATAGGCGTTGAGGAGGGCGAGCAGCGCGTCGGGCGACAGGGTTTCGGAGAGCACCGTGAAATCGCGCAGGTCGCAGATCGAGATCGCCGCCTCGATGGTGTCGGCGTCGCCGCGGCGGATCTGGCCACTCAGCACCCGCGCGCCGGTGCGGTGCCCGACATAGGTGTCGAGCAGCGA
>JAPUHN010000351.1 GCA_027297685.1 Alphaproteobacteria bacterium | reverse complement strand
ACCCGTGAGCTCCGACGCCTGCGCGCCGATCTCAGTGACGACCCCAATAATCTGGAATTGGCCCGCACGTTGGCCAAACGCTACATCACCTTGGGCCGCGCCGAAGCCGACCCGCGATATTATGGCTACGCGGAAGCCGCGTTAAAGCCATGGGTAAATCTGACCAACCCGCCGGTCGAAGTGCAGGTCCTGCGCGCCGTTTTGAGGCAAAACCGCCATGATTTCGATGGCGCCCTCGACGACCTTGCCAAAACGCTTGCCGCGAAGCCCCGGCACGCTCAGGCGCTCCTCACCCAGGCGTTCGTTCTGCAAGTTCAGGGCAGATACAAGGAAGCGCGCCAGAGTTGCCGGTCGCTGCCACGTGGGGTGCACCCACTCATCGTGGTCACCTGTGTGGCCCGGATCGAGAGCCTCACCGGTCGCTCCAGCACGGGATACGCGTTGCTGAAGCGGGGTCTCGCGAGTTGGGCCGACACCGACGCCCGCTTGCGGTTGTGGGCCTTTACCAATTTGGGAGAGATCGCCCAGCGCGATGGCGATATCGCGGCGGCGGAACGCCATTTCCGGGACGGGCTGGATCTTGGAATACGCGACGCATATTTGCGCGGCGCCTATGCCGACCTACTGCTCGATGCGGGCCGTGCGGACGAAGCCCGTGACTTTCTCGCCGGTGACACGCGTATCGACGGGCTGCTGCTACGGCTGGCGCTGGCCGAGGCCCGGCTCGGAAATGCTGCGGCAAAAGATCACCAGGCCGTATTGCAGGCCCGTTTTGCCGCCAGCCGACTGCGCGGCAGTGTGATCCACCGCCGCGAAGAAGCGCGCTTCACCCTCGAAATGTTGGATCGGCCCATTGACGCGCTGGCCCTGGCGCAGGCCAATTGGCAGGTTCAGCGTGAACCGGCTGATGCGCGCCTGGTCTTGGAGACGGCGCTTGCCGCCGGGGCGCCCGAGCAAGCGCAGCCGGTGCTCAATTGGTTGCGCGAAACAGGGCTCGAAGATAAACAGATCGATAAATTGGTGAAGCGCGTTTCCGCGCGCCTCGATCAGGAGAATAACTGATGGCGCGATGGCTCCCCGTCTGTCTGTTCGTGGCCCTGGCGCTGCTGCCAGTAACCGCGTCGGCCCATAAACCCAGCGACAGTTATTTAAGCCTCAACGTCACCGACGAGCGCATCGAGGGGCAGTGGGATATTGCCCTGCGCGACCTGGAATTCGCCATCGGTCTGGACGGCGATGGCGACGGCAACATTTCCTGGAGCGAATTGCAGGCGCGTCATGAAGCTATCGCCACCTATGCGTTGGCCCGTTTACGAATCCGGGCGGACGCGGCGGACTGCGCGGTCGCGCCAGGCGAGCAGCTGGTCGACAAACACAGCGACGGCGCCTACGCGGTGCTGCGCTTTGTCGTCGCTTGCGAGGGGCCTGCCGAGGCGATCGAAATCGATTATAGCCTGTTCTTCGATCTCGACCCGCAGCATCGCGGCTTGTTGCGCCTCACCGACGGCGATCAGACCCATACGGCGATCTTTGCGCCTAACGCCGGAACGCAGCGTTTCGAACTGGGCAAATCGGATGTTTTACGCGCCGGGCTCGATTTTCTGGTCAACGGTATTTGGCACATTTGGATCGGCTTCGACCATGTGCTGTTCCTGCTCGCCTTGCTGCTGCCGGCGGTATTTTTTCGCCGCGCCAAGAGCTGGGAGCCGGTCGGCGATTTTCGTTCGGCCTTTGTCCAGGTCCTCAAGATCGTTACCGCGTTCACCGTGGCCCATTCGATCACCTTGACCCTGGCCGCGCTCGGCACAATCGCTCTGCCGACGCGCCTGGTTGAATCGGTTATCGCCGCCTCGGTGGTTATCGCCGCGCTCAACAACATCTTTCCCGTCGTCACCCGGCGCCTATGGATGGTTGCCTTCGTCTTCGGCTTGTTCCACGGCCTCGGCTTCGCCAGCGTGCTGGTCGATCTGGGACTGCCTCAGGGCGCATTGGTGCTAGCGCTGTTGGGCTTCAATGTCGGCGTCGAGATCGGGCAGATCGCCATCGTCGCGGTTTTTTTGCCGATCGCCTATCTGTTGCGCGAGTGGCGGTTCTATCCGCGTGGCGGCCTTCAGCTCGGATCGGCGCTGGTAGTTGCGGTGGCCTCGGTGTGGTTCATCGAGCGGGCCCTAAACGTGGCGCTTCCGGTTCTATAGCCAACTGCTCTATGCTCGTTGCCGTAACGGGGCCGAACACCGGTTTTCCGATACATCGCGGCCCGAGGGGAAGACACCATGGCTGACGACAAACCCGCGCAATCGAACCGCAATCCGGACCGAATTACCCCGGTCATGCGCGCCAACATCGACAAGACCCTGGCGCGCGCCTTGACGACCCTGGAGGCCAAGACCGAACCGAACCACACGGCGGTGATCGTGGTCGATGTACAGAACGATTTCTGCGCCGAAGGCGGCATGCTCGACACCGAGGGTTTCGATCTGACGCGCATCCAGACGATGGTGCCGCGGCTGGTCGGTTTGATCGACAAGGCGCGCGAGGCCGGTTGCCTGATCGTCTACATCCAGACCATCTACAACGCCGATATGAACTTGATGTCCGACGTTTGGCTGGAGCAATCGCTGCGCCAGTGGAAGGGCCGCTTCATCGAATACCCGGTTTGCATGGAAGGTGGCTGGGGCGGTGACTTCTACGAGGGCATCGAGCCGCGCCCCGGCGAGCCGATCGTCCACAAGCACCGCTACGGCGGATTCATCGGCACCAATCTCGATTTGGTGCTGCGCTCGAACGGTATCCGCTCGCTGATCATGACCGGCGCGATTACCAATGGCTGCGTCGAATCGACGGCGCGCGACGGTTTTTTCCACGACTACTACATCGTCTTCGCCGACGACTGCACCGGCACCGTCACCGCGGAGATGCACAACGCCACCCTGGTCAATATCGACCGCTGGTTTGGCCAGGTGGTGCAGGCTGACGAGGTGATCGCGTGCTGGCGCGACGCCGGCAAGCTGGCGGCCGAAGCGGCGGAGTAGGGGCTGAGAAGCGAACCGGTGCGCAACAGCGCGGCGAAAGTCGCTTCACAGAAAATTAGGCCTCATGCTGAGCTTGTCGAAGTATGACGCTCGGTGTCTTCGTCCATCGACAGGCTCAGGATGAGGACACCGGCTTCGGCAGGCTTACGCCACGCCCCCTCACCGATATTGGGGGCGTGACGGTCCGCGCTCAACCCAGGTAGAACCAAGAGGTATCCTCGTTGACGCCATAGAACGGCGTGAACCACGGCGCCTCGGCCGAGGGGCGGATGATCGGCGTGCGGTTATCGAGCAGTTGGATGTCGTCGCCGAAGCGAGCGCCGAGCAGTGCGTGGCCAACGCCATCGATATCGCGGCCGGCGAACACGCCGAGATCGGCCGCCAGCCAGCCGATATTGCGTAGCAGCGCGTATTTGCCCACGCAATGGTCTTCGCAGTCGCCCGCCCTGGCTTGGAAGAACTCGGTCGGCGATTTCCACTGGTCGATCACGTCCTCGACATAGGCGCAAGTTTGGGTGACGTAATCGTTGACCGTGCGGAGCTGATCGAGCACCGGGTCGCCGGCGACGGCGGCAATCTCCGCCGGCGTGTCGGCGAAGCTCCATTCGACACGGTCAGATAGCTGGCTTGTTGGCAGAGGGATGGAGTTGCGGTCGCCGAAGCGCATGGGTCACCTGTTTAGAGTGGGTATCCGGTCGGATTGAACCATAAAAACGTGTGGGCCTCCTATGGAGATCGCTACTCCGACACGGCGAACGGATTGAAGCGAATGTCGCGGTCGAAGGTGTCGATGCCCTCGGTGCGCTTGAGCCAACCGACGACGAGATAGGTCAGCGGTGTCGCCAGGACTTCGTAGGCGATTTTGACCACCGCCTGGATCACGATCACCATGATCAGCGCGCCGGTCGGTATAATGCTGCTGAAGGCGATGACGACAAAAATCGCCGAATCGAGGCTCTGGCCGACCACCGTCGAACCGATGGTGCGCACCCAAAGAAAACGCCCCTCGGTCGCCACTTTGAGGCGCGCCAGTACGTAGGCGGTGGCGAACTCGCCGACTTAATAGGCGATCAGCGAGGCGGCGAGAATGCGCGGCGTGGCGCCCAGGATCGTGTCGTAGGCGTCCTGCGCGCCCCAGAAACCCGCCGCCGGCAGGATCCCGACCAAGGCGAAGGTCGCCACCGCGAAAAGGTTTGCCAGAAAACCCATCCAGATCACCCGACGGGCCTTGGCATAGCCGTACACTTCGGTCAGAACGTCGCCGATGATGTAGGTGATCGGGAAAATGACGATGGCGCCGGGCAGAATGAAATCACCCACATCGATCAGTTTGACCGCGGTGATGTTGGAGACGATGAGACAGGTCACGAAAGCGACCACGATCAGTAGAAAGCGGCTGGATATCTGGGTCGAAGCGGGCGGCTGCGTTTGGGTCATGATCGGTGGCTGGTTCTGGTTGCTCAACGTGCCTTGTGCCGCGCGCCGGCGCGCCTGTCAATCGACGCCGCTGCCGAGGGTGGTACATTGAAAACCGCCGAATTCGATTTCGACCTGCCGCGCGAATTGATCGCCCAGCGGCCAGCCGTGCCGCGCGAAAGCGCCCGGTTACTCGATGCCCAAACCGGGTTGCTTGATCGAACCGTCCGCGATCTGGCCGATCTGTTGCAGCCCGGCGACTTGATGGTGTTCAACGACACCCGAGTTATTCCCGCCTTGCTGTCAGGCAGGCGAATTCGCGCCGCCGTGGACGGTCACGATGTGATCGAGACCAAAGTAAGCGTCACCTTGCACAAGCCGGATGGCGCGGGGGTGTGGTGGGCGTTCGCCAAACCGGCGCGGCGCTTGCAATCCGGCGACCGCATCGAATTTGGTGACGATTTTGCTGCCGAAGTCGTCGAAAAGAGCGATAAAGGCGAGATTTTACTGCGTTTTGATGCAAAAGAGGTCAGATTTAGAGATTTACTCCAGCGCTACGGGCGCTCTCCGTTGCCGCCCTATATCAAGCGCGCCCAGTTGCCGGATGACCAGGACCGAAGCGACTATCAGACTCTGTTCGCCGAACGCGACGGCGCGGTGGCGGCGCCGACTGCAGGCCTGCATTTTACTCCCGAATTATTGGCCGCGCTGGCCGAGCGCGGTGTATCCACTGCTCCGCTGACCCTCCATGTGGGCGCGGGCACCTTTCTGCCGGTCACGGTCGAGGAGGTCGAGCGCCATGAAATGCATGCCGAAACGGGCGAAATACCTGCGGCGACGGCCGCGGCGGTCAACGCCACCCATGCGCGCGGCGGCCGGGTGCTGGCGGTCGGTACCACGTCGCTACGCTTGCTCGAAAGCGCGGTCGGCGACGATGGCGCCGTGCATCCCTTCGACGGCGATACCAGCCTGTTCATCACCCCGGGCTACCGTTTCGGCGCGGTCGATCTGTTGCTGACCAATTTTCACCTGCCACGCTCGACCTTGTATATGCTGGTCTGTGCGTTCGCCGGCACCGATCATATCCGCGCCGCGTACGCCCATGCCATTGCGCAACGCTACCGTTTCTATTCCTATGGGGACGCAATGCTGTTGAAAGGCGCCGACGGGAGGGTGCAATGACCGATGATGCATACACCGGCCTGACCCAACTGGGCGGCAACGCGCCGTTGCCGAATTCGCCCGACGAGGCGGTATTGGAGCGGGTCACCAACCCGCAACCGGGCGAGAGCTATCTCGTGCGCTTCACGGCGCCCGAGTTCACCTCTATTTGCCCGATTACCGCCCAACCCGACTTCGCCCATCTGGTGATCGACTATGCACCGGGCGAGTGGATCGTCGAGAGCAAGTCGCTCAAACTCTATCTGGGGTCGTTCCGCAACCACGGCGCCTTCCACGAGGGCTGCACGGTGGCCATCGCCAAGCGGCTGGTGGATACACTGGCGCCGATTTGGCTGCGCATCGGCGGTTACTGGTACCCGCGTGGCGGCATGCCGATCGATGTATTCTATCAAACCGGAGAACCGCCTGCCGGCTTATGGCTGCCCGACCAGGGCGTGGCGCCCTACCGGGGGCGGGGGTGACGCCTTGGTCGTCGCCGCGATAGAGGCCCCGACAGCCGACAACGGCCGTGCGCTGATTCGCGATCGCGCGTTAGCCATGGGGTTTGACGCCGTCGGTTTTGCCGCTGCGGCGCTTTCCGATGCCAACCGGCAGAATTTGGCCGAGTATCTACGCCGCGGCTATCACGGCGATATGGGCTGGCTGGCCGGCAAGGCCGAACGGCGGGGCGATCCGCGCGTATTGTGGCCAGACGCACGGTCCGTCATAGCGTTGGGAATCTCCTATGCGCCCGAGGACGACCCATTGTCGAACTTGTCCCGGCCCGGCACGGCTAACATTTCGGTTTATGCCAGGGGCCGCGACTACCACGAGGTTCTGAAAAAACGGCTGCGGGCGTTCGGGCGCTGGGTCGGCGAAGAATTCTCCTGCGGCATCAAGATATTCGTCGATACCGCGCCGGTGATGGAAAAGCCGCTGGCCCAACAGGCCGGGCTGGGCTGGCAGGGCAAGCACACCAATCTGGTGTCGCGCGAACATGGCTCGTGGCTGTTCCTCGGCGAGGTCTACACTACTCTCGAATTGTTGGCCGACGACTCCCTGGGCGACTCCATGGGCGATCATTGCGGCAGCTGCCGTCGCTGTTTGGACGTTTGCCCGACCAACGCCTTCCCCGCGCCCTATCAGCTCGATTCCCGGCGCTGTATTTCCTACCTGACGATCGAACACGCCGGCCCCATCGACCGCGAGTTGCGGCCGCTGATGGGAAACCG
>JAPUHN010000350.1 GCA_027297685.1 Alphaproteobacteria bacterium | reverse complement strand
CGGTATCGGCCAACGTGACGATGTAGTTGTTGCCGTCTACGGTTGCCGACGTCAGCGTCGCGTCCAAGATCTCGATCTTATCGCCCTGCTGGACGATGATCTCTTCGGTTGCACCGCTGGTGGTGATGGTGTCGACGGTACCGTCGCTGTGTTCGATCCGTACCTGAGCCATTCTAATCTCCTTAACGTGCGCCTGGATGCGCCAACTGGGCGAGGCGGGCTTTTGCGTCTACCGGTGCGCTTCCTGCGTCGCCGGGGTGCCCGTTAACCTCTTGTTAAACATTCACGAATTATTAGGGAATTTCGCCGCAAATTCAAAGAAGATTCGGATAAAATTTTGCGTATTAACTTCGTTTCGGCCCGAACGCGGCGGTGGAGGCCAACCGAACTTTTCCAGCTATTTGCTAAAACTTGAAAAAAAACGGGTTTTGACTGTCGCCGACTGGCGAAAATCGCACACATGGGAAGAATCGGGTCCGCGGGGAATTCCCCCCGATGCTTGCCACGGCCCCCGCGCAGCATACGATAACACCGGTTATCCAGGTCGTGATATTTCGTCCCTCGACAGGCTGGGGACGAGGGAGCTGCGTCTGTGGACTATTCAAGTCCTTTCCTCACTTCGAGCGCGCCCAGATTGGCCGAAGGACTACATAGGGGGGCGCTTCGAAGGGTGCGACAGTGCGACGAGCCCAAGTAAATCTCAAATAAAAAGAGGCGCGGCAAAGCCGCGCCTCTTTGGCACACAATAAAGGGATCGGTTATTCGAACATTTTCACTGTAACTTGGGTCGTACTGTCGATGCCGAACAACGCCGCTAGCTCGCCGGAGGCGGTAATCATGTCGTAATAGTCGAACAAGCCGCTGTGCTCGGCGTCGATCAGTTCGGCGCGCGAGACGAACAACTCGTTTTGAACGTCAAGCAAGTCGAGCAACGTGCGTTGGGCCAACTCGAACTGACGCTCATAGGCGACAATCAGATTGCGATTTTCCGCGACCCGGCGCGACAACGGACCTCGCCGCGCAGCATTTTTCTCGAACGACTTAAACGACGCTTCGACCCGCTCGCGAATGAAACGCAAGGTGTCGGCCTCGTCGAACTTCACTGCCGTGAGGTTCGCCTGGGCTTCGCGCTTGCGGGCGGAATCGGCACCGCCGCGATAGAGGTTCCATGTCATGATGAGAACGGCACGATAATCGGTATCGCGGCCGCGTATGCCGTCGAGGTGTTTGCCTTCGGCCGCCGTCAGCTCCAATTCCAAGCGCGGCGTGAACAATCCCCGGGTCGCATCGGACGCGGCCTGGCGCGCATCGATCACCGCCCGCGCCACCGCCAGCTCGGGATTAAGCCGGACAGCCTGTTGGACCTGGCCTTCGACGTCGATGTCGTTCGGGTTGGGTGCGGCAGCGACCGGATCGAGTTCGCTCGGCGACTCGCCGACGGAGCGGAAATAGCGGGTTTCGGCGTCGTTCAGCTCACCTTTACGATTTTCCAGGTTGGCTTCGGCCAGCGCCAGACGCGATTCTGCCTGCGAGACGTCGGAATCGGACGCGCGGGCGGAGGCAACCAATTGGCGAACATTACCGAGCAAGCGCTCGTGAGCCGAAACGTTCTCCACAGCGATCGCGACGAATTGCCGGTTACGCAACACGTCGATATACGCGGCAATGGCTTGCAGCGCGACCGAGCGCTTGGCGTCGTCGACCCGGAAGGTCGCCGCGACCAAGTTATTCTGAGCTTCGTCGACCAGGTTGAACGTGGTGCCGCCATCGTAGAGCAGTTGGTTCACGACAATGCGCGCTTCGTTGCGCCACAGGGTCGTATCGCCATCATCGGTACCGCGCGAGGCGCGCCGGCGCGTCCCCGGTGAATCTTTGTACTGCAGGCCCGTTTCACCGCGAATATTAACCGTCGGGAACAACGCGCCGCGTTCCACTCGAACCCGCTCTTCCGAAGATAGCCGCCGCGCCTGAGCGGAGCCGATTGCCGGAATCGAGCCAACGGCCTTACTGACCGCGTCCTGCAGGCTCACCGCTTCTGCGGTGCCTGCCCACGCTACTGTTAACGCAATGGTAGCGGTTGCTAATCCTGAAAGCCGCATGTCCCCCTCAATACAAAAATTGGAGAATAGATTTAGTGATTCATCGTATATCTTTCTCTTGGCAACTGGGCAACTGTATTATCAATTGGTGTGATTTTTCTGATACGGTGAGACATATTTCACACACATGCGTTTGGTACAGTTACGGGTAAACGGTTGTAATTCATCGGATTTTAAATACGGCCATGGCATGGCGACCAATATCGACAGCGTGATCGCCAGTGTTTCGAGCAAGGGAGTATTTGGCGATTAAGTTGTGCTTGAGAATGGTCTGCTAATACCGTCGAAGGGCGCCAATTCCGGCCGATCGTGGAATGTTCCTGTTTGAGGGCGTAATGGACCCAATTCTTCGCAATGCACTGAAGGCGCTGACGCAAAACCGGGTAGACGAGGCCGAAGCGCAAACCCGGGCGTTCTTGCTCGGCGATTACGACAACGCCGTCGCTTGGTATGTCATCGGCTTGTGCGCGCTGAAACGCGAGAATCTTTTCAGCGGTGTCGCCTTGATTGAAAAGGCGTTGTCAATAAATCCGAAAATCGCCGAAGCTCACCAAAATCTTGGCGTCGCGCTCAGCCGTATCGGCAGGTTCGAAAAGGCGATTACCCATTGGCGCGACGCCATCGCGCTGAACCCGTCGAGCGGCGAATGTTATCAGTATCTATCTGAAGTTAAAGCGCTTCCCGTCACCGGCACGGCATTCAAGGCGGCCAAGACATTGGCCGACAACGCAGCGGCGGACACGCAACAAAGGCGATGCGCGGCCTTCGCCGTGGCGACCGCCCTACATGGCGCAGAAAAATTCGATAAGGCCTTCAAATACTATAAATTGGGGAACCGACTAGCCGGCACGAAATCGGACGTAACGGTCGAGAAGGAGCTGTTGCGGCGGTCCCAAGAGATGTTCAACGAAGACTTGTTCAAGTCTTTGCGCGCCTTTGGCGACCAAACAACACGTCCGTTGTTCGTGATCGGCATGCCGAGGTCCGGCACGACGTTGGTCGAACAGGTGCTGTCGAGCCATTCGCAGATTGGCGCGGCCGGCGAGCTGTCCGATCTGACAGGCATGGTATCGAGTTTGCGCAAGCTCAAGCGAGGCTCCGAGTACCCTCAAATTCTCGGCTCGGTTCCCGAGGACGTGTTACGCAAGGTGCTCGGCGATTTTGCCAAGCAGTATTCCAAGCGCCTGGCGAAATTCGATAGCGCCGCGCGCTATGTCGTTGACAAGGCGCCGAGCAATTATCGATTTCTTGGACTGATATCGCTCATGTTCCCGGAAGCGAAAATTATTTACTGCCAACGCTCACCGATGGATATCGGGCTTTCGTGCTTCCAGGCGAATTTCGTCGGTGGACAGCCATGGTCGTTCAGCCTCGCCGGCATCGCCGAAAAATTGAAGTCGCACGACGCCTTCATCGACTTCTGGCGACAGGTGTTGCCGAACTCGATCCACACCGTGCGTTACGAAACGCTGGTGTCGCAGACCGAGCAGGAAGCGAAGCGGATGATCGAATTTTGCGGATTGCGGTGGGAGGCGCAGTGTACGCGCCCGCACGAAAATTCCGGCCATGTGCAAACTGCCAGCAAATGGCAAGTTCGCCAGCCGATCCACAAAGGATCGGTCGAACGTTGGCGGCGCTACGAAGCCGAGCTCGAACCACTGCGGCAAGCCCTCGGCGACTTGGTCTCTGAGCAGCCGACCTAATACCAGGTCTCGCCGCCGCGTACGTTGGCTGCAGCGGCCCTGAGAGTTTACAGCACCAGGCCGGTGCTGTGTTGCAGCCAGATGACGAGGATCGCGCCAGCGCTGATGGCAATTCCGTAGGGCACTGGTTTGGCCCATTGGAGCACCACCGGCAGGCGATCTTGCGATGCCGAGCCGGCGCGCAGTCCGGCGCGCAGCAGCAACAGCGCTATGGCAAGAATGCCGCCGGCTAGCGTCATCGCGATTAGGAATGGCAAAAAGCCGTCATAGCCGACCCATAAGACCGCGCCGGGCGCCAACTTGGCGTCACCGCCGCCGAGCCAACCCAATGCGAAAAAAACAAAGCAGACGACAAATATGATGACCGCGGCCAACACGTCGAACAGAATATCGGATAGATCGAAGCTGACCGCCAAACTGGCGACATAAAGCGCTAATACGGCCAGCACCAGGTAATTGGGGATCGTCATGGTGACGGCGTCCCACACCGCCGCCGCCAGCAGCAGCAAAACCGCGCCATACAAAAACAAAGCGGCGATAACCGGTTGGTTCAATTACCGATGCTCCGCAACCGGCGCTCGCCAATTGGTTTGCCTACCAGTGTCTTTAGGCGTTCGAGATTCTGTTCAGCCGTATCATAGAAAACCGGGCTCTCGTCGATCGCGCGATTAAGAAAAACGTCGGCGGACTCATAGTCGCCGCGCAACATGGCGACGTAGCCGATGTTATTCAACACTTGTGGCAGGCCGGACCTTTCGGTTCCCGCGATCGCGTCGGTGTAGCGCCCCTTTGCAGCCAGCGCGAGCCTTAAATTGGAACGCGCGACTATACGATTCGGCTCGTAGGTAAGGCTGGTCGTAAATGCCGTGGCCGCCTCATCGACACGGCCTTGCAGCAAATAGGAATAGCCTAAATTATTGTGCACCACCGCAGAATCGCTTTTGGTCTCAAGCGCGCGCTTATAACTCGCTTCGGCCTCGTCCCAGCGCTTGTCGAAATCGTGAATCAGCCCGAGACCGTTGGCCGACTGCCAAAGGGACGGATCGCTCGCTAGAGCCGATTCGAGCTGCACCGTTGCTTCGGCCCGCTGCCCCTGAACCAATAACGCCAAGCCGCGCAGCATTTGGACCCGAGGGATTTCCTTGGATTCATCCGATAGAGAATCCAAGATGGTTTGGGCGTTGAGGCCTTGGTTACGGCCCAAATAGGTTCGCGCAAGACTTATCTTTGCCGCTTCATTCGTGGGATCGAGGACCAAATGCTGCCGCAGTATGTCGTAGGCACGCTGGTAGTCCCTGCTTTCGTTAGCGCGGTCGGCGTCGGCGACAGTCTCGCTCGGGGCCAAGGCCAAGCGCAATGGATTGAGGGCGTCATCTACAGCGACAGGCTCGCCATCACCGAGCCCCAGCCCCAGATCGGCACAGGCAGACAGCGCCACTAAGGCGCCCGCCAGAAAAATCCAACGGCTGTGCTTTAATCCAATGATCAATTCCAGGTATGCCGCCTCAGCGCTGGCGTGCACCGCCGAGACTCACAATTCGCGGGTCAACCTGGAGCCGCACGGCAAGGTCTAGAAATTCAGGATCTGGCCGGGTAACCAATGTGTGGACACGCTCTGCAGTTTTCTCGATCCACATCTTCGGCGTAATCGCCTGTGCCAATTCGACCACCGCGACATCTTCGCGCGGCGACCGGCGGGCATCGTAGCCCATCATGTTGACGGCCAACTCGGTGTTCGCCGCGATCCGTGGACTGTCGGGGTCGCTTTTGGCCGCTAGCTCAAAAAATTGCAATGCCTTTTTGACGTTGCCCTGTAGCAGCTGAGAATACCCAGCATTGTTCAATGTCACCGGAGAATTGGGGTCCAGGGCAATCGCGTTCGAGTAGTAGCGCTGAGCCAAATCAAACCGGCCGAGCTTGTCATAACTGGCCGCCAGACCGTTCAGGGCTCTGATCGACCGGGGATCGAGTGTCACCGCCGCGTTGAACGAGTCGACGGCAATTCCGTAATTACCCAGGGTGAAATGTTCTCGGCCCTGTATCATTGCACGCTCGGTCCCGGAGACGGCTTTTTCATCGCCGACCTTGACGAATGAGCGGATCTCAGCCCAGTCGAACGTGCTGCACGCACTTAGGGCAACGCAAACAGCAAGCGTCAAAAATTTCTTCATGCCCAAACTTCCCCACAAAGAGACATCGTTCTGCTTATAAACTGATAACAATAAAATAGATAGACAGACTATTAGAAGATGGACAAATCCACGTTCTGCAATGCCGGGAACATATCGCGGCCAATACTTATCGATGCCGGGGCGAGAATAACCAGCAACAGCGCTGGTAGAATAAAAAATATCAACGGAACCGATAACTTGACCGGCAGCTTCATCGCCTTTTCTTCCGCCCGCAGCAATCGAGTGGAACGCATTTCATAAGCATGAGCGCGCAAGGCGTCGCCGATGCTGGTTCCCAGCTTGTCGGTTTGGATCAGCAGCGTAACCAGCGACGTTACTTCATCGATGCCGATGCGTTCGGCCATACTCCGCAGCGCCACCTCACGATCGCGGCCGACGCGCAGTTCGCGACCAATAAACCCGAACTGTTCCGAAAGGAGTGGATGGGCGCGGCCAATTTCATCGGCAACGCGGGCGAGCGCACCGTCCAGACCGAGGCCAGACTCGACACACACCAAAAGCATATCCAACGCGTCTGGAAAACCTTCGCGAATGGACAGCTGGCGTTTCCTGACCCGCCTACTGAGGAGAAATACAGGCAGAAAATAACCCATCATACCGGCCGCGCCCGCCAAAATAATTACGCTCTGTATCGCTGTATCAGCAGCTATTATCGGCATGACAATCGCCAAACCCAAAGCCATGCCTACCGCCAGCAATATCCTCATCAGATAATAAATCCGGATCACCCGGGTATTGTAATAGCCGGCCTGAATCATCTTAACGCGCAGCGCGTTGTCGGGCTCCATCGCGCCTTTTGGCAAAATAAATTGCGCAATTCTCTCGAACAAACCGCCAACCCCGGTCAACGGAGCTGTAATGCGTAGCGAGCCACCTGAAAGCAGGTCACCGCCGGCAGCCAAGCCGGTAGCCCCCGCCAAACGGCGGCGTGCGTCGGACCGCGAGGTGGCCAGTGTGGCGATGCCGAACGCCGCCAGAAGGGCGCAAACAAATATAATCATCACGACGAGGAGGAGGCCGCCAGATTGAACAACAGAATCGAGTAGTTGTCGGATTGCTTCCATGCCGCCCTCTAAAACCGGAAGTTGACCATTTTGAACATTGTAAAGGCGCCAAGCATGATCCCGAACAGCCCGGCAGCAATCAGTTTATGAAATACGGGATCGTTCAGGTATGCGCCGAAATAGGACGGATTGATCACATGAATAATGCCGGCGACGAAAAACGGTAAAATCGATATCACCCAGGCCGACAGCCGGCCCTCGGCGGACAGCGCCTTGATCTTTTGGAACATCCTGAACCGATCGCGAATAACCCGCGAGAGGTTGGCTAGCACTTCGGCCAAATTGCCGCCGGTCTCATGTTGGATGGTGATCGCAACGACCATATAGTCCAGATCCTGAAGCCGCACGCGGGTCCGCAAATTTTCGAGCGCTGTGCTGAGTGGCAGTCCATAAGTCATTTCGTCGGTGACAATACCCAGTTCGGTGCCCATCGGATCGGGGAGATCGGACGACGCCAAATTCATGGCCGCAGTGAAGGGATGGCCCGCGCGCAAACTACGCGCCATGGTATCTAGCGCATCGGGCAACTGTGCGGAAAACTTATTGACCCGCTCTTTCGACTTCATTCGCAAGTAAAGCATCGGCAAGCCAAGGCCCGACACCGCGCCGATTGACAAGCCGACCAGTGGTGGAAGCGGCAGCACGATCACCAGGAAAAGGAACATCATAAAGCCGACCATACTCATCACGACCAACAGGCGCGATACTGAATAGTTTTTGCCAGCCTGAGCGATCTTGCCATCGAGATAGCCGCCTATTCCCGCACCGCCGCGAGTTTCCTTTCGCAGTTCGTCGAGAACCTCTCGTCCATCGGGGTTCTTCGATTGCAGGCGCAGCCGCCGGTTTACTTCCAAATTACCGGTTTTGCGGGTGCGGAAGAAGAATAGATATATCCCCTCGACCGCCAACAGGCCGGCCAAGAAAACAGCCCCATAAAACAATGTCAGATTATCAATTTGCATCGCTGGATCACTCTCGGCCGCCGCAGGGTCTACAATTCCTGATTGGGCTCAAACAGATCATCTGAAATAAATATACCACGCTGGTTGAAATCCTGGATGAACTTCGGTCGGATACCGGTGGCGACATAGGCGCCATGAATCGTTCCATCGGCATCGGTCTGACGGCGGTCGAAGCGGAAAATCTCCTGCATCGTAATAATATCGCCTTCCATACCGGTTACTTCCTGAACACTCATGAGGCGGCGCCTGCCGTCGCTCAGCCGCGCCAGCTGGATCACCACGTGGATCGCCGAAGCAATTTGCGCACGCATGGCCTTTTGCGGCAGGTCGAGCTGCGCCATGCCAATCATGTTTTCGATACGCGCGAGCGAATCGCGCGGCGTGTTGGCGTGCACCGTCGTCATCGATCCTTCATGACCCGTGTTCATCGCCTGCAACATATCAAAGGCTTCTCCACCACGGACCTCGCCGACGATTATACGGTCCGGACGCATTCGCAGCGAGTTCTTGACCAATTCCCTCTGCGCGATTTCGCCTTTACCCTCGACATTTGCCGGGCGGGTCTCCATCCGCGCAACTTGCGGCTGCTGCAATTGCAATTCGGCCGCGTCCTCAATCGTGATGATGCGTTCTTTTGGATCGATAAACGCCGCCATGGCATTCAGCATTGTCGTCTTACCGCTGCCGGTGCCGCCGGAAATCAAAATATTTTGCCGGGCGCGAACAATGCCTTCCAACAACTCCGCGATGTTGGGCGTGATCGTTCCGATATCGATCAGCCGGTCGATGGTATAGGGGTCTGTGGCAAACCGGCGAATTGACAATAGCGGTCCGTCGACGGCGATCGGCGCGATGACGGCGTTGACGCGCGATCCGTCGAGCAGGCGGGCGTCGACCATCGGCGAGCTTTCATCGATACGACGGCCAACAGTCGACACGATTTTGTCGATTATTCGCAGAAGATGGCGGTTGTCCTTGAATTTAACCGGAGTCATTTCCAGCCGGCCAAACCGTTCGACCACGACGACGTCGTAACAGTTGACGAGTATGTCGGAAATTGTCGGATCTTTAAGCAACGGCTCGATCGGCCCCAGGCCCAGCACCTCGTCGAGAATATCGGCAATCAAGGTCTGCTGTTCCTGCAGAGTGAGCGGAACGTTATTCTCGACCAGCAACTCGCGCACCAGGTCACCGACTTCGCTGCGAATCTGATCCTCGCTCATTTTGTCGAGCACCGACAGATTCATGGTGTCCAAAAGCTGCTGGTGAATCAGCATTTTTAATTCGGTGTGCTTATCCGAAGTAAACTTCACGTAGGTGTTGTCGGCGATGGCTGCACGGTTCGGAACACCGCTGTAATCGGTGGTCCCGCCGCCGTTCGTCAGATCGCCATTTGGCGCCTCATCATCTGCGGTTCCGGTCGCGCTAAGCAGGCCCGATCCGCTTTCGCGTGCCGGCGCGCCGGTGGCAGCACGCTTGCCCGCAACGGCTGGCATCGACGGCTCAACGGATTCCGACGGTTCTGGCGCCTCCGGCACAGGCGGCTTCTTGAATTCGACGGTGTTCGAGCTCACAAGACGACGTAGCATTGCAACATTCCTTTATCTCAGCGGCACCACATTCTAGAGCCTAGAGCCGGGCGACGATTGACTCGGCGATCTTGTTGAGGTCGGACGCTAATTTACGTCCACCTTCCGCCTCGGCAATCGGAATCCCATGTGTTTGCGCTTCGTTTACAATCTTGAAATTACTCGGCAGCGAGAAATCGATCACGTGTCCGAGGGCCTTCTCAACCTCATCCTGTTTTATCGTATCGCTGGTAAACATCGTCGGTTTTTTGAAGCGATTCGCGACGATAAAAATCGGCACATTACCCATCCCTTCCGACTGCAGCAGGTCGATGCGCCGGCGCGCATGGCGAACCGCGGCGACTGTCATTTGCATCACCAACACCACCCCATCGGCACTATCCAGAATTTGCTTGGACCAGTCGGTCCAGTAATCCGGCAAATCGACGATAACGTAGTCATACAACTGGGCCGCAACCTCGATGATTTTACGCGCCTGCTCTACGCTGATCGAATCCAGCGACCAAACTGTCTGCGGGGCAGCCACGATGTCGATGCCGGACGGGTGGGTCGTGCTGACCGAATCAAACAGCGTGGCGTCAATTTCCTCCGGCGGCCGCAAAAGGTCTGACAACTCGCCGCCACCTTCGACATCGAGGTACATGGCAACATTGCCGAATTGTAGGTCGAAATCTATTAAACAAACCTTTCGTTTCCGGCGCCCACGACCGACCAGCGCGTGTGCCGACTGCACGGCCAGCGTGGTTCCACCGACGCCACCGCATGCTTTCATAAAGGTTATGACCTTACCGGTTTTGGCGCTGCCGCCACTGAGTTTGGCGTTCGAGACGCGAACAAACGCGGCCTCCAACGCGACCAGAAATTCATCCTCCTTGAGCGGCCGCGGCAAGATGTCGAGCGCGCCGCTGCGCATCAAGCGCCGCACTTGTTCGAACGGCACATCGTCGCAAATGATGATCACCGACAAGTGCGGGTTCCGGTTGAGAAACTCCTCGACGACGTCGAATTCATCGTCCTCCGATGCCGCCAATTGCAACAAGATCACGCACGGTTCCGATTGGAAGCCGAGCAGCTCTTCTTTCAAGCTGTCGGAGATGATGCGTATTTCGGACGTGGCATCGGTTTTCTTGACGATGCTTTTAACCTCGTGCGCGATATCTTCACGCAGAAATCCTATCATGGTTGGCTGCGCTACGTCGGCGCGGCCCGCGTGCTTGTTTGTAGTTATCATGGCATCACTTCAGAG
>JAPUHN010000035.1 GCA_027297685.1 Alphaproteobacteria bacterium | reverse complement strand
GGCCACCTCATCGTCGGCCAGGACACTGATGGTCTGACGACGCCCCACGAGGCCGATATGGGTTGGGCGCTGGCCAAGAAAAAACCCTTCTATGTCGGCGGGCGATCGGTTGGACTTTATGGGAAAATCGACCCGAAGCGCCAACTGGTCGGCTTTCAACTCAACGATCGCAGCGACCCCTGTCCCGACGAATGCCATCTGGTGATCCGCGACGGCGAGATCACTGGCCGGGTCACTTCGGCCGCCCGCTCGCCGACCTTGGGCGAGGTTATCGGTTTGGCCTACGTCGCACCCGACCAGGCCGAACACGGCAGTGGAATCGACATACGCGTCGACGGAGGCCGGATGGTAGCGGCGAAAGTCGTACCCCATCCGTTTTACGACCCCGACAACGCGCGCCAGGAATTGTAGGCGTTATGGCGACAATCAACCCAACCGATGCCCGCCGCCGCAGCTTCGTCTATCGCAGACTTTTAGCGGCCGGCGCCACGTTTGAAAGTCTGGGCGAAGGCACGGTCACGGCAAACCTGGCAAGGGGCGACCGGGACGCTGTCGAACGGTTGGCGATCTGCGATCTGTCGGGGCTGCCGCGCATCGGCTTCAAAGGCCGCGACACGCTCGACTGGTTGCGCGCGCGTGGTTTCGATTGCAGCGACACGCCAAACCGCACTTATCTCCAAACCGACGGTGTGCTTGTCGCCGTACTGGCGCCCACCGAAGCGTTGTTGTTGTCGCCATTGAACGCGCCAGCGTTGCCATTGATGGATTTGGCTGGCGCCTGTTCACTCGACGATGGGGTGCGGCGCTATCCGGTGCCACGCGCCGATGCGAACTTTGAATTTCTGGTAAGCGGCCGGCATTCAGCCGAGATGTTTTCCAAAATTTGCGGTGTCGATCTGCGATCGGCGGTGTTCGCTGCCGATGCCGTGGCGCAGACGTCGGTCGCACGGCTCAACGCCATCGTCGTGCGATCCGAAGTTGGAGATATCCCGGCCTATCGCATTCTCGGCGACAGCGCGTCAGCCGAGTACATGTGGGAAGTCATGCTGGACGCAATGGCCGAGTACGCCGGCGTGGCAGTAGGGCTCGCCGATGTGGTGACCGAATAACGCGCGCCTTGGCGCGGACCGCTAGAGCAGTGTCCGCTGCGCAATGCCTCTCATTGCGGCGCGAGTAATTGGGCCGGCTCACGTTTGAAGGTCGCGCGCCCACGCTTGAAGCCGTAGAGGGGCGGCGCCAACTCGGCAACCGCGGCGTGGCGGTCCGGGCAATCGAGTACCACGCAGTCCGCCGACTTACCAACCTGGACGCCGTAGTCCGGCAGCCCGATAAGATCGGCCGGCCGCCGCGTCACCATCTCGAAGCATTCGATCGTGTCGTCGCGCTGACCGACATGGCAAACGTTGGCGTAGAGGTTAGCCATGCGGATCAGCGAGCAGTCGCCGAACGGTGTGAAGGGGTTGAGCACATTGTTCGACGACAGCGAACAGTTTACGCCATGGCCCAACATTTTGTGGATCGGTACGACACCGCGGATGATGTCGTGGTCGAGATGGCGGCCCATCAGGTAGAGGTCGGTCGACGGCAGCACCGTCACCGCGACACCGGCATCAGCGAGACGCCGGGTGATCTCCTCGAAGCGGGCCGGCGGCAGGGTCGACATCTGGGTTACGTGGCCGACGGCGACACGTCCACCGTAGCCGTATTCTTCGGCACGGTCGCAGACATGCTCGATTGTCATGCCTTCCGGGGTGTGGCCAAAATCGAGATGCATATCGATATCGACGTCGAATTCGCGGGCCTGCTCGAAAATCCAGTCGATCTGGCCGGTCGGCACGCTGTCTACATACGGCGCGCCGCCGATGACACGGCAGCCCCGCTTCAAGCCCTCGATGATCAGTTCATCGGCGCCCGGCAGGTCGAGCAATCCATCCTGCGAGAAGATGCATATCTCGATATCGATTGCCCACTTGTACTCCTCGATCAACGGCAGGATGCCCTCGAGTGAGCGCAAGCCGACGACGGGATCGACCTCCAGATGAGTGCGCATGTGCGTGGTGCCCTGGAGGATGCACTTCTCCAAGGTGCGGATAGCGCGTTGGCGCACGTCGTCGGGCTCGAACGCCTGCTTTGCCTTGGCGACTTCGGCCATCGCCTCGGCAAGCGTGCCCTCTTCGGATTTGCAACGGTCCAGGAGGCACGACTTATCGAGATGAATGTGGGTCTCGACGAAACCGGGCGCGACGAGCCGGCCGTCGACATCTATTTCGGGTCCGTCGGCCGCCAGATTTGCCTCGATGGCGGCGAATCGACCCGCCTCGATGCCGATGTCGACCGGGGGACGGTCTTCGTCGCCAGCGACCCGCGCATTACGCAAAATGAGATCCATGATGTCCATTCCCCCTGTTCGCTCGGATTGCCCGCCCGGTAACCGGCCCTCATGGCGCCAAGTCGACCGTGAAGGCATTCATCCTCTACTGCTGAGAAGTTAGCGAAAACGCCCTGCGCAAGCCAGTCACCCACGAAATCTTGGGTCGATGGCTGCCGCAACGCAAGTGGTTTCGGTGATTAGAAGCAAATCTTCGCGGGCGCGCATTTGGGATAAAACGAATACTATCTATACTAGTACTAAAACACAATAATACCCATATATGTAACTTATGCTTAACCACTAAGTATTACTCTGCCAGCGGTTCTTCCCGCAATGATAGAGTGCATTCGTGTGATTAAGAATGGCGTGATTACGTTTCTTTTAGTCCGCAATTGGCCGGCCAGCCAGCCGGCCAAAGCCGAGTATCGCAACGAACTCTCAAACCCGCAGCTTTGCATTTATTTTCAATGCCATAGCGTCGCGATAACAAACCTCAGCCGAGGCTGACTGCGGTGTTCGGTTGCGGCACGTTATCGCGGTCCGGAACCGGCGAGCGCGAACGAACGGGAGCGCGGCCTGGGCTCATGCCGTATTTAGCCGTTTTTCTGGCGGGTCTGACCATTTCCGCGGCCCTTTTCGTTGTCGTATTACGCCATTCCCAGAACGACGATCTTCAGCAGATGTACCAGGAGGAAGCCGTACCTCTGACTGTGGTCCTCGGCCGCTCGATTGAAAACACTCTGAATTCGATCGCCTCGATCGGCCGACTTTTTGCGGCCTCGAACGAGGTCGAACGCGACGAGTTCCGCGCCTATGTTGAGCTGAATCTCGCGCGCGACGGCGAAATACAAGCAATCGAGTGGATACCGCGAGTATCGGCCGGCGATCGCGTGGCTTACGAGACGGCGGCGCGCCGTGACGGCTTTACGGACTTCCGAATTACCGAGCGAAATTCCTCTGGCGAGATGGTCCCGGCGGCGGTGCGGAACGAGTATTTCCCAGTTTATTTCGTCGAACCGTTGGACGCCAATGAGGTGGCGTTGGGATTCGACATGGCCTCTGATCCGCTGCTTCTCGAGGCGCTCAACCGCGCCAGGGACACCGGTAGGATCGCGGCCTCGCAAAAAATCCGATTGGTGCATGGAACAGGCGAGCAGTACGGTTTTGTAGCGTTCGCACCCGTCTACAGCACCGGATTGGTGCCGGAAACTGTCGCGGTGCGCCGCGAGAAACTTACCGGTTTTGCGCTCGGCGTGTTTCGGATCGAAGATATCCTGCAAACCGCAATAGCGCGAACCCAGTCGCTATCTAAATTGGATCTGTACGTTCTCGACGCAACCGCGCCATCGGACGCCATGCTCCTGTATTTTCGAGGAGCCCCCGGACAAGACCACCTCAGCCTATCGGCCGAAGAGCTGTTGCTTGACGGCTACAAAAATACCGTCCTTTCGGTCGGCGACCGCAACTGGTTGCTCGTGTTCGTACCGCCGGAAGGTTCTATCCTGCCCACCAACGCGGCGCCATGGGTCGTTGGTCTGTTTGGATTGCTCTTGACAGTCGGCTTCATTCTGTTCCTGCGCACTACGCAAATACGCACCCGCGTGATCGGACAAACGGTCTTTGGACGCACTGCGGAGCTTGCCGCCGCCAACCGGGCCTTGGAAGAGGAAAGAGCCGAGCGCACATACGCCGAACAGATGCTGTGGGAGCGCAACGACGCGCTGCATCTTATGCATAGACTTACGGTCGCCGGTGACAAGGCAGTAACGGTCGACGATGCAATTCAGATCTGCCTCGAAGAAGTTTGTTCCTTCACAGATTGGCCGGTCGGCCACGCGTTTCGTCCGAATGAGGATAATCCTGATGAGTTCGTTTCCACGGGTGTTTGGCACCTGGCGACACCAGAGCGGGGACTCGAAGATTTCATTCGCGCGAGCGAGGCAGCCAAATTCTTGCCGGGTGAGGGCACGATTGGCGAGGTACTGGCCAGCGGGAAACCTAGATGGATTTCCGACGTTAACCAGGACAATGACTACGTACGCGCTGGCTCGAACGGCATGTTGCCCTTCAAGGGTGCCTTCTTTATTCCGCTCCTGGCCGGCCAGACGGTCGTCGCCGTCCTCGAGTTCTACGCTCTAGAGGCGATCGAACCCGACGAGAAAATACTCGCTGTTGTGGCGCAGATTGGCAGCCAGCTTGGGGGCGCGGTGGAACGCGTTCAAGCGGCGAAGAAACTCCGTGACAGCGAAGAGTTCGTGCGCCTCATTGCCGATAGTCTGCCTGTCGTTATTGCGTACTTTGACAAAGACAAAATCATTCGCTTCATCAATCAACTCGCCGTCGAATGGCACCAGCGTTCACGTGAAGAGATAATCGGTAACCCGCTAGCCCAAAACATCACCGCGGTGGCCGCCCAAAATCATGAATTGCGAATGCAAAAAGTCCTTGGCGGCGAAGCGCAAACCTTCGACAGGTCGCTCACTTACCCCGATGGCAAATTCCGGCACGTCACGATTTCCTATGTCCCCCATTTTGATCGGGCCGGAGATGTCGTTGGTTTCTTCGGTATCGTGCAGGATATTTCGGAACGGCTGGAAATTGAGCGGCAACTCAATCAGGCGCAAAAAATGGACGCGATTGGCCAGTTGACCGGTGGAATCGCCCACGATTTCAACAATATCCTCATGGTGACCGACGGGTATACAAGGCGCGCACTGAGAGATATTGACGACCCCGACGCCGTTACGACTGCGCTGGAGGAGGTCCTCGCCGGCACCGATCGGGCCGCTCAACTGACGAAGCAGCTACTCGCGTTCAGCCGCCGGCAAATCATCGAGAAGCGGGTTTTTCGGGTCGAGGAGGCGATATCCGACATCGAGGAATTGCTGCAAAAATCGACAGGCGAGCGCTACCAGCTACACATCGAGAGCCATACCGAGGGCGCTTGCGTGGAGACCGACGCCTCCGAGTTCAGCCAGGCCTTGGTCAACCTCGTCATCAACGCACGCGATGCCATGCCAAGAGGCGGATGCATTAAAATCACGTCCCGGGTCGTCGAGCTGGATGAAGAATTTGCGGCGATGCACCAGAAATTATCGGCCGGCCGATTTGTCGAGGTGGCCGTGAAAGATAATGGCATCGGCATCGACGAAGACACTCTGAAGCATATCTTCGAGCCCTTTTTCACCACCAAAGACCAAGGCAAGGGGACCGGGCTTGGCCTGGCGATGGTCTATGGGTTCGCGCAAAATTCGCAAGGGTCCGTGGAAGTCGAGAGTACGCTGGAGGTAGGCACCACGATCAAAATGTTACTGCCGGCGGTCGACCGAAATCCTCAGGCCGTGATCGCCGAAGTCGAGCAGGAAAATCTCGGCCGAGGCGAAACGATCCTGCTGGTCGAAGACGATGCGCCGCTGTTGGAGTTGGCACGCGAGATGCTCGCTTCGCTGGGTTACAATGTCCTCACAGCGAGCGACGGTTTCGAAGCCATGGAGGTCGAAGCCGCGCACGGTTCTGAAATCGATCTGGTGCTCAGCGACGTAGTGATGCCTTCGATCGGTGGTTTCGAGATGGCCACGATCATGCGGGAAGCACGTCCCGGCATGAAGTTCGTATTCATGTCGGGCTATCCCAATCGCGCCGACATTAGCAGCGAAAATGTACCGGACAATTGCCAGTTTTTACAAAAGCCGGTCAAACCGTCCCACCTCGCTCAGGCCCTGCGGAACGAACTCGACAGGGCCGGCACCCAATTTCCTGGGTGTTCACCTTAAGGTAATAAATTATGACGACGAATGACAAAAACGCGGACCCGTTGCGCATACTGCTGGTCGAAGACAGTATTGAGTCGATGAACCTGACCAAGCGTATGCTGATCGACTTGGGAATCACGCAAATTTTCACCGCGAAGAATGGCTCCGAAGCATTTGACCTGATCGGCTCCCTCGGCGGCGAGGACTTCATCGACCTTGTGCTTTGCGACTGGCACATGCCGGTAATGAACGGCATGGAACTCCTCAGGCAGATCCGTACCAGCTACCCGGATTTGCTGTTCGTGATAATAACGGGGCAGGCAGACCACTCTTCCGTCGCCGAGGCGAAATCTTTCGGCGTTAGCGGTTTTATCAAAAAACCGTTCTCGCCCGTCGAATTGGGAAAAAAACTCGACGTCGCGTCGCGTATCATCTCGCACAGAAAACTCGATGCTCTGGTCTCATAATACGGGCGCACGTGAGCACAATCACGTGCCACGTCCACTTCACGCTCGCGGAAGGCGACGCTAGTTGGACTCAGGGGAGACTGGGCCCAGCAGTTTTTCATAGCGCTCCCGAAACAGCGGCCACGCGTCGGTGTTGATCAACCGTGGCGGGCGCCTGCCGTTCAGCACGTCGATTAGTTGCTCGGCCGCCCACCGGCCCAGGCTCTCGCGCGCCGTAAAAGTCGAACCGGCGGTGTGCGGGCTCGCCGTTACGTTTTCTAAGCTCAGCAGCGGATGGTCGGCTTGAGGCGGTTCGGGGTCCCAGACGTCGAGGCCAGCACCCTTTATTTGGCCGCCGGCCAGCGCATCGTAGAGCGCCACTTCGTCGTGAATGCCACCGCGCGCGGTGGTAATAAAATAGGCGCCGGGTTTCATTTTCGCGAAGGCCGCCGCATCGAGCATATTTTGCGTTTCCGCCGTGCGCGGGCAGTGAACCGAGACATAATCGGCTTGCGCGAGCAAGTCGTCGAACTCGACCTTGGTCGCGCCATAGGCGGCGATGGTTTCGGCATCGACATAAGGATCGTAGGCTAACACCGGCATCGCCAACGCGGTGGTGCAAATTTTGGTCAAGGTGCTGCCGGTGTTGCCGATGCCGATAACGCCGAGGGTTTTGCCGGCCACTTCATCGCCGATAAAATTATTCCTGTCCAAAGGGATCGCGCTGGCGCGCAAGGCCCGGTCGGTCTCGGCGATCCGCTTGGACACCGAGAGGATCAGCCCAAGCGCGTGTTCGGCGACCGCCTCGCGGTTGGCACCCGACTGGTTGACCACCAGCACGCCGGCGCGCGTGCACGCCGCCACATCGATGGTGTCGAAACCCGCACCGTTAGTCGAGACCAGCAACAGGTTGGGGTTGTTCGCCAGCAAAGCTTCGTTCGCCCAGAATTTCTCGGGGATGCCGGCGCGGGTGGAATCGATCTGATAGGCGTGCGCCGCCGCCATCACCGGCTCAACGTCGCCATCGGGGCTGTCGTTGGCGAATTTATGGACCTCGATGTCGGGTTCCGCGGCGAGGATCTCTAAAAAAGCTGGATGGGTGACCCGGTTGAAATAGTAGACCGTCTTCGAAGAATTTGCCGGCGTGCTGTTCATGAACCCTAACCCTGTTTTGCTCAACTCTTGCCGAACGGCACATCGTCGATGCCCGGGCGCTCTTCCAAGCCTGCCATACCGCGCAAGATCTCGAAGAATGCGACGGTATCTTTTTCCCCGTAGCCTTTCTCGTAGGCCATCTGCAGGACTTGCGACCAAATGCCGGTCACCAGCATCGGCGCGCCGAGGCGTTGACCCAGTTCGAGCATAAGCCGCGAATCCTTGAGCGAGACCTTGACCTGACCCTGCTTGGAATAGTCGGCGTCGATCATCTTGGGGCCCTTGTCGACCATGGTTTTCGAGCTGCACGCCCCGTCTTGCAAAACCTTGAGCAAGTTGTTCGGCTCCAACCCCGCTTTTTCGCCAAGTACCATGCCCTCCGCCAGGGCGAGCCGGTTGCCCGCCAGAATGAGGTTGATCACCAGCTTGGTGCGCGCGCCCGAACCGGCCGGCCCCATAAAATAAGCGGCGCGGCTGAAACCGGCGAAGTAGGGCTTGCAGGCGTCGAAGTCTTCTTGCCTGCCGCCGGCAATGACGACCAGATCGCCCGCCTGCGCCATCGTGCTGGTACCGCTGACGCACGAATCCAAATACCGGATACCGCGTTCGGCGAGGTCGGCGAAAAGGCGTTCCGAATCCTCCGGGCACGCGGTGGTGGTGTCGCAGATATAGAGGCCTTCCGCCGCCCCCGCAGCGATGCCGTCCGTGCCCAGCACGACCTCGCGGGCGATATCGCTGGTGGGCAGCGACGTGATGACGCAATCCACGTCCTTCGCCGCGTCGGCCGGCGTATCGACCGGATGGCCACCTAGTTCGCGCAGTTGGTCCATGCGCGCGGGATCGACGTCGAAGCCTTGGACGATAAATTGCGATTTTCGGAGGTTATGGATAAAGGCCTGACCCATGAGGCCCAGGCCGACCATTCCAACGCGCTCGGTCATTGTTTCTCCCCCTTTTTTATTTCCACGTCATCCTGAAGAGCTCTTTCGCCTCATCCTGAGGAGGGCCACTAGGCCCGTCTCGAAGGACAAAGGTCGTTCGGTTTATCCTTATTGCAAATCACTACAGTTTGCGCGACTCCGCCGTCATTCGACCCGGTTTTCGATCGTGCCGATGGGGTCGATGGTGACCTTGACTACATCGCCGGACTGCAAGAAAACCGGCGGATCGAACCCAATGCCGACCCCAACCGGCGTACCGGTGAGGATTATATCGCCGGGCAGTAGGGTGATGCCCCCGGAAATAGTTTCGATCAAGGTCGGGATGTCGAAGATCAGATCGGCCACTTTCGCATCCTGGCGCGCCTCGCCGTTTACCCAGGTGCGCTGGCGCATCTCGCGCACATCGCCGGCCTCGTTGGCGGTCAGAATCGCCGGGCCCATGGGGCAGTAACCGTCCAGTCCCTTACCGATCGTCCATTG
>JAPUHN010000349.1 GCA_027297685.1 Alphaproteobacteria bacterium | reverse complement strand
CCGAGCCAAACGACAAGGTGGCGGACGCATGCGCCAACTTGCTCAGCAAGACCCTCAATCTCAAATAGGCCAACTGCGACCGGCCATCAGCACAAACCGCCCCATGTCAACCGCACGGGGCAGCTTTTCTGTGACGGGGGCAAAACGGACGTGACCAGCGATAGGTGATTACGTCCGTTCCTGACCCAAAACGGACATTGAAACCGCTATTGCGGATGCGCCGCTAGCCCTTTCCGGGCCATACGCCGCTGTGCATACTCTAGATCTCTTGAGCCTGCAAAGGACGAAGCATAACGCCCGCTATGCGCCAACTGCCGTCGAGCTGCTGCTGCATGTGGTACATCGCCAGTACTACTTTGCCGTCTGGACCAACAATGCGCACTGGTTGAGCGTAATTACCATCAACCTTAATGTGTTCTTCAAACTCGACTGATCGCGGTCGGTACACAGGACGAAATCCAGTCCGTACCATCGCCATGAACGCTCCCGGTGATCCTAATTGCTGTTGAATTGCCGGAGCAGAGTGAGCGAATGCCGCCTCGCCATCGTCGCGAGCAAACGCCTCGATCTGCGATTTGATGACATCTTGGAACTGCCTGCCGGGAGCTTCGGATTTGTCCGCTACCACCGCACATGATGCGACGAGCAATAAAGTCAGCAAATTGCCGAGAAGGCGTTTCATGGTGGAAGCCTACCAACCTATACTTACTGAAATAGAAACAGGGGCGCGAAGGAAAAAAGAAAAGCCCCGCGAATTGGGGGCAGGCAGGGCTGAGTTGGTTTTGTAGTCCTGCATTAACAGGAGAACCTTTAGATGATGCACCCTATCAGGATCGCTGTCTAGATCATGTCCGAGCCATCGGAGTGTATGCGGGGCTGAGTAGCTCCGATGCTGGATTTTGATCCAGCCTTTCCACGATGATGCGCCACTTGGGGGTCGCAGTCCACCGCCCGCCCAAGGCAGAAAAGAAAAGCCCCGCCGAAGCGGGGCTGAGGATTCTCACTTATTCATGGTTTTCGATACCCCATGAATTTAATGAATAGTCGGCGATATCGGTTTCGCTGTCTAGGTCGCCAATACAGACACAAAAAGGCCCCGCCGGACGGGTGCCAAGCGGGGCTAAATTTGGAAGGCTATTCATCGAAAATGACAAATAACCAGACGCGAGCTTGCCTTCAACTCACCACGCGCGGGCCTGAGTCCTTGGCCAGGAATTTTTGTTACCCCCATCAACCATTGAGCATGTGACAGCCCCCGATTCGTTGTCAACGAATTGAGTGCGCATTGCGCGTCAGAGTTTATTGCAAACGCTTCGATGCCCTCTTTACCCACGATTTCGTCTGCTTTACCGCCGAAAGCTGCCGTGATTTGAAATGGACGATTCCGACCGCTAATGACCCATACCGGACATAACTGGGTTCCTGGACACTTACGTCATCCGAAAATGCTCTTCACTAAATGGGGATGCAGGTGAGCCCCGGGCTCCTCGAAAAGTATGATCTGCTCTGCCGATTTTTGTTTCGCAAGACGCTTGTGAAATTACTCTATGAGCATAGATAGATAGAGGATGTTGTTTAGGCCAAGGTCGTTTGAAGAAGGATCAGAATCGAGCATTGCCGCATTCGTCAACAAGATGCGAAGGGTACGGGCGATCGCCTGAAACGACGGTTCGGTAAGGCCGTGGGCGACATCCATGTTAAACGGGAAACAAGTGAACGTCGCGCTGCGGGAAGGGGATGGTGATGCCCTCCTGGCCGAGGCGCAGCTTGGCGCCCTTGGTGATGTCGAAACGCAGGTCCCAGTAGTCCTCGCGATTCACCCAGCAGCGGAGGTTGATGTCGACCGAACTATCGGCGAGCTCGGCGACCATGACCTGGGCCGGTGGCTCATGTAGCACCCGCGTGTCACCGTCAAGCAAATCCTTGAGCACCGACATGGCGCGCTCGATGTCGTCGTCGTAGCTGACGCCGACGGTCACGTCGATGCGTCGGGTCGGCAGGCGCGAATAGTTGAGGATCGCCCGGTTCCAGAGCTGGCTGTTGGGCACTTCCCTGAACACGCCGTCGAAGGTGTGCATGCGAGTGGTAAACAGGCCAACCTCGTCGACCGTGCCGGCCAGGCCCTCGGCGTCGATGTAATCGCCGACCTTGAACGGGCGCAGCAACAGCAACATCACCCCGGCGGCGATGTTGGCGAGCGTGCCCTGGAGAGCGAGGGCGACGGCTAGGCCGATCGCGCCGAGCGCGGCGATAATGCTCGTGGTCTGGACGCCGAACTGGGCCAGCACCGCGACGATGACGAAGATCAGTATTGTGTACCGCGCGACGCTCGCGATAAGCGGTCTGAGCGTGGAGTCGAGGCGATCGATCCGGTCGAGCGCGCGGCGCAGGATCCGTTGCACCCAGCCGGCAAGGATCCAGCCGAAGATGATCAATAGGATCGCACCCAGTAAATCGAGGGCGTATTGGGCGCCGACATCGGTCAGTTCGCCGATCATGCGTATGCTTTCGTTGTCCATGGGCTACCTCTTAATTGCGGTGCCGCCCCGCGCCACTTTTCGGGGGAGAGGGCAGGTCAACACCAAGATTGATGAATGTGGACTACGCCGGTAAGGCTATTGATGTGACAAGCTATTAATTGTTACGCGGCAAGGAAATATGGAGCCAGCCGAGAGGCGATCCAAAGGTCCGCCTTTACGACACCGTCAGAGTTTGAGCCATTTCGATTACTTCGAGCAGGCAGACAGTTTCGGCGCTGAGCCAGTGACACTACCGCCGTCGACCTATCCGCCGGCGGCATTATTATTCCGGATACCGCCCAGGAAAAGCCGCAGCAAGGCGAAGTGGCCGCGGTGGGCGACGGCATTCATTCCGACAAGGGCGGCATAGTGCCGCTCGACGTCAAACTGGCCGACAAGATCCTGTTCGGAAAATTTTCCGGGACCGAGGTGACGATAGACAGCGACGAACTCGTGATCATGAATGAGTCCGACATCATGGGCATAATTAGCTGAACGGCGCTGGCGCGCTTCGCTACTCTGACGCCCCTATTTGCGGAAAGGATAAGCAAGATGACTGCGAAAGAGGTTATATTCTCAGCCGACACGCGGGCCAAAATGCTCGAGGGTGTCGACATTCTGGCCGAGGCGGTCAAGGTGACCCTCGGCCCCAAGGGGCGCAATGTGATCATCGACAAATCCTTCGGTGCGCCGCGCATCTCGAAGGATGGCGTTTCGGTGGCCAAGGAGATCGAACTTGAGGACAAGTTTGAGAACATGGGTGCCCAGATGGTCCGTGAAGTTGCGTCGAAGACCAGCGATCTGGCCGGCGACGGGACGACGACGGCGACCGTTCTGGCCCAGGCGAGCGTGCGCGGAGGCGCCAAGGCGGTCGCTGCGGGCATGAACCCGATGGACCTCAAGCGGGGTATCGACGCCGCCGTGCAGACCGTGGTCGACGACATCCAGAAACGCGCCTAGAAGATCAAGACCAACGCCGAGATTGCCCAGGTCGGTACCATCTCGGCTAACGGCGACAGCGATGTCGGCAACATCCTGGCCAAAGCCATGGAAGAGGTCGGCAACGAAGGCGTAATTACGGTCTAGGAAGCCAAGAGCCTGGCGACCGAACTCGATGTCGTCGAAAGCATGATGTTCGATCGCGGCTATCTGAGCCCCTACTTCATCACCAATGCCGACAAGATGACCTGCGAGCTCGAGGATCCCTATATCCTGCTGCACGAGAAGAAACTGTCGAACCTGCAGTCGATGCTGCCGGTGCTGGAAGCGGTGATGCAGTCGGACAAACCGTTGCTGATAATCGCCGAGGACATCGAAGGCGAGGCGTTGGCGGCACTGTCGTCAACAAACTGCGCGGCGGCCTCAAGGTGGCGGCGGCCAAGGCACCAGGCTTCGGCGACCGCCGCAAGACGATGCTCGAGGACATCGGCATCCTGACCAATGGACAGGTGATTTCCGAAGATCTCGGCATCAAGCTGGAAAACGTCACGCTGGACATGCTGGGCACGACCAAGCGGGTATCGATCACCAAGGAGGAGACGACGATCGTCGGCGGCGCCGGCAAGAAGGCCGATATTAACGGCCGCTGCAACCAGGTCCGCGCCCAAATCGAGGAGACCACGTCGGATTACGACAGCGAGAAACTGCAGGAACGCCTCGCCAAGCTATCCGGCGGGGTCGCGGTGATCCGAGTCGGCGGCGCCACCGAGTTCGAAGTCAAGGAGAAGAAGGACCGGGTGGAGGACGCCATGTGTGCGACGCGCGCGGCAGTCGAGGAGGGCATCGTTGCCGGCGGCGGTGCGGCATTGCTCTACGCCGCACGGGCGCTCGACAAGCCGAAGGCTGACAATCAGGACCAGCAGGTTGGCATCAACATCGTGCGCAAGGCGCTGGAGACACCGCTGCGCCAGATCGTCGAGAACGCCGGTTTCGATGGCGGTGTGATTGCGGCGAAGTTGCTCGATCAAAAGAGCGACACTTATGGTTTCGACGCTCAAGCCGACGAATTCACCGATATGGTCGCCGCCGGTATCGTCGACCCAACCAAGGTGGTGCGCGTCGCGTTGCAGGACGCCGCTTCGATCGCCGGCTTGCTAGTGACCACCGACGCGATGGTGGCCGAGAAACCGCAGCCGCCGGCGGCAACGCCGCACATGTCCGACCTGGCCGGCATGGGGATGTGAAGGTTGGGAGCGCTAATTTGGCGACGGCGAACCGAAAGTCAGCTGTTGACTGAGACCGGAAGTTAGGACCACGCAATCGCTTGTCTGCTCTTACCCCCGAAGGCCGACATCGGGGGATCGGTTGAGTCTTCGCTGACTGCGGGGCTACAGAACCAGCCGGTAACCGCCTGGCTCGGTGACAAGGATTTCCGCGTTCGAAGGGTCGGCTTCGATCTTTTGTCGCAACCGGTAGACATGGGTTTCGAGTGTGTGAGTGGTCACCCGGGCGTTGTAGCCCCAAACCTCACCCAGCAGCGTGTCGCGGCTAACAACCTTATCGCCGGCCAGATACAGGTATTTCAGGATCGCCGCTTCCTTTGCCGTCAAACGAATCTTTTGTCCATTGGCATCGACCAGCAATTTTTGCGCCGGCTGGAATTTATAGGGTCCGATTGCGAATACCGCATCTTTGTTTTGTTCGTGCTGACGTAACTGCGCACGCAAACGGGCGAGCAGAACGTCCAGGCGAAACGGCTTGGTCACATAATCATTGGCGCCGGCATCGAGGCTGAGGATCTGATCGGCATCGGTGTCTTGGCCGGTCAACATGATGAT